>DATKNQ010000314.1:0-16821 GCA_035541265.1 Bryobacteraceae bacterium
CCGGCCATTCGCAATGCCTGGCTCGACGTGCACATCACGCTGGTGCTGCTGGGCTTCGCGGCGCTGGCATTCACCGCAGGAGCCTCGCTGCTGTACCTGTTCCAGGAGCGCGAACTGAAGCGCAAGAAGCCGCGCAAGCTCTATTATCGCCTGCCGCCGCTCGGCCTTCTGGACGAGTTGATCTCGCGTTCCATGGCGCTGGGCTTCGTGCTCATGACCCTGGCGGTCATCGCGGCCACTACCTGGACGTTCATCGAGCACAAGACGCAATGGATCAGCCAGCCGGCCATCGCCATTTCGTTCATCACCTGGGGATGCTACCTGGCCATGTTATTTGTGCGCGTCACCGCCGGATGGCGCGGCCGCAAGGCCGCCATCATGGTGATCGTCGTGGTAGGCCTCTCGGCTATCACGTGGGCCGCGCACGCACGGTTGGGGCACTTACTGCTGAAACCATGAAACTGCTGGTCACAGGCGTCAGCCACAAGACGGCGCCGGTCGAGATCCGGGAATGTCTGGCGTTTCCGGAGCCCGCGCTGCCGGATGCGCTGCGTGCGCTGCAATCCCGCGAGGGAGTGACGGAAGCTTGCATTCTTTCCACCTGTAACCGCGTCGAGATCACAGTGACAACGGAAGACAGCGCCGATCCGCAAGCAGTGGTCGATGCGTTTCTGCAGGAATCGCGGCTGGTGGCGCCCGATAGCATCGAGCCGTATCTTTACCGGCACGAAGGGCAGAACGCCATTCACCATTTGTTCCGTGTGGCGTCCAGCCTGGATTCCATGGTGCTCGGCGAGCCGCAGATCCTGGGGCAACTGAAGAATGCTTACGGCATCGCGAAGAACCAGGGAGCGCTGCGCGGCTGGCTCGAAGGTCTGCTGGAACGGGCTTTCAGCGTGGCCAAGCGGGTGCGCTCGGAGACGGGCATCGGGCAGATGGCGGTGTCCGTCAGCTATGCCGCGGTGGAACTGGCGCGCAAGATTTTCAGCTCGCTCAACAATCGCACGGTCATGATCGTGGGCGCGGGGAAGATGTCCGAGTTAGCCGCTCGCCATCTGCGCCGCTCCGGCGCGACGCACGTCTTCGTCACGAACCGGACGTATGAACGCGCGGTGGAGATGGCCAAACTGTTTCAGGGCACGCCGGTCGATTACACGCGGTTCGTCGCCATGTTGCCGGAAGTCGATATCCTGATCGCTTCGAGCGGCGCGCCGCATTACATCCTACACAAGGACGAGATGCACCGCGTGATCGGCGCGCGGCGCAACCGGCCGATGTTTCTCATCGATATCGCAGTGCCGCGCAACATCGAACCGGCGGTGAACGATCTCGACAATGTCTTCCTGTACGATATCGACGACCTGCAGGAAGTGGTCAACGCCAATCTGCGCGAGCGGCAGAAAGAGGCCGAGCGCGCCGAGGAGATCGTGCAGCAGGAGGTGGAGCGCATGATGGCTCGCCTCAAGGTGCAGGAGATCACGCCCACAATCATCTCTCTGCAGGAGGAACTGGAGCGCATCCGGCAGGCGGAAATCGAGAGAGTCCGCCATAAGTATGGCCCGCTCACGCGCGAACAGGAGGAGGCTTGGGAGATGCTGACGCGCGGCATCATCAACAAAGTGGCGCACGGGCCGATTTCCGAACTGCGACTGCAGGCCGGGCGTCCGGATGGCGCGCCGGTGATTGCCGCCATCCGCAAGGTGTTTCACCTGCAAGACTAGAATCATGCTCGTGATCGCATCCAGAGGTTCGCAACTGGCGTTGTGGCAGGCGCGCTGGGTTCAGAAGAAGCTGGCGGATTTGGGCCACCCGAGCCGCATCGAGATCATCCACACGACGGGCGACAAGATCACTGACGTCCCGTTAGCGCAGGTGGGATCGAAAGGGCTGTTCACCAAGGAAATCGAAGAAACGCTGCTCGATGGCCGCGCGGATCTGGCCGTGCACAGCCTGAAGGATCTGCCGACCGAGTTGCCCGCCGGACTGGTTTTGGCCGCCACGCCGGAACGCGAAGACGCGCGCGATGCGATGGTGGGCCGGCGCCTCGGCGATCTGCCTAAAGGGGCCAAGCTGGGCACCAGCTCATTACGGCGCGCGGCGCAATTGCGCCAACAGCGGCCCGATCTTGCGATCGAGTCCGTGCGCGGCAATCTGGATACGCGCTTGCGCAAGCTGGATGCCGGGCAATATGACGCCATCGTGCTGGCGGCCGCGGGCTTGCGGCGGCTAGGTTGGGAGGACCGGATTGCCGAGTTGCTGCCACCCGACGTCGTGTGTCCCGCGGTGGGCCAGGGCGCGTTGGCGATCGAAACCGCGGCGGGGCACGCGCAGCCCTGCGCGGAGCTCGACCATGCCGCCACGCGCTTCGCAGTGACTGCCGAGCGCGCTCTTCTGGCGGCTCTGGGAGGAGGCTGCCAGGTGCCCATCGGAGCTTACGCGACGGTGACCGGCGAGCACCTGTTTTTGCAGGCCGTGGTGGCCTCGCCGGACGGCGCGCAGTTCATCCGCCGGCACGCTGAGGGTTCCGTCCTGGACGCCGCGCAGATCGGCTGCGAATTGGGCGAAGCGCTGCTCTCCGCGGGCGCCGCAGAGATCCTGGAGAACGTCTACGGATGAACAAAGTCTACCTGGTGGGCGCGGGACCGGGCGATCCAGAGCTCATCACGCTGAAGGGCCGCCGCGTGCTCGAACAGGCGGACGCGGTCCTTCACGATCACCTGGCGAATCCCGCACTGCTGGATCACGCTCCGGCGAGCGCCGAGCGTATCTACGTAGGCAAGAAGAAGTCCACCCACGCGTTCAGCCAGGACGAGATTTGCGCCATGATGATCGAGCGCGCGCGGCGCGGATTGAACGTCGTGCGGTTGAAGGGCGGCGATCCGTTCGTTTTCGGACGCGGCGGTGAAGAGGCCGAGGCCCTGGCCGCGGCGGGCGTGGCATTCGAAGTCGTACCCGGTGTTACCTCGCCCTTAGGCATCGCCGCATACACCGGCGTGCCGCTGACGCATCGCGACCACAGCAAGCTGGTGACCTTCGTGACGGGCCACGACTTGGCGGCCATCGACTGGAGCAAAGTCGGCGCGAGCGAGACGCTCGTCATCTTCATGGGCTTGACCAGCTTCGAAGCCATCGCCCGTGAATTGATCGCGCACGGGCGCGCCGCCGATACGCCCGCGATGGCGGTGCGCTGGGGCACGCGCGCGGACCAGCACACACTCGCCGGAACGCTGGCCACGCTGCCCGCGCTCATCCACTCACAAGACCTGAAACCGCCGGCCACAATCATCGTTGGCGAGGTGGTGGCGATGCGCCAGAAGCTCAACTGGTTCGAGCGCCTGCCGCTGTTCGGGCGGCGCATCGTGGTGACGCGCGCCCGCGAACAGGCCGGCACGCTCTCCGCGAAATTGCGCGCGCTCGGTGCGGAGGCGATCGAGTTTCCGACCATCGAGATCCAGCCGGCCGCCGATTACGGACCGCTCGACCGGGCGGTTGCCGATCTGGCATCTTACGACTGGTTGATCTTTACCAGCGCCAACGGCGTGCGCTTTTTTCTCGATCGCCTGGACCGCTCGTCCACGGATCTGCGGGCGCTGCGCGCGCGGATTTGCGCCATCGGCCCGGCGACCCGCGCCGCCATCGAAGGGCTACACCTGAGGGTCGATCTGATGGGTGCGGAATACGTCGCGGAAGGACTGCTCGCCGCTTTTGCCGCGCACGACCTGGCAGGCCGCCGCATCCTGCTGCCGCGGGCCGCCGTGGCGCGCGACCTGGTGCCGGTAGAGTTGGCACGGCGCGGCGCGCAGGTCGACGTGGTGGAGGCTTATCGCACCGGCGTTCCGTCAGCGGCCTTCGATCCGGCCTGGAGGCCGGATTGGATCACGTTCACCAGTTCGTCGACGGTTCAGAACTTCGTCGTAATGGCGGGGGCGGATGCCATCCGGGGCGTGAAGGTGGCCTCCATCGGACCGGTCACGTCCGCGACTGCCCGCAAGCTCGGCATCGATGTCGCCGTCGAAGCGGCCGTTTTCACAGTGGACGGGCTCGTCGAAGCGATTCTCGAAACGGTGCGGGGATGAAGTTCCGCCAGGCCGGCAGGACTCTGGGCTGCGCGGCCGCGCTGTTCGCCCTGAATGCTTACCTGACCTTGCGCCTGTTTCGCATCGAGTACACGGTGCACATGGGGTCCATCGAGGGCGTGTACATCGGCTTGGCGCGTTACGCATCGCAGCATTGGCGGGACATGGGATGGTTCCCGCTGTGGTACGGCGGCATCCCCTATGCCGATACCTATCCGCCGTTGCTGCATTGGATCTGTGCGCTGGTGATCAATCTCACCGGCGTCTCTGCCGGACTTGCGCATCACTTTGTGACTGCGCTCGCCTATTCCCTCGCGCCGGTGGCGCTGTTCTGGACCGCATGGCGTCTGTGCGGCAGCCGCGCCTGCGCCTTCGCCGCGGGCGTGAGTTACTCGCTCGTCTCACTGACCTGCCTGCTGGTAAAACAGTGGCGTCCGCCCACGGGCGGATACTTCGCGCCGCACCGGCTGGAGGTCCTGCTGCACTTCGGAGAAGGTCCGCATATCACATCCGTCTGCCTTGTGGCGCTGGCGATCGGCATGGTGCATGTTGCGCTTGAGCAACGCAGGCCCTGGTGTTGGCTGGCCGCGGTGCTCGCGGTTGCCAGTGTGCCGATGACGAATTGGCTCGGTGGAATGGCGCTCGCCATGGCGATGGCGGCTTACCTGTTCGCGGGTTTGCCGATCAAACACAAGCCCATTTCTGTGTGGGTCCGCATGGGCGCGGCCGGGTTATATGCGTACGCCCTGGTGGTGCCGTGGCTTTCTCCGGCCACGATCGGCGTTATTCGCGCTAACGCGCCGCGCATCGCTCGCGATTACAAGTTCCAGGGCGCCAACCGATTGCTCACCTGCGGCGTGGCGTTGCTCTTCCTGCTGGCCGCCTGGATCATGGCCCGCTGGCGAGTGCCTCGTCACATACGGTTCGCGTTGCTGTTCCTGCTCATAACGGCGCCAGTGGTGCTGGGCGACTACTGGTTCGGGCTTTCGGCCGCGCCACAGGCCGGACGTTATCAAATGGAGATGGACATGGCGTTCAGCTTGGCGGCGCCCTTTGCCGTCTGGCCGCTGATCGCACGCCTGAGTCGCCGCGCCGCAGTCGCTTTGGCGCTGGCTGCCATTTTGATCTGTGTGCCCATCGTTAAACTACAGCGGCATGCCGCCCGCCAATTGGAGCAACCCATAGATATCCGCCAGACCATCGAATACCAGGCTGCACGGTGGCTCGATCGCAATCTGCCGGGCGGGCGTGTCTTCGCCCAGGGAAGCATCGGGTTTTGGCTGAACGCCTTTAGCGACTCGCCCCAGATCGGCGGTGGCTTCGACAACGGCATCGTGAACGGCCTGTTGCCTGACGTCATTTTCCAGATCTTCGTCGGGGAGCAGCGGCAGGTTGCCGTCGATTATATGCGCGCTCTCGGCGTGGACGCCCTGGTCGCCGGCGGCAAAGATAGCGCCGAGTATTACCATCCGATCATGCATCCGGAAAGGTTCGCGGGTCTGGCGGAACTCTGGCGGAACGGCGGCGACGTCATCTATGCCATTCCACACAGTTCCGGCTCACTCGCCCACGTGATGCAACCTGGCGATTTAGTGCGGAGCGTACCCGCGGCTTATAGTTCCGCAGCTCTGCAACCGTATCTCGCGGCGCTCGACAATCCGGCCTATCCGGCCGCCGAGTTTCACTGGCGCGCACCCAGTGAAGCCAGTGTGACGGCAAACATGCGCCCCGGACAGATCCTGAGCGTACAGATTACTTGGGACGATGGCTGGAACGCTTCTGTAAGCGGCCGTCCGGTACACTTATGGGGCGACAAGCTCGGACAGTTAGTGGTGGAGCCGCGATGCGATGGACCGTGCCCGATTGACCTCAAGTACGATGGCGGAGCCGAAGGCCGATGGGCGCGGATTATTCAGCGCCTGGCGATAGGCGCGGGCCTGCTGTGGCTGCTCGCAGGCCTGTGGCGAACAGTGCCGCGACGATCACGAGCGAAAGCCACGTAATCACTTGTCCGATCCGATTTTCAAGCGGGGTTTCAAAGACAACAGTGAGGTCATCGTCTCCGGGCGGTACATCGATGACACTAAAGTCCGCACCCGGATCTCTACTGACAATGAGTGCCTGTCCGTGCATATAAGCGTGCCACGCCGGATCGTAAGTCATTTGCAGCAAGATCGACTGGCCCCGCGCTACGCGCGCCTGCACGCGGATGCGATCGGTTCCCTCCCAGGAGGTCGTGGCCGGCGCATCCGGTCCGTCTTCGATGACCGCGGTGTAAGCTCGCAACCGGTCCAGATTCGATTGTTCGAGAGGCTGCACCGCCGCCAACTGCGCGCGATCGACGACCCGCGCCAGTGACGGAAAACGCCGCGGAACAGCGTAGATCAGGTTGCCTTGATGATCGTCGTACAGAAGCGGCAGCACGCCGTCGAACTTAGCGGCGTTGGGAAAGTCGTGATAGACCTCTTCAGATGGCTTTCCGTCCACAATCACCGCGTCGGCGCCCAGCGCCTTCAACCACCGAACGGCCAGTTCCGGGTCTGGCCCCAACAGCACCTCCCAATTGGCCGGTATGACATGTGGATTCGTCAGCCCCTGTTCGGATCCGCCACCCACTTGAGCCAGATCGTGCCACGTGTCCCACCAGAATCGGACGGATCCGGACACGAAGGTGCGCGCGTGGGGGAGGTGCGCACCGATCCAGTCCGGCATGCGATACTCCACGCGTTGCCGGTAGTCCGGTTCGCGAGGATAGATGTCCCAGGCGTGGCGGACATAGTGGCGCGCAAGTATCGCCCCGAATAGCACGACAGACACCGCAGTCGCCCGTCTCCAGCGTGCCGGGCTGCGCCAGAGCCGGCGCAGTACCTCGGCTGCAGCCATAATCATGATGGTGTCGGTTTCCGGCGAGAGGCGGTGCGCCTCGCCAACCACGCGAATGGAATGGAAGTGGCCCCAGACGTACACCGACAGGATCAGCAGACTGCCGCAAAGGAACGTTGCGTAGGCTCGCTCGGGCCTGCTGGAGGCAAACAGGAGCGAGCACAGCACGAACACCGCGGCCACTGCGGCGAGAATGGCGAGAGACCGGAAGTTGCCGCGCGACGTCACGTACTGCAGGTTCTCGATCGTCGCTCTCAGGTAGGAAGGAACCAGCCAGAATGCTGACAGGCCATAAGCCAGGGCTGGGATTCCGGCGGCGGTGAGCCACGTCCGATTGTCGCGATGGGTGACCCACAAACTCCAGACCAGAATGGGATAGAGGATCGCTAAGGCGGTCGCGCCATAGAAGTTGGTCAGAGCCACGAGGGCGCAGAGGATCGCGGCAGAAGCCAGGTAAATTAGCCGGCGCCGCTCGATCGCCAGCCAGCTGAATGCGAGTGCAAACATCAGTAAAGCTACGGAAGATATGTGTGGGCCTTCGCCGTTGGCGAGCAGAACCCACAGACGCCACGGAGTCAGATACGTTGAGCGCCAGGGGATTAGAAGGAAGACGGGTGACACCAGCGTCGACGCCACCGCCACCAGCCACGCGGAGCCTCGCGACCGGCTCATCACCCACACGAGGAAATAAACGCCCGCCGCCACCAGGCAGTAGAACAGGGCAATGAAGACATGATAGGCCCGGACAGGGACCCACAAACCGGAAAGTAGAGCCACGCCGTATCGCAAGACAGGCGGATAGATATAGTCATAGCGCGTGCCGCAATACCAGAGGGGCTGCCATTGCGGGTGCGGCCAGTGATCTTTCAGAAAGCGTCCGTCAGCGATGAAGGTGCTCTCAATCGATCCCCACTCATGTAAGTAAGTGGCCCGGAAAAGCGGCTGAATCAAAGCCGCGGCGAACAGGAAGACCAGTAACAGGTCAAGAGGAAGCTTCAGCCGGCGCAAGACTCAACCTTTGTGCCCCGCCGGTTCCGCTCCGGCATGATAGCGCCGCTGCAGGCTATCGAATTGCCGGTGATAACCCCATCCCCAGCGGTGGAACTGGAACCTGGCGAGCACGAGCAGAATCGAAAAGCCGTAAATCGTACTTTGGAAGAATGATGCGGAGGAAGCCTGCGCAAAATAACGGGTAGGCACAGGCACCTCGGTGATGCGCAGGCCCAGCGCCACCATCTGCGCCATAATCTCTTGATCGAAGATAAACTTATCGGAGTTCGTTTCCAGGTTGACCGATTCCAGGACTTCTCTGCGAAAGGCGCGGTAACCGGTGTGATATTCGGACAACTTCAATCCAAAAATCAAGTTCTCCAGCCAGGTAAGAAAGCGGTTCGAGACATATTTCCACCACGGCATCCCTTGCTTCATCGGATTGGTTCCCAGCAGGCGGGACCCCAGGACGGCGTCCGCGCGCCCCTCCTGGATCGGCCGGACCACCTCGGGCAACAAGGTCGGGTCGTACTGATAGTCCGGGTGCACCATGACGATGATATCCGCGCCGGCTTTCAGCGCTTCGCGGTAACACGTCTTCTGATTGGCGCCGTATCCATAATTGCGATGATGCACGAAAAGCTCGAGCCCCATGTCGCGCGCAATCTGCGCCGTTTCGTCTGAACTGCCGTCATCTACCAAAATCACCAGATCCACCATCTCGCGCGGCAGATCGGCATAGGTCATATGTAGAGTCTTGGCCGCATTGTAGGCCGGCATCACGACGACCACTTTGGGCTTGCGCGTCATACTTCCAGCTCCGGCGAGGCGGTCACTATGAATTGATAAGCGAACATTTCTTTCCACCAGCGCGCCGATTCGTAAGACATTCGCTCGAGCGCGCGGACCGCGGTCGAGCCTTCCCATCGCGGCAGGGCCAAGCCCATGGGGACGCCGGAGCAGCGGACTGTCACGATGCGGAAACCGGCCGCGCCGAACAGGTCTTTCCAGCCGCGCCAGGTGTAGAAATGCAGATGCGTGCGATCGAACAAACCGCGGTCTTCCGCCGGAAAACGCCCTCGCAAGACTGTCCAGCGAAAGTAGGCATGGCCGCTGTTCGGCAACGAAGCAGCGAGCTTTCCGCCGCGCGCCAGGACTCCCTGCAAGTCGCGGAGCAGCAACGCGGGCCGCCGCAAGTGCTCCAACACATCGGCGCAGATTACGAAATCGAAGCGGCCGCTCAAGGTTGGCAAGCCTCGGTCGAGGTCGGCTTCCAGTAACTCCACGGATTCCGGAAACCCGGCGCATGCGGCGCCCGGCGAATCAATACCCGTTACGTGGTAACCGCGCCCGGCGAGAATGGCACTCAGGTAGCCGCCTGCGCAGCCCAGATCCAGTACACGGAGGCCGGCTCCATCGGAGGGCAGGCTGGCCAGCAACAGACCATGACTGCTATACAGACTGTCTTTCAGTTGATACGGAGCAGACGCGGACACTACCATTCTGTCCGATTATCCCGCAGTGCGAGCGGCTTTGGGGCCCAGCGCTGCCATAATAGGTATCAGCGGATCCATGAAGAAACGAATTGCGTGCCTGCTGCTGTTCTCCCTTGCATTGGTTGCATGCAGGGGACTGCCCTCACGTGGCCCGATCGATCCGTCACTCGCCGCCTTCATTCCCGAGGACGCCGTGGCGCTGGTGGGAGTGCGCGTCGACCAACTGCGGGAAACGCCGATCTACCGGAAGTTGGACACGGAACATCGGCTGCCGCGATTCGAGAACTTCCGCACCGAGTCGGGCTTCGATCCGGCTCGCGATATGCGAGAGTTACTGGTGGCCACGAACGGGGTGAACACGCTGGCCATGGCGCGCGGCGTTTTTCGAACCAGGCCAGCAGGCGATCTGACTTCCACGCCGTACCGGGGGTTCACGCTCTTCGCCAGAGACGCGCGCGAGGTGATGGTGTTTCCCGATCAGAACACGGTTCTGGGCGGCGCCGGTGCGGTTGTGTGCTCAGCGATCGACCGCTACAAGAGCGGCGCGCACAGCGCTCCGCCCGGATTAATGGAGCGCGCGCAATCGATACCGGACGACGCGCAAGTCTGGGCGGTGGTCTCCGGCTGGCGCGGACTCACGCCGGAGACGTTGCGCGAGATGGGAAACGCCGGGAATCTGGATCGCGTGTTGAGGTCCGTCGAAGACGCCACCCTGACGGTGAATTTGCACAGCGGGCTGCACGCGGCTGCCGTGGGCGAGTGCCGCAGCGAAGCGCTCGCCACAAGTCTTTCCGAACAATTGCGTGGACTCGCCGGTGCCTTGCGCATCGGGGTACCGGAAAACCGCCCGGATCTGACGCGCGCGCTCAACGGCATCCGCGTGACACAGGACAGCCGCACGGTGAAGGTGAAGATCGATATCGCACCGGACGTGGCCGAGAAACTTCTACAACAATAACCCGGCTCAGGCGAAAGCCGGATGGCGCTGCCCTGGCGGTGAGGCTGGAATCGCGTCGACAAGCCGGCGGGTGTACGGATGCGCGGGCTCGCGGAAAATACGTTCCACCGGCTCGAATTCCACGATCTCGCCTGCATGCAGGATGGCCGCGCGGTGGCACAGGGAGGCGATCGAGAGCAGGTCGTGGGAGATATAGAGGATGGCCATAGACAACTCCCTGCTCAGCCGGCTGAACAGAGCCAGAATCTCGGATTGCGTGAGCGCGTCCAAAGCGCTGGTGGCCTCGTCGGCAATCAGCAGCGCGGGGCGATGCAGAATCGCCATCGCAATCAGGATGCGCTGCGCCTGACCCACGCTCAGTTCGGCTGGATAACGGCGGAGGAACTGCCGGTCGGCGTTGAGGCTGACCGCGGCCAGCGTCTCCAGAATGTAACTTTCGCGACGGTCGCGTGACGCATGATTGTGCGCTTCCCAAGCCTCCGACAGTTGCGCGCTGATGCGCAGCGCCGGGTTCAGCGACGAGACTGGATTTTGCAGCACGAGCGCCATCTCGCGGCCGCGGATGCTCTGCATCTGGCGCTCGGTCGCAGCCATCAGGTCGCGGCCGCCAAACTGGATTCGGCCGCGCACGACCCCGCCTTTCAGGTGCAGCAGCCGCATCAGTGCCAGGGCCATTGTGCTTTTTCCCGATCCGCTCTGGCCGGCCAGCCCGACAATTTCGCCCGGCTCGATATCAAACATGACGCCGCGCAGCACCGAGGGCCGCGCGCGATAGCCGGCTGAGATTTCGACGGACAACAACGGCCCGGCAGACACGCTACTTAAGATGTATGTTGAACGCCGCGTATCACAAGTTCTTTTTCGTTAAATAGGTTCTTCTAAGGGGAAACAAGTTATCGAAGGTTAACACGGCTCAGTTTACTCTTTCGATTAACCATATCGCGCCTGGCGCCGAGGATACTATCGGCAGCTATAACCTTATTGCTATCTTGGTACACGAAGTACTTTCACGATCACAATTGAATTGAATCCAGGTCCCGTGGAGCGTATGTTACTGGTATGGCGATGACCGCGAAACTGCATACATTAGGTGGTTCGAACGCCAGCCGCTTTAGTGTGCATCGCGCGGTACCTCGCCAGAACCCGGAGGACCCTGCACCGGGCTTACAGTACCCCGAGGATCAGATCAGGGCCGCGAAGGCGCAGGATGAGAGCCACATTGTTTGCGGCGCTGTTGTGAAAAGCGAGCGCATGAAGAATGTGTTCCGCCTGGTGGAGAGAATCGCGCGCACCAACGCCACGGCATTGATCGTTGGCGAAAGCGGCTCGGGCAAAGAAATCGTCGCGCGGGCACTGCATAATTTCTCGCTGCGCTGCGAACGGCCCTGGGTGGACATCAATTGCGGCGCGCTCCCCGACCACCTGGTGGAAAGCGAGCTGTTCGGTTACGAGAAAGGCGCGTTCAGCGGCGCGGACAGCCAAAAGACCGGCATGTTCGAACTTGCCAACGGCGGGACTTTGTTTCTGGACGAGATCGGCGAGCTCGACGCCAAGATGCAGGTGAAACTGCTGCGGGTTCTGGACGGCGTGCCCTATTACCGGCTGGGTGGAACGCGCAAGGTCGCGGTGGACGCGCGCATCATCGCCGCCACCAACAAAAACCTGGAAGAGGCCGTCGAGTCCGGAACATTTCGCAGCGATTTGTTTCACCGCCTCAACCAGGTGAGGATCCATGTCCCACCGCTGCGCGAACGGCGCGAGGATGTCGCGCCGCTGGCTTATCACTTTTTGCACGAAGTGGACCCGCGTCTGGAGCTGGGAGAGGACGCTCTCAACGCACTCGAAGATTACACCTGGCCCGGCAATGTGCGCGAACTGCGCAATGTGATCACTCGCGCCGCGGTGCTCGCCGACAGTTGGCAGATCGCGGCCGCGGATCTGGGGCTCGAGCCGCTGTCCCCGGCGCCGGCAACCAAGCCCGCGCTGAAGCGTCAACTCGGCGGCCTTGAAGAACGGGTGATCCACGAGGCGCTCGAGAAATCAGGCGGCCGGCAGGACCTGGCCGCCGATCTGCTGGGCATCTCACGCCGCACCCTCTTACGCAGGTTGAAGGCATACCGCACACGGGCCAATGCGGCCGCGTGCGCATCTCCGGTGCTATCGACATGAACATCCAAGCGAAACTGTTTGTTGCCTTCGTGAGTCTGGCCGGCCTCAGCGTGATCGGAATGACCATGTGTCACTGGCACTCCGGCGATGTGTTCCGGTTCTGTTTCTATCTGGTGCTTTCTGTGCTCGCGGCGGGCCTGAAGGTGAATCTTCCGGGCATACGCGGAACGATGTCAGTCTGCTTTCTGTTCGTGTTTATCGGCATCGCGGACCTCAGCGCCACCGAGACGCTGGCGCTTGGCTGCGCCGGTACGCTGGTGCAGTGCCTTTGGAAATCGAGACAGCGGCCCAAGCTACTGCAGGTCGTCTTCAGCGTCGCCAACACCGGGATCGCAGTAACGCTCGCTTACTCCTTCTATCACTCGGCTGCTGTGCTGCGAGTGGGCCACATCGGTCCGCTGTTGCTGATCGCCACCGGCCTGGCTTATTACGCACTGAATACGGTGCCGATCGCGGAGGTGATCTCGCTTTCCGAGGGCAAGCGATTTAGTGAGACCTGGCACAACTGTTACTTCTGGTCGTTTCCGTTCTACCTGGTGGGAGCTTCCATCGCCTGGATCATTAGTATCTTCACCAAGCAAATGCACTGGCAGGGATCCATCGTACTCTTGCCGGTAATTTATCTGATCTACCGTTCCTACCAGCTCTATCTCGCGCGACTCGAATCGGAAAGACACCACGTGGAATCCATCGCCGGATTGCACATGCGAACGATCGAGGCTCTGGCGCTGGCGATCGAGGCCAAGGATCACACCACACACGAGCATTTGCGGCGCGTACGCGTCTATGCTGTCGAGCTAGGCAAGCGCATGGGGCTGCCCGAAGAGGAACTGGAAGCGCTCAAAGCCGCGGCGCTGTTGCACGATATCGGGAAGCTCGCCGTGCCCGAACACATCATATCCAAGCCCGGCCGCCTGACGCAGGAAGAGTTCGAGAAGATGAAGATCCACCCGCTGGTGGGCGCCGAGATCCTGGAACGCGTCGCGTTTCCCTATCCAGTGGCGCCCATCGTGCGAGCACACCACGAAAAGTGGGACGGATCCGGCTATCCTTACGGGCTGCAGGGAGAGCGGATTCCGGTGGGAGCACGCATTCTCTCAGCCGTCGACTGCCTGGACGCCTTGGCTTCCGACCGCCAATACCGGCGGGCACTCGGCCTCGAGGAGGCGATGGAAGAAGTCGCCAACGAGGCCGGTAAGAGCTTCGATCCGCGCGTGGTTGCCATCTTGAAAACGCACTATGTGGAGTTGGAGCGGCTGGCGCAACTTACTGCCGATAGCCCCGCGAAATTATCGACCAATGTACGGATCGAGCGCGGCTCGGAGCCGGCCGCTGGGTTCCAGGGAGCGGCCCCCCACGCGGGCCCCGGTAACGAGTATGACTTCCTATGTTCCATCGCCGCGGCCCGCCAGGAAGTTCAGTTGTTGTTCGAGTTGGTGCAGGATCTGGGTAACTCCCTCAGTATGGATGAGACGCTTTCGGTGGTCGCGGCGCGCCTCAAGAAAATCGTCCCCTACGATGCCATCGCCATTTACGTGCGGCTCGGAGGCAAGTTAGTTCCGCAATACGTGAACGGAGAGGATTTCCGTCTGCTCTCCTCTCTGGAGATACCGCTCGGAGAAGGCTTGTCCGGATGGGTGGCGGAGAACCGGAAGCCTATCTTGAATGGCAATCCGTCGGTCGAACCGGGCTATCTGGCCAATCCGGCGAAGTTCAGCACGCTGCGGTCCGCGCTGGCCGTGCCACTCGAAGGATTGAGTGGCACGATTGGCGTAATGACGCTCTACCGCGCGGCCAGCGACGCGTTCTCGCGAGATCATCTGCGTATTCTGTTGGCCATTAGCAGCAAGGTGTCGCTGGCCGTGGAAAACGCTCTCATCTTCCGCCAGGTGGAAGACTCGGCGACCACGGACTATCTCTCCGGGTTGCCGAACGCCAGGTCGTTGTTCCTGCGGCTCGACAGTGAATTGGCCCGCTGCAAGCGAAACCGCGAACCTTTGTGCGTGGTGGTGTGCGATCTCGATGGATTCAAGCAAATCAACGATCGCTTCGGTCACCTGGAAGGAAACAAAGTGCTGCGGCAGGTGGCCGACGAGCTACGGAATCGCTGCCGCGAATACGACTATGTCGCGCGCATGGGCGGGGATGAATTCGTGCTGCTGATGCCCGGCAGCGACCGCAGGTCCATCCAGCATCGGCTGGCCGAGATCAGGCAACTTGCCATCGGCGCCGCCGGGAGCGGAGTCTCGATGAGTCTGGGTGAGGCTTATTATCCGGAAGATGGCTCGGACGCCGAAGAACTGCTGGCCGAGGCCGATAAGCGCATGTACAAGGCCAAGCAACTCCGCAAGAAGCACCGCCTGCCCGTCTATCCGCAGACTCCGGTCGAAGCGGCCGCGACAGCATAACCTGACGCGCCAGAGGAATCATCACCATGATCAGACTAAGATCAACGCTGCTCGCGTTGTTCGTAACCGTCCTGCCCGCGCTCGCACAGTACGGCGGCGAGCTGCGGTTCTGCCTGAACGGCGAGCCCAAGACCTTCAATCCGCTGCTGGTAGAGGACGATCCATCGGAAGTAATCCGGTATCTGACAGGCGGAGTTCTGATCCGCATCAATCGGCTGACACAGGAGGTGGAGCCGGAGCTCGCGCAGTCCTGGAAAGTGGATCGCGATGGCCGGCGCGTTACTTTCCAGATCAGGCACGGTCTGCGCTTCTCGGATGGCACTCCGTTCTCGGCGGAAGATGTGGCCTCGACGATGCGCATGGTCATGGATTCTAAGCTGCACGCACCGGTGGGCGACGCGCTCCGTTCGGGAGCGGGCACGGCGCAAATCGACGTTTCCGGCCCCGACAAAGTGACGATTACTTTCCCGGGTGTGATCGCCGGCATGGAACGTCTGTTCGACCAGGTGGCGATTATGTCATCTAAGTCCGCGAAGAAAGAAGGCGCGGTACTGGGGCCCTTCTATGTCGGGGATTACAAGGCCGGCTCTGAGGTCCTGCTTAAAAAGAATCCGTATTATTGGAAGCGGGACGGGCAAGGGCGGGCGCTGCCGTATCTGGACTCGATTCGTCTTTCTATCGAACAGAATCGCACTCTGGAGATGGTTCGATTCACGCGCGGAGAGCTACACCTGATCAACAACGTCGCACCGGACAACTTCGAAAAACTGTCGGCTGCGGACGCAGCCGCGGTGACCGATATTGGTCCGTCCCTTGAATCCGAGCTGTTGTGGTTCAATCAGGCGCCCGCCGCTCCGTTACCCGCATACAAGAAGGCGTGGTTCCGTTCCGCTGCGTTCCGGCGGGCAATCCTGGAGGCCATCAATCGCGAAGATCTCTGCCGCGTCGTGTACCATGGACACGCCAGCCCGGCGGTAGGCCCGGTGTCGCCGGCCAACCGCCATTGGTACAACGCCCGCCTTCAGCCGATCGCGTTCGATCGCCAGGCGGCTCTGCAAACCCTTGCGCTGGACGGTTTTCAATGGAAGGCCGGCGTACTGCACGATCGCCAGGGCAACGCCGTGGAGTTCTCGGTGGTCACCAATGCCGGCAACCTTGCACGCGAAAGGATGGCGGCCATGGTTCAACAGGACCTGGCCTCCATCGGAATCAAGCTCAACATCGTGACACTGGATTTCGCCTCGCTCATCGAGCGGCTGACCAAAACCTCTGCTTATGAGTCATGTCTGTTGGGAATGGCTAACGTTGACCTCGATCCCAACCTGCAGATGAATATCTGGCTGAGTTCCGCGAGCAATCATCAATGGAATCCTAACCAGAGGACTCCGGCCACCGCATGGGAGGCTGAGATAGACCGGCTCATGAAGTTACAAGCCGCGGAGAGTAACCCTGCGCTGCGGAAGCGGTACTTCGACCGCGTACAGGAGATCGCCTGGCAGCAGTGTCCCTTCCTCTACCTGTTGAACAAAGACACCCTGATTGCGGTTTCACCGTCGCTACACAATGTCAAGGCAGCGCTGATCCGGCCCTACGTCTACTGGGATGTGGAGCGCCTCTCGCTCGCGACGCAGATCGCCAGCAAGCGTTGAACGGTCCGGATCGGGCGCCCGAACGGCGCACAAAAATTGGCCAGCACCCCACTGTGGCGGCAAAGTGATAATGTCCCCTTTGGGCAAAGTAGAAAAGTCCCCTTGACAGCCTCACGCTGTGAGGATGCAGGAAGGACAACTACTGATGACCCAAGCCGAACGTGACCGGCTGGTGACGCTGCAGAAGGCGAA
>DATKNQ010000315.1:0-2184 GCA_035541265.1 Bryobacteraceae bacterium
CCGTCCACAGAGGTCTTGTAGTCCGTCGTGGCGACGTTGCCGCGCGCGTCGAGGGCCACGCCCAGCTCTTCGAGCATGCCATTTCGCACCGGGCCAAGGAAGCCCATGGCCAGCAGCACGAGATCCACATCCATCGTGAACTCTGTGCCCGGGATTGGTTCGAACTTGGGCGGAGGGCCCACGCGAACAGCATGCAACTGCTTCACGTTGCCGTGCTCGTCGCCCGTAAACCGGATGCTGTTGATGCTCCAGTCGCGGATGCCGCCTTCTTCATGTGCGCCTTCGGTACGCAACTGCAGCGGCCACAGCGGCCACGGGGTCGAGGTGGCGCGCGTCTCCGGCGGCTTGGGCATGATCTCGAACTGGTGCACGCTCAGCGGCTTCTGGCGGTGCGCTGTGCCCAGGCAGTCCGCGCCCGTGTCGCCGCCGCCGATGATCACCACGCGCTTGCCTTCAGCGGTGATGGCAATACCGGGATCGATGCTGTCGCCTTCGTTGCGCCGATTCTGCTGGGGTAGGTACTCCATCGCGAAGTGAATGCCCTTGAGCTCACGGCCCGGGATCTTCAGATCGCGCGGCGCTTCGGCGCCGCCGGCCAGCAGGATCGCGTCGTAATGGCCGATCAGGGTGTCTACCGGAACGTTCTCGCCCACATGCGCGTTGGTCAGGAACGTCACGCCCTCGGCGCGCATCTGCTTCACCCGCCGCTCGATGTAGTGCTTTTCGAGCTTAAAGTTGGGAATCCCGTAGCGAAGCAGGCCGCCGATCCGGTCGTTCTTCTCGTACACGGTGACCGAGTGGCCGGCCCGGCGCAGTTGCTGTGCGGCCGCCAGGCCCGCGGGTCCGCTGCCGACCACGGCAACGCGCTTGCCCGTGTTCTGCTCGGGAGGCTCGGGTTGAATCCAGCCTTCGTCCCAGGCGCGCTCCACGATGCTCTTCTCGATCACCTTGATGGAAACCGGCGGCTGATCGATTCCGAGCACGCACGCGGCCTCGCAAGGCGCAGGGCAGATGCGGCCGGTGAACTCGGGAAAGTTGTTCGTCGCGTGCAGGCGGCGAATGGCGCGCTCCCAGCGGTTGTTGTAGACCAGGTCGTTCCAGTCGGGAATGATGTTATTCACCGGGCACCCGGTATGGCAGAAGGGTACGCCGCAATCCATGCAGCGCGCCGCCTGGTCGCGTTGTTTTTCCACGGGGAACGGCTGGTAGATTTCGAACCAGTCGTTGACGCGTTCCTCAACGGGACGGCGCGTGGGTTGTTCGCGATCGATCTCAAGAAATCCGGTCACCTTACCCATGCTTCACCTCGGTTGCGCCAACCAGAGGCGACGCAGTTGTGGAATCGTCTTTCTCCGCGCGCGCTACGCCAAGCACGCGCTTGTACTCGTGCGGGAACACCTTGATGAAGCGCGCCTGCGCCTCGGCCCAGTTCTCCAGGATCCATGCCGCGCGCGGGCTGCCGGTGTAGTCGCGATGGCGTTCCAGGAGTCCGCGAACCAGTGTGACGTCCTCCTTGCTTTCGAGCGGATGGAGATCGACGCTGGCCGGGTTGCAGCGCCGCGTGCCGAAGTCGCCCACGTCATCGTAGACGTACGCGATGCCGCCGCTCATGCCCGCGGCAAAGTTGCGGCCGGTCGAGCCGATGACAACGACGAGGCCGTTGGTCATGTACTCGCAGCCGTGATCGCCTACGCCTTCCACCACCGCCGTGGCGCCCGAGTTGCGCACCGCGAAGCGTTCGCCGGCAATGCCATTGAGGAAGACCTCGCCGGAAGTGGCGCCGTAGAGGACCACGTTGCCCACCAGGATGCTTTCTTCGGGCAGGAAGCTGGAGGTCTTCGGCGGGTAGGCAATGATGCAGCCGCCGGAGAGGCCCTTGCCCAGGTAGTCGTTCGCGTCGCCTTCGAGCTCCAGTGTCAGTCCCTTGGGAACAAACGCGCCGAAGCTCTGTCCAGCGGAGCCGCCAAACTTGTAGTGGATGGTTTCGTCGGGCAGGCCGGCCGAGCCGTAGCGCCGCGCAATCTCGCCGCCCAGCATGGCGCCCACGGTGCGATGCACGTTGCGAATGGCGAAGCGGGCCTTGACAGGCTGCTGCGATTCGAGCGCCGGCCTGGCATGCGCGATGAGCGCATGATCGAGCGCCTGGTCGAGACCGTGGTCCTGCGCCTTGATGCGCCGGCGCGC
>DATKNQ010000316.1:0-4271 GCA_035541265.1 Bryobacteraceae bacterium
AAAATCGGGTACCATGCCCTTTAGCCCACATGCCCATCTACCAAGTGATTGTGTTGGCCGTTGTGCAAGGCCTGACCGAGTTCCTGCCGGTCTCGAGCACTGCGCACCTCTATCTGACTTCCTGGCTGCTCGGCTGGCAGACCGAAAGCCTCACCTTCGACATCTCGCTGCACATCGGGACGCTGCTGGCCGTGGTGATTTACTTCTTCCGCGACTGGGTGCAAATCATCGCGCACGGCTTTGGCATCCAATGGGGGAACGACGAAGACCTGGCACGCAACAGCGCCCTGCTTTGGCTCCTCGCGATCGGGTCGATTCCGGTAGGCATCGCCGGCCTGATCTTCAACAAACAGGCCGAGGGGCCCTGGCGCAATCCGATGGTCATCGGCAGCATGCTGGTCGCTATCGGCATACTGATGGGCATCGGCGAGTGGCGGGGACGCCGGACGCGCGATATCGCGGGGGTCAACTCGCTGGACGCCGCCACGATCGGCGTCGCGCAGGCGTTAGCTGTCGTGCCAGGAGTCTCACGCAGCGGCATCACCATCACCGCCGGACTGTTTCGTGACTTAAATCGGGAAACGGCTGCCCGCTATTCCTTCCTGCTCTCGACCCCCGCCATCGGCGCCGCGGCTGCCAAGGCCGTGTATGACCTGATCAAACACAAGGCCTTCGATCCCGCCATGCAGACGCAGATGCTGATCGGCATCGCGGTGAGCGCCGTGACCGGGATGATCGTGATCGCCTGGTTCCTGCGCTTCCTGCGCCGCCGCAGCGTTTGGTTCTTTGTGATTTATCGCATAATTTTTGGCATAATGGTGCTTGCTCTGGCTTTCTTCCGCCGGCCAGCGGGATGAAGCTCTTATCTCCAACTCCGCAGAAGCGCATCAACGAACTGGTGGGACTGCTGTTGCTGTCTCTGGGCCTGGTATTGCTGCTCAGCCTGGCGTCGTACCATGTGCAGGATCCTTCTTTGAACACGGCGTCGGCCGCACGGCCGCGCAACCTCATTGGCTATCCGGGGGCGTGGTTCGCCGATCTGCTGCTGGAAGGCTTCGGCATCGGGGCGTTCGTGCTGCCGGTCCTGCTGTTCGGACTGGCCTGGAAATGGGTCCGGTCGGACGAAATCGACGCCGGCGCGATCAAGCTGTGCGGCGCCGTCCTGCTGCTGCTGAGCCTCACAGCCGCGGTCTCTTTTGTGCCGCACCTCGCCCTGTTTAGCGGCATCATCCCGATCGGCGGCCTGCTCGGCCTGCTGCTGGCGCGCTACCTGATGCACTCACTCAACCCCACCGGCGCGATCCTGCTGACCGTCACCACACTGGTGGTTTCCGTGTATCTGGTCTCGACGTTCACCATGGCGAAGCTGGCGGTGTGGTTCGCGGGACCGCTGCAGTGTTTACATGCCATCGCGGATGCGTGGCGGTCGTGGCGCGATGAGCGGCGGCGACGTAAGGAAGAGAAAGCCCGCCTGCGTGCCGAGCAGAGAGCCGAGAAACGCCGCCGCGCCAGGCCGGCTCCGGAAACGGCAACCGTCCACTCCGAGCCGTCCGTTTCCCGGGACGAACCAATTGACGTGGAGTCCGAGGTAGGCGACGAGATTCCCATCTGTGCGCTGGACGAGCCGATCACCGCGCCGGCGCCCATCGAGCCGCCCGATTCTTTGCCCTGGGAGATCCCGGCGCCCGCCGCGGCGGGGCGCACGGCCGCGCACACGGCGTACCGTCTGCCATCCACCGATCTGCTGCTCGAAGGGCAGGGCCGCAGCCCGTACGACGAGCAGGAGCTGAAAGACATCGCCAGCCGCATCAAATCGAAGTTCGAAGAGTTCAACGTGCTGGGTTCGGTTGTCCAAATCAATCCCGGCCCGGTGGTGACCACCTTCGAATTCAAGCCCGAAGCGGGCATCAAGTACAGCCGCATCACCACCCTGACCGAAGACCTGTGCCTCGGTTTGCAGGCCGAATCGATCCTGATCGAGCGTATCCCGGGCAAGCCGACCGTGGGCATCGAGGTGCCCAACACCAAGCGCGAGGTGATCGCGCTGCGGCAGATGCTCGAGTCTGACGAATTCGCGCAGGCGCAATCGCGGCTGACGATTTCGATGGGCAAGGATATCAACGGCCGCATCAAAGTCGCGGCGCTCGAATCCATGCCGCATTTGCTCATTGCCGGCTCGACGGGTTCGGGCAAGAGCGTCATGATCAATTCCATGGTCATGTCGATCCTCTACAAGTCCACGCCGGATGAAGTGCGCATGATCATGGTGGATCCCAAACGCGTAGAACTCGGCATGTACGAGGGCATTCCGCACCTGCTCACGCCAGTGATCACGGATCCGAAGAAGGCCACCAACGCGCTGCGCAACGCCGTGCTCGAAATGGACCGCCGGCTGCGCCTGCTGGCCGAATTCGGCGTACGCAACATCGATCAATTCAACAAGAAGATCCGCAAGAAGCAGGAGGAGCCGCGCAATCTGTTTGAAGACGAGGCCACAGCGGAAGACTTGCGGCCGCTGCCTTACATTCTGATTCTGATCGACGAGTTGGCGGATCTGATGATGCTCGAAGGCCGCAACGTGGAGGAGTCAGTGACGCGCCTGGCACAGATGGCGCGCGCGGTGGGCATGCATTTGGTGCTCGCGACGCAGCGCCCCAGCGTGGATGTGATCACGGGACTCATCAAGGCGAATTTCCCCTCGCGCATCAGCTTCCGCGTGGCCACGCGCGTGGACTCGCGCACGGTGCTCGATGTGATGGGCGCCGAACACCTGCTGGGCAAGGGCGACATGCTGTTCCTGCCACCGGGCTCGTCCCGGCTGATCCGCGTGCATGGCGCGTTCGTAACGGAAACCGAAATTAACCGGGTGGTGGATTTCTGGAAGGAGCAGGCCGCGCCGGAGTACGATCAGTCATTCCTGGTGGCGCCGCCGTCCGACGAAGGTGAGCCGGATGCCGAAGAAGCCGCGCCGGGTTCGCAGGATCCCATGTACGAGGATGCCGTGCGCATCGTGCTCGAAATGGGCAAGGCGTCCACCTCCACGCTGCAGCGCCGGTTGCGGCTGGGCTACGGCCGGGCGGCGCGCATTCTCGATATGATGCAGCGCGACGGCATCATCGGGCCGCCGGACGGCAGCAAGCCGCGCGAAGTGCTGAAGCGGCCGGACTGGCTGCGCGAGGTCGAGGACTCACTTCGGTAATCTGGCAGCGGCTGCGAGCGCAGGCTACAATGATGTGAATGTTTGTTCGTGCCGCTTCATTTACCCTTGTGTCTCTATCTTTGGCGACGCTGGCCGCTCAGACTTGCCAGCTTCCGCCCATACCGGGTCAGGGAACGCCTGACGCCACCTATGACGCCCTGGCAACCCAAAACGGCCCTGGCTGGACTGGCGCCGATGGAACCTATTCGCTGAAACTTCCCGATGGCACGGACTTATGGATGTGGTCGGACTCTTACATCGGCACCGTCGACCCGTCCACGCGCCTGCGCTCGGGCTGGCTTTTCACGGCCCATAACTCGCTGACTCACTCGACGCCCGGCAGTAACACGATCACAACGCTTGGCTATCCACCGCAGACCACATCTTACTTTGTGCCATCGAATCCAAATGACTGGTTCTGGCAAGGCGGCGGAATGCTGGTGCAAACGGCGCCCGGTGTTTACCAGGTGCAGATCATGCTGCTCGAATGGACCGGCTCTTTCAGCTTTCAGGGGAACTCAGTGGCGACGCTTTCATGGCCGTCCCTATCGACCATTTCTGTGGTGCCGGTGGCGCTCCCGAATCTCAACATCGAGTGGGGCTCGCAGCTTTTGAAGCTGGGCAGCTACATATACATTTACGGTATACAAGATCCTGGAACGTGGCAGAAGCTGCCCTACGTGGCGCGCATGTCCTCGTACGCGGATCTGACGAATCCGTCGGCGTGGCAGTACTGGAATGCGACGTCGAAGACTTGGGTGAGCAGCCAATCGAATGCGACGCCGATGGCGGGTGTGCCGGCCATCACCAACGAGTACAGCGTAACGCGCCACACAACCGCGGCCGGCGCGTTCTACATGATGACCGGCATGGAGACCTGGTCGCCCGGTTATCCGAACTGGAAGAACGTAGTCACTTATTACTCCTGCTCTCCAATAGGGCCATGGACCGATCGCACGATCGTCTATGTGACTCCAGAATCCGGCGCGCCGGGATGCAGCGTGGGCACACTGTACACTTACAACCCGAAGGACCATCCCGAGTTCACGGACAGCACCGGTGTGCTGATTTC
>DATKNQ010000317.1:0-9010 GCA_035541265.1 Bryobacteraceae bacterium
ATCCGCGTCACCGACATGGCCTTCGATGAAGCCGTGCTGCTCGATCAGGATCGCTTCCTGAGCGCGTGCCTCGCGCGCCCCGAATTTCAAAAGAAGATGACCGGCACGGAGCTGCGTTACCGCCTGGGCGCGTATTACGCCGCGCAGGAGCAGCGCAACGATGTGCCGGCCGGGCTGCTGTCGACGTGCCATCGCCTCGCGATTCCCGTGCTGGTAGGCGCGCCGGCCGATGGCAGCGTCTTCCTGAATTCCATGAAGCTGTGGGCCATGCGCAGCGCGGGCATTCTGCCGGAATACGGATTCGATCTGGACCTGCACGCGGAAGTCTTCGAAGCCTGCGCGTATCATCGCTGGGGCCTGTTCGATAGTCCGGCGCGCGCTCTCGCCACGCTGATCCTGGGCGGCGGCGTGCCGAAGAATTACAACCTGCAGCCGGAGCCGGCTCTCGGTCAGGTGCTCGGACTGCCGAATGTGCGCGGCTATCAGTTCGATGTGCAGATCGTGACCGCTCCGGTTACCGACGGCTCGTTATCATCCTGTCCCCCCGCCGAAGCGGTAACGTGGGGCAAAGTGGACAAGGACGCATATCTACAGACTACCGAGAGTATGCAGGCCGATTACTCGATGGTGATGCCCTTCCTGGTGAAAGCGCTGCTCGATAATCACGCGAAGCGCGATGGCTATCGCTTGTTTGAACAACGCGAGACATTGTGCGAGCGGCTGCGCGCGGACGTGCGCGCCAATGGCGATTGGCTGCGCCGCAGCGTAGATTACCCGCTGGCAAAGTAGCCGATGCTGGTTTTTCCGTATCTCCTGGCGTACCCTAAGAAGGGCAGCGTAGATCATGGCGAGCCTCGATTGGTCACAATGTCCGGCCGTGGAGAGCGTTCCCGGCAAAGTTAGCGGCGCGTGGGTGTTCAAGGACACGCGCATGCCGGTTTCCATCGTGTTCCAGAACCTCGAAGCCGGGCCACCATCGAAAAGACCATGGAGTGGTTCCACCTCACGCGGGCACAGATTGTGACTGTGCTCGAGTTTGCCGCGCGGAGCCTCGATCCATTCCCAACCACGCAGCAAAGTGCGACATCACCCGTAAATGCTCATCCTGCTTGACCACAGCGCGCCCGACTCGTTGCGCTACGCTTCTAGGGTCATGTGGTCGTCGAAACGGTTGAACGTGGATGGGAGAGGCTCGCCAACGGTACCCTGCTCGACGCCACCGAGGCGTTTGGTTTCGCACTGTTTGTGACTGTTGACAAGAATATCCGGTATCAACAGAATCCGGCGGGCCGGAGAATCTCCATCGTCGTTCTCGGCAATGCGCAGTCGCCCGTCTTACGCCGGTACGTTGAAGGGGTCGTTGCCGCAGTGAGCCCGGCCACTCCGGGGAGTTACACCGAAGTGGACGTCCCTTTCAGGTAAGTCCCGCGGTCGTTTGATGTCGCTGGCGGCTCCACGCCAATCCCCCTGGTTGGTCAGATTCTTGCTCAAATCGAGACCCTTCGACCTCCCCACTACGCCCACGTTGTCATTGCGCCGGCTGCAGGAACAGGTGGTTTTCGCGTTCGAGTGCCCGACCGCACTTGCGTGACGTCGGTGCGCCCGCCGTTCGTGAAGCAATCCAGCTTTTGGGATAGAGTCGCCGCCCACGATGCGATCTGCCGATTACTTACCGCGCACGACCTCCAGAAACGCCAGCGCAGCATGGCTCAATACCCGCCGCGTCGGATAGATCAGCCGGATTTTGCGTTCGACGTGCAGCTCTTTCACCTTCACCTCGCGCAGCAACCCCTGCTCGATCTCCTGCTCCACGCACATGCGCGGCAGGAACGCCACGCCCTGGTTGTTCTGTACCAGTTTGCGGATGGTCTCGATAGTGGGCATCTCGACCGGCATGTTCAGCGGCACGCGCCGCTGCTGGAACTCGCGGATCACCACGTCGCGGTACGGAGAAAGCACGTTGTGCGCGATGAAGGTCTCCGCCGACAGGTCGCTGATCGAGACCGCCTTGCGGTTCGCCAGCCGGTGCTTGGGCGACACCACGAAAGCCAGCGCGTCCGTGTATATGATGCTCGAAGTCAGCCGTTCATCGGGCGATTCGTAGCTGATCACGCCCAGTTCCAGGTTGCCGTCTAGCAGTTCATTGGGAATCTTGCTCGACAAGCTGCGCCGCACGCGCACCCTGATCTTCGGATACAGCCGCCGGAAGTTTTCGATGTGCCGCAGCAGGTAGAGCGACGTGGATTCATTGGCCCCTACGGTCAACGTGCCAGAGGATTTATCGCGCAGCTCGGCCAGCGAATTTTCCATCTCGTGCCGCAGGTTCTCGAAGCGGCGCGCGAAATCCAGCACCGTGCGCCCGGCGTCAGTCAGCACCAGGTCCTTAGCGGAACGATCGATCAGCTTCTCACCCAGTTCCGCCTCCAGGCGCTGCAGCGCCAGCGAGACCGCCGGCTGCGTGCGCAGCAGCCTTTCGGCGGCTCGCGAGAAGCTTTTCTCGGTGGCCACCGTCAGGAAGATCTGGAGAGTGTGCAGCTCCATGCGTTCTCCAGCATAACAAAAGATTATACGGACCGCTAATATTATAAATTTGCTAAATTACATTCCAGCCCGCCATAATGGCCCAATACGGCGGTTTCCTATGAGCGATCGAGTTTATATCTTCGATACCACGCTGCGGGACGGTGAACAGTCGCCGGGCTGCAGCATGAACGTGCCGGAAAAGATCCGGATGGCCCGCAAGCTGGTGGAATTGGGCGTGGACATCCTGGAGGCGGGTTTCCCGATCGCGTCGGAAGGCGATTTCGAAGCGGTCGACGCCATCAGCCGCGAGTTTCCGTGGGCGCAAGTGGCCGCGCTGGGCCGCGCCTGTACGCTTGACGTGCAGCGTGCCGCACAATCGCTGAAGCATGCCCGCCGCCCGCGCATTCACACCTTCATCGCCACCAGCGACATTCACCTGCAGTACAAGCTCAAGAAGTCGCGGCAGCAGGTGCTCGAAGAGGCCGTGGCCGCCGTAGAACTGGCGCGTCAATATGTGGACGACGTGGAATTCTCGGCCGAAGACGGCGCGCGCACCGATCCGGACTATCTCGAAGCAATTTCGCGCGCGGTCGTGGCCGCGGGCGCGCGGACGGTGAACATTCCGGACACCGTCGGATATGCCGTGCCTTACGAGTACGCCTTGCTGATCGGCCGTATCGTGAAGGCGCTGGGCGACTGCGCGATTGTGAGCGTACATTGTCACGACGACCTGGGGCTCGCGACGGCGAATTCGATCGCGGCCGTGGAAGCCGGTGCGCGGCAGATTGAATGCACCATCAACGGCATCGGCGAACGGGCGGGCAATTGCGCGCTCGAAGAAGTGGTCATGCTGTTCAAGACCCGCCAGGACAAGCTGCCGTACGATACGGGCATCCGCCCCGAGCATTTGTATTCGGCCAGCGAACTGCTGACCTCGATGATCAGCTTCGGCCCGCAACCGAACAAGGCCATCGTGGGGCGCAACGCCTTCGCGCATGAAGCCGGCATTCATCAGGATGGTTACCTGAAAGAGAAGTCGACTTACGAGATCATGGACCCGCGCTCGGTGGGTGTGCCCGAAAGCAGGCTGGTGCTTGGTAAACACAGCGGGCGGCACGCGCTGAAGAAGCGCACCGAAGACCTGGGTTACGATCTGAGCAAAGAAGAATTGCAATCGTTGTATGATCGCTTCACCGCGCTGGCCGATAACAAGAAAGGCCTGATGGACGAGGAAATCGTCGCGCTGATCGAGGAGCGCCCGATGGCTATGAAAGTGGCAGCGGACTGACGATGGACCTGAACGTCCTGGTCCTGCCCGGCGACGGTATCGGCACGGAAGTAACGCGTGAAGCCGTGCGCGTGCTCCGGCATGTGGCCCAGAAGTGGAATCATCGCTTGCAACTGGCCGACGGCCTGCTGGGCGGCGTAGCTATACACAAGACCGGCTTGCCACTTCCCGAAGAGACGGCGCGCCTCGCGGCGGATGCGGATGCCACGCTGTTGGGCGCGGTGGGGTTGCCGGAGTTCGACAATTGTCCGCCGGAGAAGCGCCCGGAAAAAGGACTACTGGGCATCCGGCAGGCGTTGGGCGTGTTCGCGAACTTGCGGCCCGTGCGCGCCTTCGCGGCGCTGATCGATTCGTCGCCGCTGAAGAACGCGCTGGTCGAAGGCACGGACATGATTATCGTCCGCGAGCTGACCGGCGGCATCTACTACGGCACGCCGCGCGGTATCAGCGGCAGCGGCGCCGAAGAGCGCGCGGTGAACACCATGACTTACACCCGCGCGGAGATCGAGCGTGTGGCGCACATGGCGTTTCACTTAGCCCAGGGCCGCCGCCGCAAAGTCACTTCGGTGGATAAGTCGAACGTGCTCGAGAATTCACAGTTATGGCGGCGGATAGTTACCGGCGTCGCCGCCACTTACCCGGAGGTAACTCTGGATCATCTGCTGGTCGATAACTGCGCGATGCAGTTGATCTTGAATCCGCGCCGCTTCGACGTCGTACTGACGGAGAACATGTTTGGCGACATCCTCAGCGATGAGGGCGCCGTGCTGGCTGGATCGATCGGCATGTTGCCCTCGGCATCCCTGGGTGGACGCAAGCCCTCGGGCGCCTGGGTGGGGCTGTACGAGCCGGTACATGGTTCGGCGCCCGATATCGCCGGTCAAAACAAAGCAAACCCGCTCGGTGCTATCGGCTCCGTCGCGGCGATGCTTGAATATAGCTTCGGTTTGCAGGAAGAAGCCGTCAGCGTGAATTCCGCAATCGAGTCCGTACTGGGTAGCGGACGGGTGACGGCCGACCTCAAACCAAAGGGCTCGCCGGTTACCACCGAACAGGTGGGTGAAGCCGTGTGTGCCGCAATCGGATAGGTCCGGGAGCTTACCAGCTCCCGGACTGTTCCGAAATCCTGCTCGCATAATATAGATATGCCCCCACGAACTATCATTGAAAAACTGTGGGACGCTCACGTAGTTCACGAACAGCCCGGCGCCCCGACCTTACTTTATATCGATCTGCACCTGGTCCACGAAGTCACGTCGCCACAGGCTTTTCAGGGCCTGCGCGATCGCGGCCTCAAAGTGCGCCGTCCCGATCTGACGATCGCCACCACCGACCACAGCACGCCGACCACCGATCCATCGCTGCCGATCGTCGACGAGATCGCCGCGCGACAAGTTGCGCAGCTTGAAACCAATTGCCGCGATTTCGGAATTCGCTGCTATGGCCGCCGCAGTGACCGCCAGGGCATCGTGCACGTGATAGGCCCCGAACTGGGTTTGACGCAGCCGGGCATGACGCTGGTCTGCGGCGACAGCCACACGGCCACGCACGGCGCATTCGGCGCGCTGGCCTTCGGCATCGGCACCAGCGAGGTCGAGCACGTGCTCGCCACGCAGTGCCTGCTGCAGCGCAAGTCGAGAACATTCGAGGCGCGCGTGGATGGTGCGCTGCGCCCTGGCGTAACCGCCAAGGACATCATCCTGGCTTTGATTGCTCAAATCGGTGTAGGCGGCGGCACGGCGTCCATCTTCGAATATCGCGGCTCGGCCATCCGCGCGTTGACGATGGAAGAGCGCATGACGGTCTGCAATATGTCGATCGAAGGCGGCGCGCGCGCGGGCATGATCGCGCCTGACGACACGACATTCGAATATATGGCCGGCCGTCCCTTCGCGCCGCAGGGCGCGGATTGGGACGCGGCAGTGACGCGCTGGAAGCAGTTGCCGACCGACGATGGCGCGGCCTACGATCGCTCGGTGGTGATCGATGCCAACCGGTTGGAGCCGATGATCACCTACGGCACGAACCCTGGAATGGGCATGCCGATCACGGCGCCGCTGCCCGAGCCTTCCGCGCTCGCCGACCCCATGCAGCGCGAATCCGTCTCGAAGGCGCTGCGTTACATGGATCTGGAAGGCGGCAAGCGGCTGCTCGGCCATCCGGTGAATGTGGTGTTCATCGGGAGCTGCACGAATTCGCGCATCTCCGATCTGCGCTCGGCGGCCGCGCTGCTGAAAGGCCGCAAGGTTGATCCGCGCGTGCGCGTGATGGTGGTGCCCGGATCGCAGCAGGTGAAGGCGCAGGCCGCGGCCGAAGGTCTGCCGGAGATCTTCCGCGCTGCCGGATGCGATTACCGCGAGCCCGGCTGCTCGATGTGCATCGCGATGAACGGCGATCAGTTGCAGCCCGGCGAATACTGCGTCTCGACCAGCAATCGCAATTTCGAAGGGCGGCAGGGCAAGGGTGGGCGCACCTTCCTGGCCAGCCCGCTGACCGCCGCGGCCGCCGCGCTGACCGGCGTGGTGACCGATGTGAGGACCATGCTATGACTTTCACCAGCCGCCTCGTGCCGCTGCCCATCAACAACGTCGATACGGACCAGATCATCCCCGCGCGCTTTCTGAAGACGATCTCGAAGCAGGGGCTCGACGAGCATCTTTTCAATGACTGGCGCTACGATGCGCAGGGGAATCCAAAGCCCGATTTCATCCTGAATCAGCCGCGCGCGCGCGGCGCGCAGATCCTGCTGGCGGGCGATAACTTCGGCTGCGGCAGTTCGCGCGAGCATGCGCCCTGGGCGCTGACGCAGTTCGGCTTCCGTGCGGTGATCAGCACCTCGTTCGCGGACATCTTCAAGCAGAATTCACTGAAGAACGCGCTGCTGCCGATCGCGCTGCCGGCGGATGCGCATGCCATGCTGTTTGCGCTTGTCGATCGCGATCCGGATGCGGTCATTACGGTCGATCTCGCCTCGCAGACCGTCGCCTTTCCGGACGGCCACAAAGTCGAGTTCCCCATCGACCCATTCTCGAAGCACTGCCTGCTCGAAGGCGTCGACGAATTGGGCTACATCCTGAAGAATGAACCAGCCATCGCCGCGTATGAAGGGCAGCGCGTGGGCTCCGTAAATACGCTGAGTTAGCAGAACGTGGCGGGGCGCAACCACCTGCAGGCACGCCTAGGGTTTTGATAGCCGCGGCAAGATCGGACTGTGAGAGCTATGGACGACGCGCGCATTGCCATCGGGCCTGGGAAGCGGTGGCAATCCTTCGAGCACGACATGGGAGAATTCTGGAAATAGATCCGCGAGGCGCGCCACCCAGCCGACGGGAAAGGTTCTCATCGAAGAGAAGCTTCACAGAGCGAATCCGGACATCGTCGTTTGGGAGTTCGCCGAATTCCTCCAGAACGAAGTTCAAGGCGTGCTGGTCCCTACACCGTAGGGCGATTCGGTGCCTGCAACCTCGTGCCAGAATGAAGAGAAGCAACATGGCACGGCCGTGAAGTTGGAGTGTGTCAATGAATAATACCCGAAGGCAGTTCATCCAGATGACGGGCGCGCTGGGGATCGCTTCCCAGCTTGCTGCCCAGGACACCAAAGTGTCCGCCAACGACCGCATCCGCATCGCGACGATCGGATACGGCGGCATGGGCGCGGGTGATACCCATTATGCCGTATCGATTCCAGGCGTGGAACTGGCGGCCGTCTGCGACATCTACGATGGCCGCCGCCAGCGCGCGCAGGAGCTTTATGGCAGCCAGATCTTCACCACCCGCGATTACCGCGAGATCCTCGCGCGCAAGGATATCGACGCGGTCATCATCGGCACGCCCGACCACTGGCACTCGCGCATCTCCATTGACGCACTGGACGCCGGCAAAGATGTCTACTGTGAGAAGCCCATGGTGCACTCGGTCGAGGAAGGGCATCAGGTCATCGCGGCGCAGCAGCGCAGCGGACGCATCTTTCAGGTCGGCAGCCAGTATGTCACCTCGCTGGTTTATCAAAAGGCAAGGGAGCTTTTGCAGGCCGGCGCTATCGGCCAGATCAACATGGTGGAAGCCTGGCTCGACCGCAACACGGCCATCGGCGCCTGGCAGTATTCGATTCCGCCGGACGCCTCGCCCGCCACCGTGGACTGGGACCGATTCCTGGGGAACGCTCCGCGCCACGCCTTCGAGCCCGTGCGTCTCTTCCGCTGGCGGAACTATCGCGATTACGGCACAGGCGTCGCGGGCGACCTGTTCGTGCATCTGCTCTCGGGCTTGCACTTCGCGACCGGCTCGCTCGGCCCGGAACGGGTCTTCGCATCCGGCGGCTTGCGCTACTGGAAAGACGGCCGCGACGTGCCCGACGTGATGCTCGCCGTGCTGGACTATCCCGCGCAGCCGGCGCACCCGGATTTCACGCTGGCTTTGCGCGTGGATTTCAAGAGCGGCCTGGCGCAGGAGCAGTTCGGATTCCGCTTCGTGGGCAGCGAGGGCACGATGACGACCGGGTACCGCGATCTCACGCTTTCGACCGCGCCGCCTGAAACCGAACCCGGCTACACGATTGGGACGTTTCCGAAGGCGGTGCAGGACGAGTTCCTGCGCCAGTACTGGAAACAATATCCCGAACCGCACTTGAGCGCCGACGCGATGCGCCCCGACAAAGAATTCCGTTACGAGACGCCAGACGGATACGATGCGCATCTGGAGCACCATCGGGTCTTTTACGAAGCTGTGCGCAGCCGCAAGCGACCGGTCGAGGATGCCGTGTTCGGTTTCCGCGCTGCGGGTCCCGCGCTGCTCTCCAACGTCAGCTACTTCGAAAAACGACCCTGCTCGTGGGACGTGCAGGCGATGACGGCGTCGTAACCCGGGCGGCGAGGTTTCTCCCACATCCGAAATCCGCGCACTTGGCGTAATATCGCTCAGAGGGGATTATGCGCGCGATTGTCGCTTGTCTGTTGACGTTAGGTCTGTCCATGGCACAGGAGCACAGCCATGCTCCAACCGGCGAAAAACCGGTGGATCTTTACAAAGGGCTGGGCATATGGCATCACCCGATCCGTTCCAGCAATGCCGAAGCCCAGAAGTTTTTCGACCAGGGGCTGGCGCTCATGTACGGCTTCAACCGCTACGAGGCGCTACGCTCGTTTCGCAAGGCAGCGGAACTGGACCCGTCGGCGGCGATGGCCTATTGGGGCATGGCCA
>DATKNQ010000318.1:0-17379 GCA_035541265.1 Bryobacteraceae bacterium
GTTCGCGCCTGCTCAAACGGCGGGTCTGGGCGCCGAGCAGGGTGTCGGCGGCGACGCTTGGGCTTCCTTCCTGCTCGGAGTTCCTTCCGGAGCAGCGTTGCGCAATGTCAAGGAGGTGGCGAACGGCGGCTGGATGGACGCGTGGTTTATTCAGGACCAGTGGAAAGCAACCAACCGCCTGACAGTGAACGTGGGATTCCGCTATGACCTCCGGCTGTGGCCCATCTACGGCGCCGGCAAGGACCTTTACACGGGCGATGCCGATGCGGTCACCGGACAGTACTACCTGACGGCGCTGCCGCCGAATTGCTCGGCTACAGTCGGTGCTCCCTGCCTGCCGAACGGCTCCTTCGTGGGCATGCCTGCCTCGGGAGATACCGTCGCTCAATACCCCGATCCATACGGCCCCGGGCAGCTGCCTCCGTATGTTCACGTAGCTGGATCGAACCACGCCATTCTCAAGAATGACTTCGGGGATTGGTCCGGAAGGTTGGGGTTGGCCTATCGCCTCACCAACAACATGGTTGCCCGCGCGGGCTACGGCCGCTTTTATGACATGTGGGGCGGAACGGTGCAATTGGCGCAGAATTTTGGTGGCAACTGGCCGGCCGTGGCCACCATCAACAACCCAACGCTGAATCAGAATGAGGTGACGGCGAGCATGACGAATCCGCTGGGCCTCGGGGGTAGCGGCGGTTTGGTCTATCCCGTTTCTACCTTCTCCGAGGTGAGCCAGTGGATGGTGGATCCGAATTTCAAGACGCCTTATATGGACCAGTGGAATTTCGGCATCCAGCGGGAGCTTCCATCCTCGACGGTTTTGGATGTGAACTATGTCGGTTCGGTAGGCCGGCGCCTCGACTGGGGCCCCGTACAGAACGTCGCTCCTCCCGGACCCGGCCCGGTTTCGCCGCGCCAGCCGTTCCCGTATATGCTGCCGCAATGGTTCGACCAGAGTGTGGGCGCCAGCCGCTATAACGCCTTGCAGGTCTCGCTCAACAAACGCGCCAGCTCCACAATGGCTTTCCAGATTTCGTATACGCTGTCGAGATCCATCGACGATGGCTGCGGCATCGGGGCCAATTGTATCGTCGAGAACGTGTACAATCGCACCGCCGATGTGCAGATTTCCGATACCAACCAGACCAACAACTTCACGGCTGCGTTCACGCTGATGTCTCCATTTGGCAAATCGATCGCCCAAGGCAATCGGCTCGTTAGCACCCTAGCGGGCGGATGGTCGCTGAACGGCATCCTGAGCCTCCACTCGGGTCAGCCGTACACGGTGTTCGCCAACACGGCCATTCTTAACGATGGGGGCCTCAATAGCGAGTGGGCGGATCAGGTGGGCAACCCCACTGGCGGAGGCCAAACCGTCGGCCACTGGTTTAATGTCTCGGCCTTTGCCGATCCCGCGGCGTACACGTTTGGGAAGCAGACGCCGAACGCGTTAACTACGCAGTTTGCAAAGAACCTGGATTTGTCACTGTTCCGGCAATTCCATGTGGGGAGTGAGACCAGGTACTTTGAGTTCCGGGCCGAAGCGTATAACTTGTTTAACAGCGTCATCTTCGGCATCCCGAATAGCAACATCGATAACCCCAACCCGGGTGTAGTGACCGGAGCAGCGGGAGCTACCCTGCCCCGGGAACTGCAGATGGCCTTGAAGTTCTACTTCTGAGCAAACGTCCCTGACCAGTCGCGCCGTCCGTGCCGTGCTGCCACGGCATGGGCGGCGCTTTTTTCATTCGTCGTTTGGCGATACTCTGGTGATACGAGTATGCGCTGGCCCCTTCTTGGTGCGGTCCTCTGCGTGATTGCCGTGGTTCTGCTCGACGCATCCACCGAACGGACCCCGTTACCCGTTTTCGCCGACGTCACCGCGAAGTCGGGCATCACCTTTCGGCTGCTCTCCTCCCGCACGCCGCAGAAATATCTGATCGAAACGATGCCCGGCGGAGTCGCCATGTTCGATTACGATGGAGATGGCCGCGAGGATCTCTTCTTTGTCAACGGAGCGGCTCTGCGTAGCCCCATGCCTGCCGGTGCGGCGCCGGACAAGTCCGACCCGAAGTATTGGAACCGTCTCTACCACAACAATGGCGACGGCACTTTTACCGACGTAACCGAGAAGGCCGGCCTTCGCGGCCATTCTTATGCAATGGGTGTCGCGGTAGGCGACTATGACAACGATGGTTATCCCGACTTATACGTGACGAACTACGGCCATAACATCCTCTATCACAACAACGGAGACGGTACTTTTACCGATGTAACCGGCAAGGCGGGCGTGGCGGCCGGCGGTTGGTCGTCGAGCGCGCTATTTATCGATTACGACCGCGATGGTTATCTCGACTTATTCGTGGCGCGCTATCTGGATTGGGATTTCGCGAAGAACCTCCCCTGTGGCGCGCCAGAGAAGGGCGAGCCGGCTTACTGCCATCCGGATATATTCAAATCCGTCACTTACTTTCTGTATCACAACAATCGGGACGGCACCTTCACCGACGTAAGTGCTAAATCGGGAATTGCCGCGGCTCCCGGACGCGCCCTGGGCAGCGCACTGAATGATTACGATCAGGACGGCTGGCCCGATATCCTGGTGGCCAACGACGCCATCGCCGAACAGCTCTTCCATAATAACCACAACGGGACGTTCACCGAAGCCGGCATACCAGTGGGTCTGGCTTACGACGAAGACGGAGTCGCTTTTTCGGGCATGGGTGTGGCTTTTGAAGACTATGACAACGATGGCTGGCCGGATATCTTCATCGGCGACTTGGCCAACCAGAAGTACGCCCTGTTCCGCAACATGAAGGGCGCGTTTCAATATGCCTCGGGCATGACCGGAGTCGCCCGCATGACCATGCCGCATTCCGGCTGGGGCACCGGCCTGATTGACTACGATAACGATGGCTGGAAAGACTTATTTGTCGCGCAGTCGCATGTGATGGATAACATCCAGTACTTCCAGGGCAACGTGAAGTATCTCGAATCGCTGCTACTGCTCCGCAACGTGGCCGGCCATTTCGAGGATGTGTCCGCGCAAAGCGGCGAGCCGTTCAAGACCGTGCAGGCGGCGCGCGGCGCGGCGTTCGGCGATTTCGATAACGACGGCCAGATCGACATCGTAGTCAGTTGCCTCGATGGCAAGCCCATGTTGCTGCATAACCAGGGAAGCGCCAATCACTGGCTCACGGTCAACACCATCGGCACCGTCAGCAACCGCGATGGCGTCGGCGCCCGTCTGCACCTGCTGAGCGGCTCCGGCGCCAACCAGTATGCCACCGTGTCGACGGCCGGCAGTTACTTCTCCGCCAACGACAAACGCGTCCACTTCGGCCTGGGCCAGGAGCATTCGGTTCGAATGTTAGAAATCACTTGGCCGAGCGGCATCGTCCAAAAGCTCGAGAATCCGCCAATCGACCGGATTATAACCGTGCGCGAGCCGGCCAAGGGAGACCGCAAGCCGTGACGGCACGATGGCTGCCGGCGGCATTCGTCATCGTTGCGGCGCTGCCTGCCTTCATCCCGGCGCCCGCTCCCATCCGCTTCGAAGACATCGCCAAGAAAGCAGGCGTGCATTTCGTGGTGGAGAACTGCCCGACGCCGCAGAAGCATCAGCCGGAAACCATGCCGGCCGGCGTGGCGCTGTTCGATTACGACGGCGACGGCCTGCTCGATATCTACATCGTCAACGGCGCGGAAATGCCGTCGCTCGTCAAGACCGGACCGAAGTATTGGAATCGGCTGTTCCACAATAACGGCGACGGCACGTTCACCGACGTGACCGAAAAGGCCGGCGTGGCCGGCGCGGGCTACGGAATGGGCGTGGCAGTGGGCGACTACGATAACGACGGCTGGCCGGACCTCTACCTGGCGAACGTGAACGGAAACCAGCTATTCCACAATAACGGCAACGGTACGTTCACCGATGTCACGGTCAAAGCCGGGGTCGGCGGCGGAACCTACGACAGCAAAAAGATGTGGTCCATCTCCGCTGGCTGGTTGGATTACAACAACGACGGCCGCCTCGATCTGTTTGTCTCGAACTATTGCCAGTGGGACCCCGCGCACGAGCCAGCCTGCATGGGACTGAACGGCCGCGGTTATTGCCATCCGAACAGCTTCGCGCCGCTGCCCAATACGCTCTATCGCAACAACGGCGACGGCACCTTCACCGACGTTTCGAAGGAGACCGGCATCGCGGCCACCGAAGGGAAGGGAATGGGCGTGGTCTTTGCCGATTACGATGGCGACGGATTCATGGACGTATTCGTGGCCAACGACAACAGTCCCAATCTGCTGTTCCACAACCTCGGCGGCAAGCGTTTCGAAGAGGTGGGTCTGCAGGCTGGCGTGGCATATAACGAAGACGGCGTGGCGCTAGCGGGCATGGGCGCAGACTTCCGCGACATTAATAACGACGGTCTGCCCGACATCTGGCATACCGCCATCGAGAACGAAACCTTCCCGCTGCTGCTGAACCGCGGAGGCGGGCGCTTCACGGATGCCAGCCATTCGAGCCGCATGGCGAACCTCACCAGGGAAATGTCCGGCTGGTCAAACGGCGTCGCCGATCTGGATAACGACGGCTGGAAGGACCTGGTAGTAGCGCGCGGCAACGTGATGGATAACATCGATAGCATCTCGCGCCATTTCCACTACGCCGAGCCGAACGCGGTTTTTCGCAACCTCGGCAACGGCCAGTTTGAAGACGTCAGCGCGACCGCCGGTCCGGACTTCACACACCCCGCGCCCTACCGCGGCCTAGCCTATGGCGACCTTTTCAACGACGGACGCATCGATTTGGTGATCACCTCGCTCGGTGCGCCCGTCCGGCTGTTCCGCAATGTGACCGAAAATCGCAACCACTGGATCCTTTTCAAACTGATCGGCACCCGCAGCAACCGCATGGCGATCGGCGCGCAGGTCACGATCACGGCCGAAGACGGCCGCAAGCAGTACGGCGAAGTCACCACCAGCACGGGCTACGCCGCTTCAAGCGACCCGCGCGTGCACTTCGGACTCGGCGCCGCGCGCGCCATTCGCGAGGTCCAGATCCGCTGGCCTTCGGGTGCGCGGCAAACGTTGCACGACATCGCCGCGGACCGCATCGTCACTGTGGAGGAACCGCGCGGAGGCGGTTTATACTGATGGCAGGTTTCCCCATGAAGGGTTTATGGCGTGGCGCGGTGTGCTTATGGATTCCAGCCGTCGCCGCCGCGCAACTGCCCGAAGCCTGCAAGCTGCCGGCGGAACTGGCGAACACCTTGCGCATCAAGCCATCGGCCAGCGTTTATGACGCGGTGGGTGCCTGGTTCGCTGACAAAGGCAGTCTGCAGTGCGCCGAGGCTGCGTTTGAAGAGGCCGTGCGGCGCGAGCCCGCCTCCGCCGAGGCGCACTACGATCTCGGGGTCGCGCACGTCCGTATGCAGCAGCTTACGGCGGCGGCCAACGATTTCCGCCTGGCGCTCAGCCGAAAGCCCGATATGCTCGCGGCGCACAATTCGCTCGGCACGGTCCTGTCGGATCTGGGCCGGAACGACGAAGCGCAGTCCGAGTTCGAGAAGGTGCTCGAGGCCGATCCGAAAAATGTCTACGCGCTCGATCATCTGGCCCAGGCGCTCGAGGCCGGCCGCCACTACAGCGCTGCCATCCGTTACTGGAAGCAGGCGCTCGCTCTGCAGCCGGGCGCGGCCGCCATGGCGGAATCTCTGGGAATCGCCACCTACCAGGATGGCGATGCCAAAGAGGCTATCCGCATCCTGACCGCGCTGACCAAGAGCCATCCCGAGATCAAGTCCGCGCACTTCACGCTGGGCAACGTCTTCGCGCAGGAAGCCCGCTTCCGCGAGGCGGCCGATGAATACTCGCAGGCCGTGCGCCTCGACCCGAACGATACGGAAGCCTTGCTGGCATTGGTCAAAGCGCTCGTCACGGTCTCGGCTTATCAGGATGCGCTCGCTTCCGCGCAGGATTACGTGAAGCACAAGCCGGCCGATCCGGAGGGCCATCTGATGCTCGGCGCGGTCTACCGCGGCCTCGGCCAGTACGACCAGGCGGAGCCCGAGCTGGAACGCGCTGTCGCGCTAGACCCGAATAACTCGCAGGCGGAATATGAGCTGGGTTTCGTGCTGGCCCGCAACGACAAGCCCAAGCAGGCGCGGCCGCATCTGGAACGCGCCGTCGCGCTGAAGCCCACCGATACGGCCGCGCAGTTCCAGCTAGCCGCTGTGCTCCGCACCTTGGGCGATACGCAGGGCGCGGCGAAAGAGATCGATGAGTTCCGCAAGGGCAAGCAACTGGAGTTCAAGACCAGCCAGTTGGCCGCCGAAGGCAATCAGGCGAATGAATACCTGCAATCCGGGCAGCCGGCCAAGGCCGCCGAAGTCTACCGCCACATGCTGGAGATCGATCCGCTGAGCGCGCGCACGGAATTCAACCTGGCGCTGGCGCTCGAAGCCTCGCACGATATCGCCGGTGCGCGCCAGGCGCTCGAAAAGTCCGCATCGCTCGATTCGAAAATGGGAGACGCTGCCGCCGAATTGGGCCGGCTCGATCTGGATGCTGGCAACCTGGCATCCGCGCAGAAATGGCTCGAAGCCGCCGTCCAGGCCGATCCGCAATTGGTGCCGGCGCGCGGCAATCTGGCGGTCATCTACGCCATGCAGGGAGACAATGCCCGCGCAGAGAAGCTGCTGCGGCAGGCGCTCCTGGACGATCCAAAGTACACGCAGGGCCATCTGAACCTCGGGCTGATTCTCGCCGAGCAGCAGAACTTCGCCGAAGCCGAAACAGAATTGGACAAGGCTATCGAGGAGGCGCCCGATAATCTGAGCGTGCTCTCCGCGATGGGCAAGGTCAAAGCCCGGCTCGGCAAGACTGCGGAGGGCGTTGTACTGTTGCGCAAGGTGGTCGCGCTGTCACCGCGATCTGCCGCCGCGCACCTGGATCTGGCCATCGCGCTCGCCGATACTTACGACCTGCCGGACGCCCTCGCGGAAACCGCCACCGCGATGCAACTGGCGCCGCAATCCGCCGCCACACATTTCAATCACGGGCGCGTGCTGTTCGATCTGGGCCGCAACGCCGAAGCGCGCACGGATTTCGAAACCGCCTGCCGCCTGGCGCCGCAAATGGCCGAGCCGCACTATTACCTGGCGATCGTGGAAAAGCAGGCCGGCAACTACGCGAAAGCGATCGGCCTGTTGCAGACCGTGGTGCAGATCGAGCCGCGCAACGTCACCGCATGGTACGCGCTCGGCCAGAGCCTGGAGCACGAATCCCGCATCAAAGAAGCGATCGCCTCCTGGCGGGAAGCCATCGCGCTCAACCCCGATTACACGCAAGCGCTGTTCAATCTGGCCCGCGCCGTCAAGCCGTCTGACCCAGCCGAGTCCACCAAGCTGATGGCGCGCTATAGTGCTGTGCTCAAGAAACGGCAGATCATCGATCGTGCGGCCACCCTCGAAAACGATGCGATCGCTTCCATGCAGGCGCGCGATTGGCCCGAAGCCAGGCGGCAGTTGAAGGCGGCCATCGCGGTGTGCGGCGATTGCCCCGTCAAGGCTGACCTGCACAAAAACCTGGGGCTGATCGATTGCCAGGCGGGCGATATCGACAATGGCGAAAAAGAGCTGCTTTTCGCCAAGACGTCGAAGCCGTCCGATCCCGACATCGCCCGCGCGCTCGCGTTGATCGCCCAGACGCGCAGCCAGCGGGGGAAGGCGCATTAGTGCGGCGCTGGATCGCGGCAAGCGCGGCCGCCGCGCTGTGTCTGTTCATCGCAGTCGATCGCCGGGCGCTTTCGCAAATGATCTCCTCCGGCGCCACCGATCAGCCGGCCCATCCGCTGCCGCCGGGCATGAAGGCGCCCGCCGTCGATTTCCGCGATGTCGCCGCCGAGGCCGGCCTCACTGCCGAAGTCGTCTCCGGCGAATTGGATCAGACTTACATCGTCGAAAACACCGGCACCGGCGTCGCGATCTTCGATTACGATAACGACGGCCTGCCTGACATTTTTCTACTGCAGGGCGACCGCCTGAAGCCCGGCCCCGAGCCGCTCACGCCGCATCTCTATCACAACCTCGGCGGGCTGCGCTTCGAAGACGTCACCAAGAAAGCAGGTATCGGCCACACTGGATGGGAGCAGGGCGTCTGCGCCGGCGATGTCGATAACGAAGGCCACGTGGATCTGTTCGTCACTCAGTGGGGACACAATCTGTTCCTCCATAACATGGGCGATGGCACGTTTCGCGACGAGACCCGCGCGCGTGGCCTCTATCGTCCGGAGTCGCGCTGGAGCACCGGCTGCGCCTTCGTCGATTACGACCGCGACGGCTACCTCGACCTGGTGGTCGCCAACTATGTCGATTTCGACGCGCAGAAGACGCCGCGGCCGCGCGATCGCAGCGGTTGCAACTGGAAAGGCGTGCCCGTGCCCTGCGGCCCGCGCGGTCTGAAGGGCGAGACCATGACCCTCTATCACAACGATGGTCACGGCCACTTCACCGACGTCAGCAAGAAGGCAGGCATCGAAACGCCGCGCGAATACTACGGCTTCACCGTGCTGACCGGCGATTTCGATAACGACGGCTGGCCCGATTTTTTCATCACCTGCGATTCCACGCCCAGCCTCTTCTTTCACAACAAGCACAACGGGACCTTTGAAGAGGTTGGGCTGGCGAACGGCCTTGCGGTCAACGAAGACGGCCGCGAGCAGGCCGGCATGGGCGCCACCGCCGCCGATTTCGATGGCGATGGCTATCTCGACATTTTCAAAACCAATTTCTCAAGTGACACCAACACGCTCTACCGCAACCTGGGCGACGGCACGTTTGTCGACGTGACCAGCCGCGCCGGCCTGGCCGTGCACACACAATGGGTCAAGTGGGGCACGGCTTTTCTCGATGTCGACAACGACGGCTGGAAAGATATCTTCATTGCCGATGGCCACGTCTACCCGTTCATCGAGAAGTATCACATCGGCGAAGTTTTCAAGCAGCCGCGCCAGTTGTTCTGGAATCGCGGCGACAGCCAGTTCTACGATATGTCGGCGACCTCCGGCGAGGGAATCACCGCGCGGCATTCTTCTCGCGGCATCGCGGTGGGCGATCTGGATAACGACGGCAACGAGGAGATCGTGGTAGTCAATCTTTTCGAGCCGCCGTCGCTGCTGAAGAACTTCGGTGCGCACGGCAATGCGCTGCTGGTCCGCGCCCTCACCTCGTCTGGACGCGACGCCATCGGCGCGCGCATCACCGTCACCGCGGGCGGCCGCAAGCGCATCGACGAAGTGCGCAGCGGCGGCTATCACATCTCGCAGGGCGATTTTCGCGTGCACTTCGGCCTCGGCCACGAAACCAAGGCCGACGTCGCCATCCGCTGGCCCAAGGGCGATACCGAAGTTGTGAAAAACGTCGCGGCCAATCAGTGGATCACCGTCAAAGAGGGCAAGGGCATCGTCGCGGCCGTCCAGCTTCATCGATAACTGTTGCGTTATTTTTGGGCGTTTGATACAGTGCCGTCTTATGCGATTGCCCGTCTTGTTTCTTCTCGCCGCGCTCCCGGCGCTCGCCCAAACGCCCAACGCGGACGACCTCGTCTGGCAGAAAGCTAACCGGAAATTCGACACCCGCCGCACAGCGCTCTTGCAGCAGGTCGATAAGGAAAGCCACACCGGCCCATTCCAGCCCACCTGGGATTCGCTGAAGCACTACCAGGTCCCCGAGTGGTATCTGGACGCCAAGTTCGGCATCTTCCTGCACTGGGGCGTCTACTCGGTCCCGGCCTTCGGCAGCGAATGGTACCCGCGCCTGATGTACACCCAGGGCAGCGACGAATTCACGCATCACGTGGCCACCTACGGCCCGCAATCGAAGTTCGGCTACAAGGATTTCGTGCCCATGTTCAAGGCCGCGAGGTTCGATCCGAAGGCCTGGGCCGAGCTGTTCCGCAAAGCCGGCGCGAAGTACGTGATCCCCGTCGCCGAGCATCACGACGGATTCGCCATGTACAACTCGGACCTGAGCGATTGGTGCGCGGCGAAGATGGGCCCGCATCGCGACGTGGTAGGCGAGCTATCGCAAGCCATACGCGCCGAGGGTTTACACTTCGGCGTCTCAAGCCACCGCGCCGAGCATTACTTCTTCCTGAACCCCGGCCGCGCGTTCGATTCCGATGTGCGCGATCCGCGATTCGCCGCGTTCTACGGCCCCGCACACGTGGGCGTCACCGACTTGAATAACCTGCACTGGAACGGGCATCCCGATCCGGCTTATTTGAACGATTGGCTGGCGCGGACGGCCGAACTGGTGGAGAAGTATCATCCGGAAATCGTCTGGTTCGACTGGTGGATTGAGACCAAAGAGTTCGAGCCTTACTTGAAGCGCTTCGGCGCATTCTACTATAACGACGCGGCCAGCCATGGATCGACGGCCGCAATCAATTACAAGTTCGATGCCTATCCCGCCGGCGCCGCGGTGCTCGATATTGAGCGCGGCCAGTTGGATAAACCGCGCCCGCAGTTCTGGCAGACGGATACTTCGGTCAGCATCAAGTCGTGGGGCTATATCGAAAACGATTCCTACCGGTCGGCCGAGTCGCTGATTCAGGAGCTGATCGATATCGTGAGCAAGAATGGCTGCCTGCTGTTGAACGTGGGGCCAAAATCGGATGGCACCATTGCCGAGCCGGAACAGAAGATCCTGCTCGGCATGGGCCGATGGCTTTCGACGAACGGCGAGGCGATTTACGGCACGCGGCCATGGAAGATCTACGGCGAAGGTCCCACCAAAGTCGCCGGCGGATCGTTCCATGATACGTCCACGAAGCCCTACACCAGCCAGGACGTTCGATTCACCACCAGGGGCAAGGTGCTCTACGCCATCGTGCTGGGACGGCCGGCGGATGGCAAAGTCACGATCCACGCGCTCGCGCGCGGTGCGGCCTCGTATCCGGGCACGATCGGCAAAGTTCAACTGCTGGGCTCGCGCTCCGCGGTGAAGTTCACGCGCGATGCGACCGGCCTCGAACTGCGGATGCCGAGCGGGCAGGCCGGCGAATATGCCTGGGTGTTCCGCATCGAATAGCGCTCACACATCCCGCAGCAGCCACAACAGCAAGCCCATCAGGATGGCCAGCACTGCATCCGTGATCTCCGGCGTGCGGCCCGGCAGGTAGATCTGTGCGCGCTCCAGCACGAAGAGCGCCAGCGCGGCCACCGCTGTGGTCCGCGCGAGACGGTCACGCCAGAGCCACAGCACCGCGCCATAAGCGAAGCTCTTCCGGAACAGCACCACGAAACCATCCTGCCATCGCATTTGGAAGAATCCGCGAAACGGTACCCAGTTGAAAGCCTGCGCGCCCGCAAAGTGAAACGGCGCCAGTTCGCTTACGACCAGGGCTGCCGCCATCACGAACGGGACAGCCCGCCGCACCCGTCGCCGCGGCAGCCACACCCAGACCGCGCCAGCCGCCGCCGCGCCCGCGATTTCCGACCAGGTCAGGGTACGCCCGGCGATGAACAGTCGCGCCGGCAACACCAGCAACAGCAGCGCCAACGTGCGCCTGGCCTTGGCGCCGAGGACGCTATCCAACAGACACGCCACCGCCAGCCACTCCGCGAAAACGACAAACACCGCGGTGGGCCACCCGGCCGGCAGCGTCTGCATAGCTGCGATCTTTGCGGATAGCCGCGTCCTGCCCCACGAGGGGAATAGCGGGAAGATCTGATAGCCCAACCAGCAGCTCAACAGCAGTAGCCCACCGGATAGCCGCAGCCGCACGGCGATGCGCTGCCAGCGTGCACGGTAAATCTCTCCGGCCCCAATCCCCACCGCCGCGCCCACCACGTTCGACGTCAGATCCGCCAGGCTGCACGTGCGCGAATCATCGAAAAGCTGCAGCATCTCGATGCTCGCGGAGAGCGCAAACGCTAGAGCCAGCGGCCAAAAAACGCGAACCAAACGCGGGGCCGTCTCACTCACTGCCAGCACGGCAAAGATTCCGAGCGGCATGTACAGCACCATGTTCACCGCGAAGTCCCACGCCACAAAGCGGTTTACCGCGCTGGGCCAGGAGTGCAGCAGGATCCATGGCGGGCTCGCGTACAACGGCCGCATCCGGAACTGCCAGGGATAGAGCGATCCGTAGACAATGAGCGCCACAACGATCGCGAGGATGTGGCGGAAGGGCAGCCGCGGCGGCTGCCCGTGTATCAAGCCAGCCCCGATTCCCGTAGGAATTTGGCGGACTCCTCGGGCGGCGTGGGATTGATGTAGAAGCCCGTGCCCCACTCGAACCCGGCCACTTTGGTCAGCTTGGGAATCAGTTCCAGGTGCCAATGATAGTGCGCCAGTTGATTTTCCTGCAGCGGCGCGCTATGAATCACGAAGTTGTAGGGCGGATGCTCCAGCACCTTGTCGATCTTGCGCAGCGTCGAGCGCAGCACCCAGGCCAGGTTCTGCAAGGTCGCGTCCTCGGTCTGTTCGAAGTGCGACTCGTGATGCTTCGGCACGATCCACGTCTCGAAGGGGAAGCGCGGCGCCCACGGCTGCAGCACCAGCAGACGGTCCGTCTCCGTGACCACGCGCACGCCCGCTGCCGTCTCCTGCCGCAGAATATCGCAGTAGACGCAGCGTTCCTTAAAATCGAAATACATCTTGCCGCCGTCCACTTCTTCCTTCACATGCCGGGGAACCACCGGCAGCGCGATCAGTTGCGAATGCGGATGCTCGAGTGTGGCGCCCGCCGCTTCGCCGTGATTCTTGAACATCACGATATAGCGGAAGCGAATGTCTTTCTTGAGGTCGTTGACGCGATCCCGAAAGGCGCGCAGCACTTGCATGATTTGCTGATCGGTCATCTCCGCCATGGTCAGCGTGTGATCGGGACTCTCGATCACCACCTCGTGCGCGCCGATGCCGTTCATCTTGTCGTACATGCCCTCGCCCTGCCGATTCAACTCGCCTTCGATGCCCAGCGCCGGAAACTTGTTCGGCACCACGCGCACGCTCCAGCCCGGCTGGTTTGGACCGCCGCTCGCTCGGTAAGCCAGCACTTCCGGCGGGGTCTTCTGCTCGTTGCCATAGCAAAACGGACAGAGCCGCGTGGCCGGCGGCGGCACAGGCTGGCGAATGAAATCCGAGGGGCGGCGCGCTCGATCCGTAGCGATGATCACCCAACGTCCCGTAATGGGATCCTTACGTAATTCCGGCAAATGTGAAGGCCTCCGCGGAAGAAATTTGATTCCAAAACTGTGGGGGCGCGGAGAAAGTATTATAGCGTCCGGCTCACAGGAAAGGCATCCCGGACCCATTCAATTTCGGGCGGATCGGCCAGAATAATGTTCACCAGGTCGAAGCGCGCCTGATCGTGCGTGACACCGCGGCGGCGCAGATACTCACCGGCCGCCCGCCGCAGGTCACGCTCCTTGTCGCGATCCACCGCGCGGCCGGGATTGCCGAAATCGGCGCTGGCGCGCGCTTTCACTTCCACGAACACCAGCGTTTCGCCTTCCCATGCGACAATGTCGAGCTCGCCGCTGCCCGATCGCGGCCGGAAGTTGCGCGCCACAATCGCGAGTCCCTGCCGCCGCAGGAACCGGTGCGCCAGATCCTCGCCGCGTCGCCCGTGCGCCTGCTCGGTCGTGGCGCGCCGCATGCGATACCGATGGCGAAGCCAGTCAGCGAACCCGTACAACGTCCCAGTCATCACCAGCCACCGCCTTACTTAATCACCTCGAATTCGAAGTTCATCACCTTGCCCCGGACCACGAAGCACAAGTAGTGCTCCCAAAACCGCCGGTAGCGCGGAAAGTGGTTCACCAGCAATTCGAATCCCAGCCATCTCCACAGCGAGAGTAGCTTCACATAGATCGAAATCTCGCGGAACCTGGCCTGCGTGTAGTATCCGAAGCCGCCGTGGTTCTCCCCGAAGTAGCGGAACGAGTAGCTGTTCAGATGGCTGCGGTGCGTAGGATCGCAGAACGAGCTGAAGTCGGTGTAGTGCGGTGTCTCGATGCGCACCGTGCCGCCGGGACGCACCAGGCGGTGGAACTCCCCCATGGTCGCGATGACGTCTGCCACGTGCTCGATCACATGAATCGCCAACACGCGATCGAAGGAGTTGTCGCGAAAGGGGTAGGGCAGCCGGTCGACATCGCAGAGTACATCGGCGTGGCTGGCGGGATTCCGGTCGATACCAATCGCGCCGGGCTGTTTGTGGATTCCGCAGCCGACGTCCAGGATTCTCGGCTTTCGCGCTTCGCCAGGATCGGGCACCATTCCAGAGTATCCGACCGCACACACCTTTGCGCTTGCGCGCGCCAGCGGATTGGCTCGACAATAAGGCGTGTACCTTTCCTTGAACTCCGTTCTGATCGGAGGCCGGGTGCCCTGGCCCGACTTCGCGCGGCTGGCCGCCAAGGTCGGCTATCCGGGCACAGACGTCGACCTGGGTGCGGCCATGAAAGCCGGCGTCGCCGCCACCAACACGCTCCTGTCGCAATTGAATCTGAAACCGGCCGCCGTGAACCTGCCCGTCGAGTTCCGCAAAGACGATGCCGCCTTCCGCGCAGATCTTGCCAAGCTCGGCGACGCGTCCTCATTCGCCGCGGCCATCGGCTGCCCGCGCATGGTCACCTGGATCATGCCATCGAGCAAAAGTCCCAAAGCCGAGCTGCGCGCGCTGTATCTGAAGCGCTTCCGCGCGTGCGCCGATGTGCTGGCCCGCTCGCACGTGCGGCTGGGCCTGGAATTCATAGGCCCGCTGCATCTGCGCAAAATGGAGCCGTACGAGTTCATCTGGCGCATGCCCGAAATGCTGGCCTTCGCCCGCGAATGCGGATCGAATGTGGGTCTGCTTTTGGACGTGTGGCACTGGCACCACGCGGGCGCTACCACTGAGGACATTATTAAGGCCGGCAAAGACGGCATCGTGCACGTGCATTTCAGCGATGCGCCGAATCTGCCGCCCGATCAGATTCGCGACAACGAACGCCTGATGCCCGGAAAGGGCGTCATCAACCTGGTCGGGTTTCTGCGCGCTCTGAAACAGATTGGCTATCAGGATGGCCTCAGCGTGGAAGTCTTCGGCAAGTTCCTGCTCGCGAAGTCGCCCGAAGAAGACGCGCGCGAAGGGCTAGAAGACGCGCGCGCGGTCATGCGGAAGGCCGGCGTTGCCTGAAACACCGCTCGAAAATCTGCTGACCGAGCAGGTGAATCCAGCGTCGGCGGGCATTGACGCGCTGCCCACGGAACGCGTTCTCGAGATCATCAATCAGGAGGATCGCCGCGTGGCGGATGCCGTGACGCGCGAAATCCCGGCCATTACGCGCGCTGTGGATGCTGTTGTGGATGCGATCCGCGCGGGCGGGCGCTTGTTCTACATCGGCGCGGGCACCAGCGGCCGCTTGGGAGTCCTGGATGCCTCCGAATGCCCGCCGACTTTCAGCGCTCCCGAAGGCTTGGTGCAGGGAATCATGGCGGGCGGCGAACGGGCGCTGGTGCATCCGACCGAGACCACGGAAGACGATCCCGCGATCGGCGAGCGCGACCTGCGCGAGCACGGCTTCACCGCGCGCGACGTGCTGGTGGGCATCGCCGCCAGCGGCCGGACACCGTACGTGCTCGGCGCCATCGAATATGCGAAGCGCCTGGGCGCGGTGACCGCCGGCATCAGTTGCACCCCCGATTCGGAATTGGCCCGCGCCGTGCACATCGCCATCACGCCGCTGACCGGCCCGGAGATCCTGGCCGGCTCGACGCGCATGAAAGCAGGCACGGCGACGAAACTGGTGCTGAACATGCTCACGACCACGGTCTTCATCCGCCTCGGCTACGTCTACGGAAACCTGATGGTGAACGTGCAGCCGAAGAACGTTAAGCTGCGGGAGCGTGCAAAACGCATCGTGTCGCAGGCGGCGGGAGTCACTTACGATGCGGCGGAAGGCTTACTGGCCGCTGCTGGAAACAGTGTCCGGACGGCTATCGTGATGGGTAAACTCGGCGTCGATCGCGAAACCGCAGAGCGCAATCTCGAGAAAGCCGGAGGGCGCGTGTCACAAGCACTTGAGTAACAATCATGGACAAATTCGTAATTAAAGGCGGCCCCCGCTTAGAGGGCGAGATTCCCATCAGCGGATCGAAGAATTCAGCGCTGCCCGCGCTGGCGGCGGCGCTGCTCACAGACGAGCCGGTAACACTGCGGCGCATCCCGCGCGTGCGCGACATCCGCACCATGCAGCGCCTGCTGGTCGATATCGGCAGCCGCGCGGAAACCGAGCGCGACGTCCTCAGCCTGCACACGCCCAAGATCGTCTCCTCGGAAGCGCCGTACGAGCTGGTGAAGACCATGCGCGCGTCGAGCCTGGTGCTCGGGCCGCTGGTGGCCCGCACCGGCCACGCACGCGTCTCGCTGCCGGGCGGCTGTGCCATCGGCGCCCGCCCAATCAATCTTCACTTGAACGGGCTTGAGCGCCTCGGCGCGCAAATCAAGCAGTCCCACGGTTACATCGAAGCTTCAGCGCCGGATGGCCTGCGCGGCTCGACCATCCACTTCGACCGCATCACGGTAACTGGCACCGAAGATCTGATCATGGCGGCTGTCATGGCGCGCGGGCAAACCATGCTGCGCAATGCCGCGCGCGAACCGGAGGTCACCGACCTGTGCGCGCTGCTCAAGAAGATGGGCGCGCAAATCGAAGGCGCCGGCACTTCGACCATCGAAATCCACGGCGTCGAGAAACTGCATGGCGCCGATCATACGATCATCAGCGACCGCATCGAGGCGGGCACGTTCCTGATCGCGGGCGCCATCACGGGCGGCGACTTGAAGATCGCGAATTGCGTACCCGAGCACGTCGGCGCGCTGGTGGCGAAACTGCTGCAAGCCGGGGCGGAGGTCACCCAGACCGGCGACGCCACACTCCAGATCTGCGCTCCGAAGCGGCTGAAATCCGTGGACGTGACCACGGAAGAATACCCCGGCTTCGCCACCGATCTGCAGGCGCAGTACATGGCCCTCATGACGCAGGCGCAGGGTATCGCGCTGGTGGTTGAGACGATCTTCGAAAACCGCTTCATGCACGCGCAGGAACTGGCGCGCATGGGTGCGAACATTCGCCTGGAAGGCCGCCAGGCGATCGTGGCCGGACCGTCCGAATTGACCGGCGCCGGCGTGATCGCATCCGACCTGCGTGCCAGCGCCTCGCTGGTACTGGCGGCGCTTGCCGCGCATGGCGAAACCGTGATCGACCGCGTCTACCACATCGACCGCGGGTATGAGAAAATCGAGGCGAAACTGGCGCGCGCGGGCGCGCAGATCCAGAGGGTGGAGTAGCGATGGTTCACAGTCCGGGATTTCTTGCAATCGTCA
>DATKNQ010000319.1:0-2542 GCA_035541265.1 Bryobacteraceae bacterium
GGCGCTCTGCTACGCGAAGTGGGCGCCACGAATCGTACGCGCATCGACGATTACCGCGCCGCGATTAACGAGCGCACGCGGCTGATCCTGCGCGTGCATCCGAGTAATTTCCGCATGGAAGGATTCACCGCGCGCGCGTCACTCGAAGAACTGGCGGCGCTGGGGCGCGAGCGCGGCATTCCGGTTTATGAAGATCTGGGAAGCGGCTGCATTGCGGATCTGCGGCCGTTCGGGATCGATGAGCCGCTGGTGGCGGACAGCTTGCGCGCGGGAGCGGGCCTGGTCTCGTTCAGCGGCGACAAATTGCTGGGCGGGCCGCAGGCCGGCATCCTGGCGGGCAAGCCGGAAATCGTGGCGCGCCTGCGCCGCAATCCGATGTTCCGCGCGCTACGGTTGGACAAAATGATTTACCAGGCGCTGGAAGCCACGCTGTGCCATCTGTTGCTGGAAGAATGGGACCGGGTGCCGGCGCTGCGGATGATCCGGCAGAGCGCTTCGCAGATCCGCGAGCGCGCCGAGGGGCTGCTGCGGCCGCTGGCGGATCTGAAGGCAGAACTCGTGGAGGGCGCCTCGGTGATTGGCGGTGGATCTACACCGGCGCAGTCGCTGCCCACCTGGCTGATCGCGATCGAGTGCGCGGACGAGAATATCGCCCTGCGGCGGCTGCGCGCGAACGATCCACCGGTGATCGCGCGGGTCGCCGGCCAACGGCTACTCCTGGATTTGCGAACGGTCCTGCCGGAAGAAGAAGCGGAACTCGCGGCGGCCCTTCAGGCCCTTTCCTGATATGTGCCTTCAGCGGTGCTGACGCGGATCTTTTCGCCTTCCGAGATGAACGGCGGCACTTGCACTACTAAACCGGTTTCCAGCTTGGCGGGCTTGGTAACGTTCGATACCGACGCGCCCTTCATGCCCGGCTCGGTTTCGACGACAGTCAGATCCACGGTGGGGGGCAACTCCACGCTGATGGCCTTGCCTTCGTAAAATTCGACCGCGACCTTCAACTGCGGAACCAGGAAGCCTACCGAATCGCCGAGCAGTTCTTTGGTCAGGTGCATCTGCTCGTAGTTTTCGGTGTTCATGAAATAGAAGTACTCGCCATCGTCGTACAGGTATTCCATTTCGTGCTCTTCGAGCGCGGCGCGCTCGACGCGGTCCTCCGAGGAGAAGCGGTGCTCGATCATCGTGCCGCTGCGCAGGTTGCGCATCTTGGCCTGCACGAAACCGCGCAGATTGCCCGGCGTGCGGTGGTTCACGCTGAACACGGAGAACAAATCGTTGTTGAATTTGATCACCATGCCCGGGCGCATTTGTGTTGCCGAAATCATGGACTCCCTCTCGATCCTGTGGATATTGGCGCTACAGGCGTAAGTGCCAGTATAACATCGCGCTTAGAACGGCAGGATTTCCTCACGCACCGGGTCGAAGTCGATCCGGCGCTTCTGCATGTAAGAAATGTTGCCGAGATGGGAAGCCTGGGCGGAGCGGTGGCCCACCAGCACGTCGCCGTTCGGATGCTTGCGCGAGCGCACGCAATCGAGGAAGTTGTTGACGTGGTCCACGTCGATGTTGCTGAAAGCTTTCACGATGACGGGCTGCGCGCCGCGACCCACGGGATGAAACTCATAACGCCCGCGATCGATCCAGAGACGGCCTTCGGTGCCGCACATCTCGACCGCCGCGCCCGTGATGCCGGGCACCAGCGTGGCTTCGAACGTGGCGGTGAATTCGGCCGGATACTGCAGCAGCACGTTGATCGTGTCGGGGGCCGTGCGGCCGTCCTTATAGTTATAGACGCCGCCGGCCGCGGATGCGGAGAACGGCACATCCTGGCCCATGAGCATGTGCACCACGTCGATCCAGTGCGTGAACAGATCGGTGACCTGGCCGCCGCCGAAATCCAAGTAGGCGCGCCAGTTGAAATACTGCTGCGGATCGTAATCGCGCCACTTCAGCGGTCCCAGGAAATGCGCCCAATCGAGGTCCGCGGGCTTGGTCTGCAACGATGCGGGAGCGCGCCGCAGGTGATAACCGTTGCCGTGCCACCAGGTGCGCGCGAGCGTGATCTTGCCGAGTTTGCCGGAGTCGAAGTATTCGTGCTTGGCCTGGATGTAGTGCTGGCCGGAGCGCTGCTGCATACCCACCTGGCAGACGCGGTTGTTGATGCGCGCGGCCTTTACGATCTTTGGCCCTTCGTCAATCGTGCGCGTGAGCGGCTTCTCGACGTACACATCTTTGCCGGCGTTCAGGGCGTCGATGGCAATCTGCGTGTGCCAATGATCGGGCGTGGCGATCAGCGCGACGTCGATTTCCTTGAGATCGAGCAGCGCGCGGTGGTCCTTGAAGGACTTGGCGTTGGGCGCCTCTTCGCGGGCATTGTCGATCTGCGCACCGTAGATATCACAGAGCGCAACGGCGTCCACGTTGGACTTCAGAAAATTGCCCATGTCGTAGCGGCCGCGGTCGCCGCAGCCGATCAGGCCAAGCTGAATGCGGTCGTTGGCTCCCTTTACGCGTGAGTAAGAGAGCGCTGTGAGGGCGG
>DATKNQ010000320.1:0-5115 GCA_035541265.1 Bryobacteraceae bacterium
GGCGAAATGGGCGCCGCGAAGCGCAGTTACAACTTCGCGGACGGCTCAGGCCTATCCCGCCTCGACATGGTGACTCCGGGCGCGGTGGTCGCCGTGCTCGCACATCTTTACCATTCGCCGCTGCGCCATGCCTGGCTGAGCCTGCTGCCCGTCGGCGGCCAGGACGGCACGCTGCACGCGCGTATGGAAAGCACGCCAGCGGTGGGGCGGATCTTCGCCAAGACCGGATCGCTCTCGCACGTCGCCGCGCTTTCGGGCTACGCGCGCCGCAAGGACGGCCGCATGTTGGCGTTTTCGATCCTGGTGAATAACTTCGGTGGGCCAGGGGCGGATGTGCGCGCGGCCATCGATCGGATCTGCAACCTGATGATCGAGTGATGCGGCGCGATCCCCGGCTTTGCTAAAATCGAATCAAATACTATGCCGATCTACGAATATAAGTGCCAGGATTGCGGAACGAAGTTCGAGAAGCTGGTTCGCAGTAGCTCGGATGGCGCGGGCTTGGAATGCCCTTCGTGCGGACAGCAGCACTTGCGCCAGGAGTTCTCCACGTTCGCCGCGCACGCCGCCAGCCCCAAGCAGGCGGACGGTCCGGTTTGCCCCAGCGGGCGCTGCAGCAATCCCGGGATGTGCGGCATGAACATGAACTGAGTGGCCCGCAATTTCATGATGCTGGTCGGGGAGTACACCTCCCTGGCCTTCCTGCTGCCGGCCGCGACCTTCGCCGGCTACCTGATCGGTTACCTTCTCGACCGCGCCTTCCACACGCATTTTCTCTACATTCCGTTTCTGATTCTGGGAATCGCCGCCGGCTTTGTGCAACTCATCCGGCAGTTGCTGCGCGACACGCGCGGCGATGGATCGCGCAATGGATCCTGAACAGGCGCTCTTTGAATCCGCACTGCGCCGCATCGCTCGGGAGACCTTCGCGCTGGCCGCCGCGGGATGCCTGGTTTGCCTGTTCCTGCGCGGATGGAAGTGGGCGGTGCCCTACGTGCTGGGCGCGGGCGCCTCGTACCTGAATTTCCGCTGGCTGAAGCGGGTGGTCGACGCCTTGGGCGGCGCACTGACCGCACGCCCGAGTCCGAAGTTTGCGATCCTCATCGGGCTGCGTTACGTACTCTTGGCGGCGGGCGCCTATGTTATAGTGAAATTTACTCCTTTGAGCCTGCCAGCAGCCCTGATCGGCCTGTTCGTGCCCGTGGCTGCCGTCATTCTGGAAATGATTTTCGAACTCGTGTATGCAGCATCATAAAGAGGTCATCTGGCTAGCCAGATACTTTAATCAGCACTTCCCCGATTTGGGAAACTTCACGCTGAAGCTACTGGGGCTGCCGCAACAGCGCTATCCGTGGGCCAACTTCATGGTCATGGAATTGGTGGTGATGATTCTCATCATCGTGTTCTTCGCGTATCTGCGGCCGCGCCTGTCCGCGGACAAGCCGGGAAACCTCCAACACACCTTGGAAGCGGTCTATCAGTTCGTGTATGGCGAGTCGGAAGATGCGGTGGGCCATGGCGGATCGAAGTACATGACGTTCTTCGGCTCGCTCTTCCTGTTTATCCTGGTTTGCAACCTGATCGGCATCATTCCCGGCTTTGAATCGCCGACCATCGATCCATCGGTGCCCTGTGGTTGCGCCATCGCCACCTTCGTTTACTACAACCTGATGGGCCTGCGCGAGAACGGACTCTTCAAATACATGGCGCATTTCGCCGGCCCCATGTGGTACCTGGCGCCCCTGATGGTGCCGATCGAGTTCATCAGCCACCTGGCCCGGCCGCTGTCACTCACCGTCCGTCTTTACGCCAATATGTACGCGGGCGAGCAAGTGACTCTGGTCTTCTTAAGCCTGACTTACTTCGTGGTGCCGGCGGTCTTTATGGGCCTGCACGTCTTTGTCTCCCTGTTACAGGCTTATATCTTTATGCTCCTTACGATGATGTACGTCTCCGGAGCAGTATCGCACGAGCACTAATAACCCCCGGCTTTATGCCGCCCCTTCAGTGTGAGACCGGCTGTACGAGGATGACGGGAACCACCTCCTGGGGGCGATCTTAATTGAAGGAGCAAGTTACGATGAAGACAAAGTTGATATTCCTGGCGCTGGTGCTGTTCGCGCTCGCCAGCCCGATCCTGGCCCAGACGCCCGGCGGCGGGGCTGCCGCGGGCGGCACGAACTGGGTGGCGATCACCTCCGGTTTCGCGATGGCTATCGCATCCGGACTCTGCGGTCTGGCGCAAGCGAAGGCCGCCGCCGCTGCCGCCGAGGGCATGGGCCGCAATCCCGGCGCGGCACCCGCAATCCGATTCGCCCTGCTGTTAAGCCTGGTGCTGATCGAGTCGCTGGCACTTTACACCCTGGTCATTATTTTCGTGAAAGTAGTTTAAAGGCCGGTTCTAGGTTCTGGGTGCTGGGTTCTGGCCAAGCGGTTCTCTCCCGTCTGGGAGGCGTAGGCCAGCACCTGGCACCCAGACTCAGCACCCGCTTTATCCTCTCACACTGGCTGCCGGTATCTTCCGCGTTAGATCGAGCATCTCGTCCCGGCTCTCGGAGCCTATCGTGAAGCAGTCCACGCAATCGAGCGAGAGGGCGAATTGCAGGCTTTGGTCGATTTTCTTGCGTAGCGCGCCCGCGCCCAGAATCTTCATGCCGATGATGCCCTTGCCCGAGGCCTTCATTTGCCGCAGGACGCCAGTCACGGTATTGACGTCGGCATCCATCAGAACCTTTGCCGGATTGATGCGCGCCAGGTCCACCTGCACCCACGGATTGGCCGCAGCCGCCTTCAGGGCCTCGAGCGTATGGCAGGAGGTGCCGTGCGTACGTACGATTCCCTTTTCGCGGGCTTCCGAGATCGCCGCCATAGCGCCCTTCTTGCGCTCCGGCCAGTCGCCATCCATCATGCAGTGCAGCAGAAGAATGTCTATGTAATCGGTACCCAGTTCGCGGCGGAAACGGTCCAGATCGGCCCGCATTTCCTTTTCCGTCGAGGCGTGCGTCTTGGTCAGAATAGCGACCTTTTCGCGCGGCACGCGCTTGAGGGCCTCTTTGACGTGCGGATGTGTGCCGTATTGATCAGCGGAATCCCACAGCGTGATGCCATTGTCGTAGGCCGCGTCGAACAGGTTCGCCAGCCCCTGCAGTCCCAGCTTGCGGGTCTGGTTGGAACTGCCGCCTACGCCGTCGGTGCCGCTGCCCTGGGCCAGCCGGCTCACCTCGACTTTCATGGGACCTAGCTTGACTCGGTCCGAGGCGAATTTCTGAGTGGTTCCCGCATACAGATGGTATGGAAAATTGGCGAACGCAGCCGCGCCGGCCGTAGCCGCGGTGCGCAGAAAGAATTCCCGGCGGTTCAGCATGACACTCCTCCTATGCTTTCTCCAGAAAGTAGCATAGACGCGGCGAAACCGCCAGCGTCACGCTTCGTTACTCGCGGACCCAGTCGGCATGCGTGGGTATCGACGGATTGTAGAACAGGAGGTCGTCGCCGCTGGCGCCGAGCAGCACTTCTCTTGGCGCATCGGCCAGTGGGCAGGCGCCTGATCGGACGTCTAACTTGCACAGTCTGAATCCGGCTGCCTGCAGAAATACGGAACCGCTCCCGGTCATCGCGATAGACAGAGGATAGTTCGTGCCGTAACCCGCGTCCGGCGGCATCTGGAGTTTCGCGCGGCTCACGATCTGGCCTTCCGGCCCGACCTCGATCCATTCGCGCGTTTGCGCGATATAAGCCGCGACGTTCCGGCTATGCACGCGCAGGAAGGTGATTCCTACCGTGCCGCCCACGCTGATCGCCGGCTCAAGCGGCGTGGCAAACATCGACCGCGGCAGCGCGCTGCGAAGCAGGCGGCCGTCCGGGGTGTATTCCCGCAGAATGTGGTAGCCGGCCTGGTGCTGTGTCGCGTCGTGATCGACACCCAGCGTCCATATATCTCCAGCGCCGTCGACGGCTATGTGATCGACGGCGTACCGGTTCGTCTGGAATTGGCTTTCCACGCGGCCCGCGGCATCGCAGGATAGGATACTGGATGTCCAATTCTCGCTGCCGCCGCCAGTTAGAATCGCCGTGACGGTGCCGTGATCGGGCCGGGCAGACACGTCGCGGATCGACCCCGTCCCGTAGCCGGGCGTCCACCGCAAAAGAGCGGCCGGTGACGTGGCGTCCTGACGGAAAGCCGTCACGCTCAGCGAGGAGTGCGTCAGAATTACGCCGTTTTCCATGCGGGCGAAAGGCAGGCCAATTCCGACCAGCCCATCAGGTAACGGCGTTGATTTGTAAATGGAGTTTTGCGCGGGCAGGGATGCAGCCAGCGCCATGGCCAGAATCGCAAGAAGGATTCTATCGCGAGCCATCTTTCCCTCCTGTCGCTTATTATATTGCTGACGATTAGAGCTTGTGAAATCGCGGAGGGCGACGTTGCCTCCAACGCACATTTCCAGATAAATTACTGGATATAGGTGATCCGGTGCCGATCAAATCACAAACTCGAGCGGTGAACAACTATCGCAAGCGTCTGAAGGATCGCGGCATGGCCCGCTTTGAAGTTCTGGCTCCGAGCGCCGACCGTGAGTTGATCCGCGCGCTTGCCCAGCGGCTGGCGAAGAACGGAGAGGATGCGGGGAGACTTCACCTTTCCCTGCGCCAGGCGGTTTCGGATGAAGCCGCGACGAAGGGCGGGATCCTGCGCGCCCTCCGCCGGTCCCCCTTGGTTGGGGCCGATATCGACATGAGCCGCACACACTGGTCCGGGCTGTAAGGTCGAGTTTTGACCCGTTATCTTCTCGACACAAACATCCTCAGCAATGCGACGAAAGCCGCGCCATCGGAGCCGCTGGTGGCGTGGCCGGCGGATCAACCCGATGCGAGTCTTTTCATCGCTTCCCTGACGCTCGCGGAAGTGCGCAGGGGGATACTCGAGAACCCAAGGGAAAGAAGCGCAGGGAGTTGGAAGTGTGGTTTTCGGGGCCGGCGGGACTGCTGACGCTGTTCTCGGGCAGGGTGCTGCCATTCGACGAAAGGGCCGCTCTGATATGGGCAGAGTTAATGGCTGACGGCGCGCAGCGTGGACGGCCTCGTTCCGCTCCAGATATGATGATCGCGGCCGTCGCC
>DATKNQ010000321.1:0-12551 GCA_035541265.1 Bryobacteraceae bacterium
ATTCTCGAACACCGCCTCGGCCACGATGTCTGCCTGTTCGAAACCGTCGTAGGTGAGCGTCGGCCGGATCAGCGCCATGACCCGCTCCACCTGCTCCGCCGTCATCTTGCCCTTGGCCGCCGAGCTCTCGTAGTTGCGGCGAATCGTCCCTAAGCCGCGATCGAGCGCCGCCTGGTCCGTCTCCTTCAGCAGCACCGGGATGCCGGCGTTCGCGTAATTCATCGCGATGCCGCCACCCATCGTGCCCGCGCCCACCACCGCCGCCCGCCGAATCTCGCGCGTGGGCGTATCTCTCCCGATCCCTGGAACCTTCGCCGCTTCCCGCTCGGCAAAAAACAGCCGGATCAGATTCCGGGATTCAGCCGACAGCACGCAATCGGCAAACAGCTCGATCTCACGTTCCGATCCCGCATCGAAGCCACGCAGAATTCCGGCCCCGATCGCTTCCACCGCAGCATAGGGCGCATGCGCACCGCGCGCCGTCTTCTTCAAACTGGCCCGCGCCGCGTCGATCGCATTTGCCGCCGCCCCGTGATCCGCGATCTTGCCTTCCTGCTCGCGGCTCTTACGCAATTCTCCCGCCGGAGCCTTCGCGCGCGCGTAGGCAATCGCCTCCGCCAACAGATCGCCTTCCACGATTTGGTCGATGATCCCCTCGGCCAGCGCCCGCTTCGCCCCGATGGGCTGCCCCAGCGTGCACATCTCCACCGCTGTCGCCGCGCCGCACAGCCGGGGTAAACGCTGCGTCCCTCCGGCGCCGGGAATGATGCCGAGCAGCACCTCCGGCTGCCCGACCTTCGCCCATGCCACGGCCACGCGATAGTGGCACGCCATCGCGAACTCGAGTCCGCCGCCCAGCGCCGTGCCGTGAATCGCGCACACCACGGGCTTCGGACAATCTTCTATGCGCCGCAACAGCGCGTGGATAGCATGCGACCGCGCGATCGAGACTTCACGGCTGGGAATCGTGCCGAATACTTTGATGTCGGCGCCCGCGATGAAGGTGTTGCCTGCGCCGATCATTACGGCAGTCTTTACCGCGGGATCGGCGCCGGCTCGCGCCACCGCCGCATCAATGCCCTCCGGGACGCCCGGACTCAGGGCATTGACAGGCGGATTGTCGATGGTGATGATGGCGACGTCGCCCTGGACGTCATACTTAACGAGATCGGACATGACTGATCCGATCCATTATGCCACCGTAGGGCGGGCCCGCAGCTCGCCCTAGAACAGGAACTTCACAGCCAACTGCACGTTGCGCGGCGCTCCCGGACCGATGCCCGGCGCGCCGAACGCTACGTCGTAGGTCGCCCCCACCGTTCCCAGGTTGCTGCCTGCCACGTTGTTGCCCGCCCCGGAGTAGTTCACGAAATTAAAGATGTTGAAGATCTCCGCCCGGAACTGGATGCGCGCGCGCTCCTTGATGGGAAAGTTCTTGAAGACCGAAAAGTCGATCTGATGAGTCGGCGGACCATAAAACTGGTTGCGCGCCTCATTGCCATAGGTGCCTTGGGCCGGCGTCGCGAACGCCGACGGATTGAACCAATAATACGTGCTGGTGGCCCGATCCGAGGCCGGCACTCCGGAGAACGGATCGCCGACCACCTGCGCCCGGTCGGTGTACTCCCCAGTGCCGCTCGAGTCCACCCCCGAGTAAACTGTAAAAGGCGAGCCCGAGAAGAAGGAGAACAGCGTGTTCAGTTGCCATCCGCCCAACAGTAACTTGTGGCGCGACGGCTGCGGCAGCGAGTAAGCCAGGAACATTGAGAAGGTATTGCGAATGTCGAAGTCTGAGTTGCCGTAGTCACACAGCAGGCAATAACTGTCCTGCGGAATGATATGCCGTGCGTACGATAAATCGTCCCGCGAGTGCGCCAGCGTATAGGCCAAGTTGGTGGTAAAGCCGTGGAAGTTAGTCGTCCGGAGCGAAGCCTGGAATGAGTTGTAATGGCCGTTGCTTACCGACTGCACTTCATCGATGGCCGCCAGGTTCGGAAACTGGCTGTAATACGGCCGCGACGTGATATCCTCCGGCGCGCCGATCGGGATCTGGTTGATGTCCAGCATTACCGGCAAGTGGCGGCTCAAGCTGCCCGAATAACCAGCTTGCAGTACCGCGTTCTGGCCAACCTGATACTGCACGTTCAGATTCGTGTTCATGCTGTAGCCGTCCACAAACTGCTGGCTGACGGAAAAACCGCCATACGGTCCCACCGACGAAGTGCCTCCGAAGATCGACTGCCCCGATTCGATCGTGAGCGCCGACGGATTCGCCAGGTGCAACACCGGGTCCGGACCGCCGATGTTCCCGTTGATCCCGGTACCGGCGCCATTTGCCGCTCCGCTGTCGCCGAAGTATGCGACGTTGGGAATCTGGTAGTACATGCCCCACCCGCCGCGGACCACCCACTTACCGCCCGGCTTCGGCTGATAAGCAAATCCGAAGCGCGGCGCAAAGTTATGCAGGTCCCGCGGCCACAATGTGTTCAGCCCGTGCGAGCCGAGGTAGGTGACGCCGCCGTCGGCGGGGATAAATGTCGAGATCAGATCTTTCGAGTTACCGATCGGACTCTGATAAGTCCAGTTCAGACCGTAATTCAATGTGAGTTTCGGAGTAATCTTCCAGGAGTCCTGCGCAAACACTGAGCCGCCTTGCAGGGTATAAAGGCGCTGTTGGTTGCCGTAAGCGACGGTAGCATTACCCGCCGCGACGCGGCCCGCGAGAAAGTCGGCGAGCGCGTTCAGGCTGCTCGCCAGCGGATTGCCGCCGAAGCCCCAGCTATCGCCCGGATTGGCCGAGGCAAACGGCCCCTGCGTGCCGTTAAACGTGAAACTGCCTGGCGCGTCGGAATCGTAAAACACATCCAGCCGCGAGTAACGGTACTCGCCGCCGAAGCGGAACGTGTGTGCGCCCACCGTGTAGGTGAAGGTCTGGTCGATATGCCCGGTCGTATCGATGCGGCCGAGCGGCGGCGTCAGGCCCGTCGAATCGAAGCCCGAGATATTGATGTTCGGCGAGCCAAAGTCCGTCGGATTCGTCACGCCGTCATTAAATCCGATCGACGGCATATTGAAACCATGGTTCTGGTCATCGAATACCTGCTTGAAGTAATTCACGCCCAACAATGTCTGCCCTGCGAGGTTGGGAGTAATTACCTCATTGTTCACCAGCGAGAAGTTATGCATCCGGCTGGGGCAGATCTGGAAGTAATCAGGCATCGCCGAACCTACGTACTCAGTCTGGTTTCCCGTGCCTCCAAAATAGCGGAAAGCGATGTTATCCCGGGCATTGAACTGGTGATCGATCTTGATCACCGCGTTGTAGCTGTTGGAAAGGTTAATTCCCGCACCGGCGTAATTATGTACGGCCTCCACACCTGTCAGGCTGTTTGCGGGCCACAGATAGTCAAGAACCGTGGTCATGAGCGGATTAACAGGTATTCCATCCTTGGCCATAACCGAGGTCGCGTCAGCGACCCATGCGGCCGAAGGAGTGGTGCCCGGAGCAGTCAGTGCCTGTCTGTAGTTCTGCTGTTCATAATCCATGAAGAAGAAGGTATGATTCTTCCAGATGGGCCCGCCCAGCGAGAAGCCTTCCTGGTTGTTGCGCAGTTCCGAGGTCGGCGTACCAGGAGGGGTAAACCAGTCACTCGCAGCCAGCGCCTCGTTTCGATTGAAATAGTATGCTGAGCCATGCAGCGTGTTGGTTCCGGACTTGATCACCACGTTCAGCACACCGCCGGAGTTACGGCCCTCTTCGGCGTTGCTGCTGCTTTGCAGCGAGAATTCGTCGATGGCGTCAATCGGCAACACCACGCCTGCAATGCCCGAAACGCCGCCCTGGTTCACCGAGTTCACATTGTGCCAGAGGTCGTTGTTGTCCGCACCGTCAATTTTCCAATCAATGCCGTTAAAGCGCGAGCCGTTCACTGAACCGTTGGCATTCGCTCCGGGATTGAATTTCAGCAATTGCGTGAAGTCCCGGCCATTCATCGGGATGTCCACGATCTCTTTAGTATCGATCAGGCTGGTCTCCGCGGATGAGGCCGTTTCTATCGCTACGCTCGCGGCCTCTACTTCCACCGTGGTCGCCTGCTTCGCTACTTCCAGCTTCAAGGCCACCGTGGAAATCTTACCGGCGTCCACGCCAACTCCCGATACGTGAACACTCTCAAAACCCGGCTGGGTCACCGTGATGTCGTACTTACCGAGCGGGAGATCCTGAAAGACAAACTCACCCGCCGACGAACTCACTCCTTCGCGGGTAAGCCCGGTATCCGGACTGACCAGCTTGACTGCTGCTCCCGCCACCGCCGCGCCGGAAGCATCGGCGACCGTGCCTGAAACACCGCCGCGGAATGTCTGCGCGAACGTTAGCGATACGAGCGACCCTAGAAACAATACGGCAATAGCTACTCTTCGAGCCATAAGCAACTCCTCAAATTATTGATAATCGTTATCGCGGTCCTAGTCCTGGTCAGCGGCTTTCAGATGCAAGCGAACTACGCAACGCGCACTTATTACCGGAGCAGTCATGGCTCACACGCATTGGAGGGTAAGCAAGTCTGCCCGGCACACCCTCGTAAAACGAAGCGCAGGCGAGACTAGGAGACGTTTAGACGTATTGGTGAGAGAGTAACAATTTGAAACCGGATCGTCAAGGAAAATATATAAGGTCGGTACCCTCAAGGCACCCCTGGATAGTGGTGGCTGAAGCTGGCTAACCGGCAGCTATACGCCTTTCCGGCCGTAGTCTTTGGTGGAATCACATCGTAAGGCCGCATCATCTTATCTTCGTGCTCGAAGCAAGCGACAATGCCAGACATAGCGGCCGGCGTAACCTTCGAACCGCACTATGATGCGAGTTACCATCTCCTTCCATCCGGCCTCTTCGGGCGCCGGAGGCGTGGCCGCGCTAGTGTAGCGGAGCTTGCCCACAGTCAGGTAGTCGAACGGATTCGAGCCGCCGCCGGTCGAGTATCTGAAAGCGCACCAGGTGCAGGTGGATCGGATGCGAATCGTCCGTGCCGTTGATCAGTGTCCAGATCTCCACCGTGTCGATGACCAGTTCGGCGCGCTCCGCCGGTGCAGCAGTCTTCCGTTACACATGTTAAGCACGCGAAAACGGTATTTGCGTGGTCAAACGATACGTTTTCCTGAAAGATCACCACCCGGTGTTTGATTGGCGTGCTCGTTCCTGGCGTGGGTGCCGGCGTCTGCGCGGCCGACGACCGGAATCAGCAGGGTTGCGGTGGCGCACATCTCGATTACGAGCGTTGACCTGAGTTTTCGCACTCTTCTCCTCTCCTAACGGGGGGACAGGTCTGAGTGAACCTTGCAACCGTTTACTATACGCAAGCGATCTTCCGTGTTGATGACAGATCCATGAACAATGAATGTCTCCCGGCCCGGACCTGCCTTGGTTCCCGCAAGATCGGACAGGTCGTCCCGGAAGCGAACAGTCCCTTTACGGAGTTACAGGCCTTAATAGCTGATATAATTGGACTGCGGGATAACAGGCGCGCGGCATCTGAATTGCCCTTCACTGCGCGGCCAAACCACCAAGGAGCGTCCATGTTGCCCTCGATCCGCCACGCTCTCCGCGTACTGCGCAAGGACCCCGGCTTTACCGGAGTCGCCATCTGTTCCCTGTCACTCGGCATCGGCGCCACCGCCGCGATGTTCAGCTTCGCCGACGCGATGTTGCTGCGACCTCTGCCGATCGGCGATCCCGGCCGCGTGGTCGCCATCAACACCACCAAGCCGGCGCCGTTCGGGATGAACTCGCCTATCTCCTATCCCGACTACGCCGATCTGCGCGAACGGAACCGCACCTTCGAAGGAGTGGCGGCTGCTTCCTACGCCTTCTTCGGCTTCAGTCCCAACGCCGCCACACAGCCCCGCATGAAATGGGGCCTCTATGTCTCAGGCAATCTCTTCCGCGTCCTGGGAGTCGAACCCTCCCTCGGCCGCGGCTTCCGTCCGGACGAGGATCAGGTCGAAGGCCGCGACCCTGTAGTGGTGCTCGGCCACGATTTCTGGGTCGGCCAGTTCGGCGCCAGTCCTTCGGTGGTCGGCTCACGCATCCGCCTCAACGGCATCGAATTCACCGTAATCGGCGTGGCGCCGGAGCATTTCACCGGCATCGATCTGTTTATGCGGCCGCATGTGTTCGTGCCGCTGGCCATGTCATCGCGTATGACCGCGCAGAACTACTTACACGATCGCGATCTCGGCTTCCTGTTTCTTAAGGGCCGCCTGAAACCCGGCGTCAGCCTCGAGCAGGCGCAGGCCGATGTCGCCGCGCTCGCCGGTGGCCTTGAAAAGCTGCATTCCCACCCCAGCCGCGATCAGCTTCTGCGCGTCGAGACGGAGACCCAGTTCCGCATTGCGCAAGGCCCCTCGCAGATGATCATGACCGCCATGCTCCTGCTGCTCAGCTTCTGTGTGCTGGTGGTAGCGTGCGCCAATGTCGCCAGCCTGCTGTTAAGCCGCGCCCGCGCCCGCACGCGAGAAATCGCCGTACGCCTGGCGATCGGCGCCGGCCGCGCCGCCCTCGTTCGCCAGCTTCTTATCGAAAACGTCCTGGTGGCGCTGGGCGGCGGACTCGGCGGCGTGCTGGTGGCCTATGCCATGGGCGAGTTCTGGCACAGCTTCCCGATCCCGTCGGACGTGCCGGTTGCTTTTGACGCCGGCGTGAACCCGCGGGTGCTGATCTTCACGCTCGCGGTCTCCATATTCAGCACACTCCTGTTCGGTCTCGCACCCGCCCTGCGCGCCACGCATCCGGATCTCGTGCCGGCCCTCAAGTCGGCCGATGCCGACAGCGGCGGCCGGCGCCGCTTGTGGGGCCGCAACGCAATCGTGGCCGGCCAGGTGGCTCTATCGCTCCTGCTCCTGGCGATCTCCGCCGCCCTGGTGCAAGGCTTCCGCGACCAACTCCTGCCGGGCCCGGGCTATCGCACCGATCAGCTCTACCTCACCAGCTTCGATACGCAGCTCGTGCATGATTCCGAAAACCGGAGCTCCCGTTTCTTTCACGATCTGCTGGATCGCGTGCGCCTGGCCCCCGGCGTCAGATCCGCGGCCGTCAGCTCAACGGTGCCCATGCAGGACGCCGCAAACAGCGTCGGTGTGGTTCCCGACGGTTGGCAATTACCTCGCGGCGAGTACACGATCAGCACGTTCTGCGGCTATGTGAGCGACGGCTATTTCGCCACCATGAACATTCCCATCCTGCACGGCCGCGAATTCCTCGAGACCGATCGTGACAACACGCCCTTGGTGGCCGTGGTCAACCAGCAGATGGCGAATCACTTTTGGAAAGGCAACGCACTCGGCAGACGCTTCCATCTTGGCACGGCCGATGGACCGCTGGTCCAGATCGTGGGCGTCGCCAAGAAATGCAAGTATATCTGGATCGCGGAGCCGCCCATCGATTACGTCTACCTTCCGTTCCGCCAGCACCCCACCTCCAAGGCATCCCTGATCGCCGAATCCGAGTCCCGCGATGCCGCCTCCCTCGCCCCGGTCCTGCGCGCCGAAGTGCGCAAGCTCGATCCGGATATGCCGGTCTTCGATCAGCGCACCATGTACGATCTTTACACACAACGCGCCGTGAAGACCTCCAACATCATCGTTCAGCTTGTCGCCGGCATGGGCCTGATCGGGATGATTCTCGCGGCCGTGGGCCTCTATGGCCTGGTGGCTTACTCCGTCAGCCGCCGTACGCGCGAGATCGGCATCCGCATGGCGCTCGGCGCGGACCGCGGCTCCGTGGTGCGCATGATTCTACGGCAAGGGCTGTTACTCGGATTGGCCGGAGTCGCGGTGGGCCTCGCGGCAGCCTTTTATGTCTGCCCGCTGGTCACCTCGGCCCTGTCATTCTTCGCCTTCACGCACGTCGACCCGCTCGTCTTCGTCGCTATACCGCTCCTGCTGCTGTTCATCACCGCGCTCGCTACCTGGGTGCCCGCGCGGCGCGCCTCGCTGGTCGACCCGCTGACCTCACTGCACGACGAGTAACTACCGCCCAAAGGTATAACTCACGCCGAACAGCGGAGTAAATTGTTCGAAAATCCCCCGTGCCGTGTTATGCGGCGCCGGCACGATCTCCTGCCTCGGGAAAGTAGTCAGGTAATCTCGAAACTCCACCCGTAGTAACATATGCGGAATCAGCCGGTACTCTACGCCGCCGCCCGCCGTGAAAACCGTTTTCCACACATCGTTCGTCGTCAGGCTGGCGATCTGCGGAATCGGCTGCGGATAGGGCGCCGGTCCCGCAATCACATACTCCTTCGCGCCCGTGCCGCCCGCCAGAAACGGCCGCAGCCGGTGGTCGCGCTTCTTGAAATGAAACAGTAACTGCAGAGTCAAGGCATCCGAATTACCTTGTATGTCGGTCTTCACCCCGGGGGCCTGCAGATAAGGATGCCCGTCATGATACAGATAGTCGAACTCTCCCGAAACGTACTCCGAGATATCCGTGCCGAGCACGATACCCGCCGCAAAACGATTGCGGATGCCCGCCTGCGCCGTGCCCTCCGCCGAGTAAATTGACCCGTCCCGATAGAATCCGTACCCGAAGGTCGCGCCGATCTCGCACTGCTGCGCCAAAGCGGCGCCGGCAAAGACGAAGACGCACAAGTACTTCATGCAAACGGCGCTCAGAAAATGTATTTTACGCCCAACTGAATCTGCCGCGGCGGCCGGTTGCCGTACGCGTTCTCCGAAAGCACCTGCCCGAAATTCGGATCCCCGAACACATGATTCGGAATATCGAAATTCGGGTGGTTGAACAAATTGAAGACCTCGCCGCGAAGCTGCAGCCGGCGCGTCTCCTTACGCAGCACGATATTCTTGTACATTGAGAAATCCACGTTCGTCAGCCCCGGACCCGTCATCGTATTGCGGCCCAGATCGCCGAACTGCCCGGCCGCGGGCTGCGCGAAAGCGCACCCATTGAACCAGCTTCCCGGTTGCTTCACCACATCCGCCGCCAGGCCCCCCTGCGAGATTGTCGTATGGCACGCCGTGTTCGGATTCGCCATTACCGGGCCCGTCACGTACGGGTTCGCAATCACGTCCGGCCGGTAAGGATTCCCAAACGCCGCGATTGCCGATCCCGACTGCGATGCCGCCAGATTCACCGTGAACGGTGACCCGCTCTGCGCCGTAACGATCCCGGCCGTCTGCCAGTTGCCGAGCAACCCCCTGCGCCATCCCGGACGCGCCCACCACTTGCGTCCCAACGGCAGGTCGTACACGGAACTCACTACCAGCCGGTTCTTCGCATTGAAATCCGACAAGGCGCGATCGCCCGCCAGATCCTGCGAATTCTGCGGCAGTCCCGATCCCACGCTCCCGCCGAATACCGCCGATTGATCGTCGATCGACTTCGAGAACGTGTACGCCGCCAGGAACGTCAGCCCCTGGTTCACGCGCCGCTCCGAGCGCACCTGCAGCGAATTGTACGAGCTGTTGGCCTGCGATTCCACGTACAAAATCGAAGAGAATTCCGGATAGGGCGAAACTCCCGTCACCGGATTCGCCTGGTTCAGATCGCGCACATCCGCCAGGTGCGTGCCCTTCGATCCCACGTACGCCACATCGATCATCCAGTTGGGCTGCAGTTCGTATTGCAGATCCACGTTCCACTGCTGCGTGTAGCCGTCGCGAAAGTTGGGCGCGATCATGTTTGGCTCCACGATCGCCGTCCCCGCCTGGCCCAGGATATTCTCAATCGTGTTCGAGCCGCTGTTGGCGTAATACGCGAGCTCGTAGAACGGCGGATTGAAGCGCGGAAAGATGTTGATATTGAAAATCCCCACGTCGTAGAAAACGCCGTACGCCGCGCGCACCACCCACCGCTCGGTCCGCATCGGACGCCACGCTACCCCGATGCGCGGCGCGAAATCCCTGCGCGTCGGCTGGTAAGTCGCCCGCGGAACCCCGTCCGTACCCGCCTGGATGAACTGGCAGTCCGGCGCCGGCGTGCAGGTCAGCGAAGCGGCCGTCAGGTCGGGCACCGTGAAGCGATTATGATCCTCCACCGGCGGACTGTTGTACTCGTACCGCAGCCCCACGTTGAGCAGCAATCGCGGCACCACATGAATATCGTCCTGGATGTAATAATTCATCCCCACGCTACGCACCGTGTTGAAGGTGTTGCCCGCCACCGCCACCACATAGTCCGGCATGCCCGATACCAATTGCGCGATCGCCTCGCCCGGCGTGCCCGCGTAGCCCGCCTCGGCACCCACGTCGAAAAACCAATCGCCGCGTGCGACGTAGTCCAGATAATTGTCGATTTGGATATCGCGAATATCCGCGCCGAATTTGAACTGATTCCGCCCCTTGATCCACGACAGATTGTCGGAAAGATGCACCGTGGTATCGTGCCGGTCCTGCGGATAGTTGAGCGGCTCCCCGATGCCGTCGAAGCCCAGAATGTTCACGTCCGGGTATCCCAGATCCACCGATCGCGTCAGAATATCTGGAAAGCCCAGTGCCGCGCTCTCGTTCTGCCCGTAGCTTTGTTGCAACGCGCCCGCGCGCAGGCGATTGTATCCCAGGCGGAATTCGTTGATGGCCGCCGTGCTGAACACGTGTGTCCAGCTCACCCCGCCGTTCTGCCCATCGTTCAACGTGTAGCTTCCATATCCCGGCACGCTGGTGAACGCGTTCACCGGATCGAACGGATTGAAGCGGTCCTCGTCAAAGATCGCCCAATGCGCCGAGAAGCTGTTGCTCTGTCCGGCGTGATGGTCAATCTTGATCAGCCCCAGGTTCTCGTTGTTTCGAATCACCGGCGCCGACGCATAAGTATTCGACGTGTAGAGATCCGAGCCCACATTCGCCGCCGGATACAAATTCAGAACCGCCTGGCCGGCAGGATTGATCGGGATCCCGCCCGCGGCCAGGAATTGCGGTATCTTGTCTTTCTGCTCGACCGATGGAACGGTGGCCTCGCGCGTGGTCGCTTGCCGCAAACGCAGACCCTCATACGATACAAAGAAAAACGTCTGGTCCTTGCGAATCGGGCCCCCGAACGTCCCGCCGAACTGGTCGCGATCGAAGCTCGGAATCGGCCCGCAAGTGCCTGCCACCGGCGTGGCCGGGCAATAAGGCAAATCGAAATAATTCTTGCTGTCCAAATTGCGATTCCGCAGAAACTCGAACAGCCCGCCGTGAAATTGATTCGTCCCGCTCTTCAAAATCACGTTCACCTGCGCGCCGCCGCTGCGTCCGAATTCCGCCGAATAATCGCTCGACTGCACCTTGAATTCCTGGATCGCGTCGATCGAAGGCAGCGCTACATATTGATTGATGTACGGATCGTTGTTGTCCACGCCTTCCAGCAGAAAGTTGTTCGATTGCTCGCGCGCCCCGTTCACGCTTACCGCGCCGCCCTGCGTCGAGTTCTGCGATCCCTCGACCGGCAATTGGCTCCCCGGAGCCAGCAGCGCGAACGACAGAAAGTTGCGCTCGTTCAGCGGCAACTCGTGCACCAGCCGCCCGTCGATCACCTGCCCCATCGTGGACGTATCCGTCTGCACGATCGGCTGCGTGTCGTTGACCTTTACTTCCTCGTTGACGATGCCGACCTGCAGAGTAAAATCGACGCGCGCCGTCTGATCCACATCCAACCGGACGTCTTCAAAAACCGCCCGCCGAAACCCGCCTTTCTCCACGGAAACCCGGTAATGCCCCGGCGGCAGCAGGGCGACGGTAAAATCCCCATCGTCATTGGTCACGGCGTCGCGTATCGCGTTCGTCTCCGCGTTGGTGACGCTCACTCGCGCGTTCGGCACCACGCCGCCGCTCGTATCGATCACCGTCCCGGTGATGGTCCCCGTGGGATCGTTGGCCGCGAGGGGCAGAGTCAGCGCCAGGAGGATCAAAAACCATCGATGGCCCATACTGTTTTTGTCCTGAATATCTGCAATGCCAGCATAGCGCAAAGGGGCGTGTTTTTCCGCGCCGCCATACAGAAAGGAACTCCGCAGCCTCCAAGCGGCGCGGGGCGCCCCGTTTTGCGCGAGTTCCTCAGAAGCAGACGTCCGTATCCGGAAGCGCGTTTCGCGGTGTTAGATTACAAGAAGTGAAAACAACGAAGCTCTCGCTCGCCTGCCCCGTCTGCGGATCGAGGGATGTGTTCTACAGTTGCACGCCCAACTGCTGTTTCAATCACGTCTGCGCGGATTGCGGAGCCACCTTCGAGCCGGTCACGACCCTGGCCGGAGGAACGCAATCGGGCATCGAGCCGCCCGATCCGCTGCCCGATGCCTCCGACCCCACGGTGGCCTGCGCGAAGTGCGATTCGACGGCCGTCTACGAGCTGCCCGGCGGCCGCCTCGCCTGCGCCAAGTGCGGATCGCTGCTCGCGCTCGAAATGACCGAAGTCGCGCCCAGCGCCTAGCCCCAATACTGTCCACTTAGGCATCGGACCGATCCCCGAATCGCCCTTTCTGGCTTCTATCCCGGTGGGTGGCGGGACAGACTGTTTTTCTCGCCAGGAATCCAGAATGTCTCGCCCTTTCTTGACGGGT
>DATKNQ010000322.1:0-21564 GCA_035541265.1 Bryobacteraceae bacterium
CGGTCGAGGCCCGTGGTAAGCTGGCACGCGGTGTTGGTGATGGGCTCGTAGTACATCTTGTCGAGTACGACCTGAAGGCTGAGAGGCTTGATCGTGGATTTGTATTGGTGCTGCTGATCGGTGGCGCCGGAATAGGAGCCGGGATTCTTGTCGGGGATGTAGACCTGGTCGCCCGGATTGAGGACGTTGGGATTCTGGCGCTGCGACTGAAGGTCTGCGTTATTTGGGTCGTTCCAGATGGTGTTGTAGTCGGAAAAGCCGTATTGCTGCGCGATACCCGGCATGTGCTCACCTTGTTGGACTGTGTGGACGCCGGCCATGGTTCCTCACTAATAAAGCTGCGCTACAACGTCGGGCCCCAGGTTCACATAGTCCTGATTGGCCATCCGGACCGCGTAAGCGAGACTATTCGCCCACGGCTGGTAGTCATTGCGGGTGGGATAAGTCAGCAAGCGATACAAATAGAAAGCTGTCATGGGTGAGCTATAAGTGACGTTGGTAGTCCAGTAAGCATAGTGGTCGTCGCCGTTACGGGTCCAGGCCTTCAGTTTCCGGACTACCGGGTAGTTATGGACGAATGTGCTGCAGCCGATGCAGCAGAATACCTTGCAGGACATGTTGGTCGCGCCGAGGTCCATGGGATCTACGTCGGTAGAAGTCCAGCCGGAATTGACCAGGACGTGCCGCTCGTACTTCCCTGCCTCGCTATGCGCGTCGTAGCCCCAGAAGCCGTTACTCGTGCCGGTTGAGCCGATGTAGGAGAGCAGACTGGAGTCGAAGCTGGAGGCGTCCAGCACCTGCATTTTGCTGTAGACGTTGCGCACGTGCGGGTGGCAATCGCTCGAGGAGGGCTTGTCCTGGTCGCCGGTGACGGGATTGACGGTGAATTGGTGCTCCAGGATGTCGCTCGTCACCGGCAGTCCGATGTAGGGGAAGCCGGTGCGCCACAGGCCGTTGGTCGAGTCAGTTCCCTTCCCCCAGACCTCGCCGGGGCTATCGTCGTCGCCGAAGCACATGCCCTCGCCGAAACGGGCGTGGCCGCAGTAGATGACGTGAATGCCGGGAGTTTCGAGCGCGGTTTTGAAATCGGTCTTGGCAGTCACTTGCGTAATCACGAATGTTACATGCTGTTTGTCGCTATTGTAAGTGATGGTGCCATCGTCAAGGGTCTCTACGTCGGAGCCTATTTTGGAGACTAAGTAATCGGGGATCGCGTATTGGCCCGCTGAGTCGTTGTGAAACTGAACTCCCCGCGCCAGGGTGATGTTGCGGACTTCGTAGTCGGGCGCGATGGCGGTAGACGCGGTGTCGCCCTGCGCCTGCCGGCTGGCGGTTCGATTGGTGGTGTTGTCGCCGTTTGGACTCATGGGTTCGAGGTCAGCGCGCAGAGAAGCGGGTCCAGGCGCGGGATTTGCGCGCTTTCTGAATCTCGTCGTCCTTCTGCGCCTCCGGAAGGCTCAGAAATGTGCGCGAGTTCTGCAGATATTGGTCCGTACTCTCTTCCAGATTCAGAAGCCGGCGCATCTGGAGATACGCTTCGTCACAGACACGCACCGCAGGCGGCTTCTCCTCAACCGGGCCGAGATCTGACCGCGCCGGCATCTTGCGGGTGTCGGCCAGATGCGCCTCGAAGTACTTCACGATCTTGCGCGCGAGTTCCGCGAGGTGCAAGCCCTCGGTGCGCATTGCCCACACGACTTCGGCTGCCGCGGCCGGATCGCCCTTCGCGCTGAGCGGCACCAGCGACACATCTTCGAGGCGCGAGAGCACCAGCTTAGCTTGTGGCGCATACGGTCCGGCCTCTTTCCAGAGCTTGACGGCGATATCGGGGGCTGCGCGCGCGTCTTCGATTGCTTCTTGGGCGAGAGCATCCAGGCCCTGGTCGTCGCCGGGTGCGATTTGCGCCAGGCGCATTTGAAATTCTTCACTCGTCATAGTTTTTGGGCGAGGCTGAGAGCCTCGCGCAGCCTGAGAGGCTGCCCCACCATGGTCTCATGAGCCATGAATTTTGTTCAGACAGGCGATGGTCGCGTCGTCCATCTCTCCGGTTTGGGGTAATCCGTTCTTCTTCTGGAACATCATCAGCGCTGTCTTTTGCGGCAGGCCGCTGCCGAGACCGAGATTGGTCAGACGCTGCTGATGGCCGGTCGAGTCGTCGATGGGATTGACGTAGCCGAGATTCAATTGATATTTCTCGGACTCGCCCTGATCTTGGACGGTCAACTGCGCCTGGCTGGCGCCCGGAGAGATGGGTACCTCGATGCGGCCTTCGCCATCGGTGGTTCCGTTGGTGAGGTTGCCATCGACGCTGAGTACATAAGACAGGCCGGTACGAGGGTTGTGATTGCGGTCGAGCAACTGCAGGCGCAGGACAAACTTGTCCGCTTCCTTGACGAAGACATGTTGCTGGTCGGTGGGTTTCGATTCGATGCGGGGCGTTTTATCGGGGATGAAGACGGTGTCTCCGGGCAGCAGCAGGCCGGGATTCTGGCGCTGCTGCTGGAGCGCGGCGTTTTGCGGATGATTCCAGATGGTTTTCCAAAGGAAACCGTACTGGGCAGCGATGCTGTAGATGCAATCGCCTTGGGAGACAGTATAGTTCATGGCACTCATTGCGGATGCCACGCATCCTTGTCTAAGTTGGGGAAAGTCACCTGGCAGGTTCCCGGATCGATGTTATCGACGCGCGCGTAGCCTTTGTCGTCGAGGGTGCCGTCGGCGACGGTGGTGCCGTCGGGCAGGGTGATCTTGTAAGGCTCACCAGGCACGGGGTTGCCGTCGTCATCCAGCAGCTTGATTTCGATCCAGTGCTGCTTGGTCTGATTTTCGGGCGAATTCGGATCATGGGTCGGCGCATCGGACGCCGCCGACTGTTTGCCGGGTGTGGCCGGCGAAATCGTATCGAGCGACATACCGGCGGGCGTGCTGCCCGCGCCGCTCACTGAGGTGGTCTGGCCGGGCTGCGAGTCGGCGGCATCGGTGGCGTCGGTGGGCGAGAGCGGCGAGACGAGCGATCCCGGGCTGCCGGAAAGCGCAGAGCCCGCGCTGTTGATCTGCACCATGGGCGTGCCGCTGATGGCGATGCCGCTGGGGTCGAGGGTGATGAAGTTGGCGCCGACTTTGAGGGTCATGCCGGTCATGGCTTCGATCACGACCTGCATGGCTTTCAGATACAGGTTCTGGGTCACCTGGCTGCTGTGGTTGCCGCTGAATTGTTCGATGACGTCGCCAGTGACGGCGAAGGAATGCGAACCGGTGATGGAGATGGCTTCTTTACCGCTGATGGTGAGGTGATGGTCGCGGCCGATTTTTTCGATGTGATCGCGGGTGAGATCGAGGTGGCTGTCGCGGCCGGTTTTTTCGAGTTTGTCGCGCGTGACCACCAGGTGGCGGTCTTCGCCGATCCACTCGCGGCGGTCGTTCTTGATGCGCATATCCATGTCTTTTTCGCCATGGATGAAGATCTGCTCGCTGCCCTTGTTGTCTTCGAAGCGAAGTTCGTTGAAGCCGCCGCCGCCTTTGCTGCTCATGGATTTCCATGTGCTTTGCGTCTGGTTATCGGGCAGGGTGTAGGGCGGCATCTGATCGCCGTTGTAGACCGAGCCGGTGATCAACGGGCGGTCGGGGTCGCCTTCGAGAAAAGTGACGAGGACCTCCTGGCCGATGCGGGGGATGCAGATGAATCCCCACTGCTTGCCGGCCCAGCCTTGGGCAACGCGGATCCAGCAGGAGCTTTTTTCGTCGCTGGTGCCTTCGCGATCCCAGAAGAACTGGACGACGACGCGGCCGTATTGATCGGTCCAGATTTCCTCGCCGGACTTGCCGACCACGACGGCGGTCTGCGTACCCTCGATGATCGGCTTCCGGGCGCGGCGGGGCGGGCGGAACTGCACGGAGTTGGGAATCGCCTCGAAGCGGTTGCGGTAGTCGAAAGGATCGACCTCGCCCGCACGGTAGCTGGTGTTGCGGCCGTGATGGTCGACCATCAGCAACGTGTAATCCATGTTGGCGCTGTCGCGGTAGTGATCGCTGAGCGTGAACTTGTAGCCGCTCTCGAAGGTCATGATGTTGCTTTCGCCGCGCACGGTGGCGATGCCGGCTTCCGTGGCTTCGAGGCGGATGCGCGAGTAATGGTCGCCGTCGTCTTTGGTGGTGTACTTTCCGGGATAGTCGAAAGTCTCGCCGGGCTGCGTTCCGGCCAGCGTGGAAAAAAGGCTGGTGTTGGGCTTCGTGAAATCGTAATCGGTGAGCGAGGCCGTACCGCTGAGCACGCGGTATTCGGCCTCGAGCGAAATCACGCAGCTATCGGCGAGGTTGGTGCCCTCGGACGGCATGAAGCGCACGGGGCTCTCACCGGGACACTGGGCGAAGGCGCTCAGATCGTCGGCCAGCACCAGGGTATGCTTCTCTTCGGTGTGCTGGAAGAAGTAGAAGATGCCTTCCTCTTCGAGCAGGCGGGAGACGAAATTGAAATCGGTTTCGCGATACTGCACGCAATATTCGCGCGGGTTGTAGGTGCCCTGCAGGCTGGCCTGGAAATCGGAGAAGCCGCGGTCTTTGAAAACCTTTTCCACGATGTCCGGCACGCTCATGTTCTGGAAGATGCGGCAATCGTGGAAGAGCGTGAGGAACCAGAGCCAGGGGACCACTTCGGCTTCGTAGGCGGCCATGCCGTCGGAGCCGACTTCGAGCAGCTTCATGCGGCAGATGTTGCCGTGGATGTGGCGTTCGGTGCTGTCGTCTATCGTCAGCGTGAGTACGGCGGGCTTGGTGAGCAGGCTCTGGATGTCAATGTTGGGATCGGGCGCGAGCAGGCGCAGGACGAAACGGAACGGCTCGGAGACGCGCTCGACGCCGACAAAGCTATCAAGCAGCAGGGCGTCATCGCCGAGCGGGGTCTTTACGCGAAATGGCCGGTCAATCTGAGTCGCTGGCAAGCCGTCTCCATTCCGGTCGCGCCGGTGTTTCTACGAGTATACAAACGAGCCGTCCTCGCCCAGGCCGACGTGGATCGATGCGGGATGCTGGCCCTCGGCGATCTGGCCGAGCAACTGGCGCGAGATATCCGGCAGCAGCGTGTTGGTCAAGATGTTGTCCACGTTGCGCGCGCCGCTTTCCACCTCGGTGCAGCGGCGGGCGACTTCGTCGATCAGGGCTGGATCGTAAGTCAGATCGATGCGATGGCTCTCTTTCAGGCGCCGCTGGATCTTGGCGAGCTTCAGCACCACGATCTTCTTCAGATTCTCGTCGCGGATCGGGAAATAAGGGATGATGACCAGGCGGCCGAGAAACGCCGGCTTGAAGATCTTGTTGAGCTCCGGCTTCAGGGCGTTCACGAGGCCGATGGCGCCGGGCATGGTTTCGGGATCGGCGCAGAGCTTCATGAGCGTGTCGGTGCCGGCGTTCGAAGTGAGAATAATGATGGTGTTCTTGAAATCGATCTGGCGGCCTTCGCCGTCTTCCATCATGCCTTTGTCGAAGACCTGGAAGAACAGCTCGAGGACGTCAGGATGGGCCTTTTCAACTTCGTCCAGCAGCACGACGGAATAGGGCCGGCGGCGCACGGCTTCGGTGAGCACGCCGCCTTCGCCGTAGCCGACGTAGCCCGGGGGCGAGCCCTTCAATGTGGAGACCGTGTGGGCTTCCTGGAACTCCGACATGTTGATGGTGATGAGATTATGCTCGCCGCCGTAGAGCAGATCGGACAGCGCCAGCGCGGTTTCGGTTTTGCCGACGCCGCTGGGGCCGACCAGCAGGAAGGTGCCGACAGGCTTTGCGGGATCATCGAGACCGGCGCGCGCGGTGCGAATGCGATGGCTGATGCCTTCGAGCGCGTGACTCTGGCCGATGACGCGCGCGCCCAGATGCGACTCGAGCTTCAGCACCGTGGCGATTTCGTCTTTGAGCATCTTACCGACCGGAATGCCGGTCCAGCCGGAGATGACTTCGCCGACCAAGTGGGAATCGACGCAGACGCGCATGAGGGGCTTTTCGCCCTGCACGGCGTCCAGTTCGGCATTCAGCTTATCGAGTTCCGCGCGCAGGGCAGTGCCATCGGTGCCCGTCGCGGGCGCGGCGGCTGCGGCGGCTCCGGCTGCGACAGCGATGCCGGTTTCAAGCTGACCGCGGATCTCGCGGATGCGGCCGACCAGTTCGCGCTCTTTATCCCAGCGCGCGCGCAGAGATTCGAGCGTGGCCTGCGTTTCGGCTTTTTGTCTGGCGATCTCCGCGAGGCGCTCGGAGTGGTCGGCACCCACGGCGGCTTCGCGCTGGAGGATGCGCTCCTGCACTTCCAGATCGTCGAGCGTGCGGGTGGCATCCTCTATCGGGCCGGGCGTGGCGTTCTGGCCGAGGGACAGGCGCGCGCAGGTGGTGTCGAGCACGCTGACGGCCTTGTCGGGCAACTGGCGATCCGGCAGATAGCGGTGCGCCAGCTTCACGGCCGCCGCGAGGCCTTCGTCGAGAATGCGCACCTTGTGATGCTTTTCGAGTGCCGGCACGATGCCGCGCATCATCAACTGGCACTGTGTCTCGGTGGGCTCTTCCACCTTTACCAACTGGAAGCGGCGGGCCAGCGCGGGATCCTTTTCGAAGTACTTCTTGTATTCGGACCAGGTGGTGGCGGCGATGGTGCGCAACTCGCCGCGCGCCAGTGCCGGCTTCAGCAGATTTGCCGCGTCGTTCTGTCCGGCCTGGCCGCCCGCGCCGATCATGGTGTGGGCTTCATCGATGAATAAGATGATGGGCGTGGGCGAGTTCTTCACTTCGGCGATCAGGCTCTTCAGGCGATTTTCGAATTCGCCTTTGACGCCCGCGCCGGCTTGCAGCAATGCCAGATCGAGCGTGCGGACTTCCACGTTCTTCAGCACGGGAGGCACGTCACCCTGCACGATGCGGATGGCAAAGCCTTCGACCACGGCGGTCTTGCCGACGCCCGCTTCGCCTACCAGGATGGGATTGTTCTGGCGGCGGCGCGTAAGGATGTCGACCACCTGGCGGATTTCGAAATCGCGCGCGAGGACCGGATCGACCTTGCCGGCCTTGGCATTGGCCGTGAGGTTGATTGTGTACTGATCGAGATTGGGCGTCTTGCCGCCCATGGGACGTGGCGCGCCACCCGCTTCCGGCGCCGCTGCGGCAGTTTCGGCCTCGGCTTCTTCGCTGGATGTGGCCGCGATGGCGGCGAAATCCTTACGCAGGCTATCGGCGTTGATCTTCTGGAATTCGCGGCTAACCTCACGCATCATGCGCGCCAGATCTTCATTGGTGGCGAGCGCCAGGATAGTGAAGCCGGAACGGATCTGGCCCGCGCCATAGTCGATCGAGCCGAGCGTCCAGGCTTCGGTCAGCATGTTGCGCAGCGTGGGGCTGAGCGCGGGATTGCGCGCGTTTCCCGACTTGAGCTTGTCGAGGCTGCGCGTCAGCTCGGCGGCGAAGCGCGACTTGTCGACTTCGAAATGCTTCAGGATGGCCGACAGGTCGGCGCTCGAGGAGTCGAGCAGCTTCATGAGGTAATGCTCCACTTCCACGTCGTAGTGGGTGCGGGAGAGGCACAGACCCGCCGCGGCTTCCAGCGCGTTGCGCGTCGTGTCGTTCAATTTTCCAATCAGAGCTCTGAGATTGACTGCCATATTGCAACTCCTTGTGAACTCGCACAAAACGGGGCGCCCCGCGCCGCATTCGTTGTGCGGAGTTCCTTTATTCTATGGCGGCGCGGGAAGACGCGCCCCTTTGTGCTTCTGAGAAAACTCAATTCAGTAACAAAACCGTGTCTCCAGGATCGCGCGCGAACGTGGGTCCGGACTTGATCCAACTGAACCAACCGAGCAGCGGCGCCGATTCACCTTCGGCGCGCAGCGAGCACGGGGCGACGTCTTCGCGCTTCAGCACCAGTTGGACTTCGAACTCAATTTCTCCGCCGGAATAGAACGACGTGATGGCGCGGAGCGGCTCCCAGGCGTCGCCGGCCGGAAGGAACGACAGATACTCGTTTACCGAAAGCGGACCCAGCTTGATGCGCGCGCGGGACTGCTGCTCCCAGATCTCGTCGCCCGCGATGGCGCCCATGCCGAGCTGATCGGAGTACGGGACGCCGCCTTCCATGCGGCACTGGTTCGAAGGATCGAGAGAGCGCCACGTTCCGACGAACTGCTCGATCTCGACCGGCACATCGAAGTAATCGGCCAGCACCTGCTGCAAAGCGGCGGCGGAGCGCGGCTGCATGGAGAACAGCCCGCAGTAGAACAATACGGACTCGTCGGCGATCGCCTGCCGGTGCTGCAGGCCGCTGGTGCCGAGACCCACGAAGCTCATCAGGTAGCGCGAGAAGCGATCCTGCTCCTCGCGCTCGTAGGCGACAAAGAAGCGGTATTTCTCCCAGGCCTGATAAAACAGGGAGATCATGCGATGGTTGAACAGGTCGAGAAAATCCTGCGGCGCATGGTCGCGCACGCGATTGCGGTCGCGAATGAGCTCGGTGTAGCAGTACGGCAGGACGCCCATCGGGCCGGTGAGCCCCATGAAGTTCACCCGCATGCGGGCGGGCCCATCGCCGGACCAATCGAGCGCCTGGATCTGGCTGGTGGGAAAGGCCAGGATGTTGTTGCTGCTGAAGCGGAGCACTTCCTGCGCCGGATGTACGAAACGCCCCACCAGGCCGCGATCGGGCAGTACCCGCTGCACAAGGCGGACGGCTTGAAAGAACTCGAACCATCCCGGATGGTCGTGCAGCTCCTCGCCGAGAAAGGAGCGGCTTACATCAAGATCCTGCGGCCGGCTCGCGGTGGCCATTCGCGCAAGACCTCCTTTCTCTGACGGACGCGGGCGGTAAGCTGGCTGAAGCTGTTCAGCGAGGCGTAGAGCGCCAGGAAATATTCAATCACGCTGGCAAACAAGTAGACGCCGCCGCCCACGAACTGGTCTTCGTCTAATTCGATTTCGACGCGATGTCCGCGCGCGAAGGCGATGCCTTCTTCCGAGATCACGCGCGAAAACTGGCGGGCGCTCTTGAGCGCGAGGATGCCTTCCACCGTTTTGCCGGCGTAGGCGGAGCCGGTGAAATCGTAGAGCTTCAGAATTTCCTGCAAGGCTTGGCGGCCTTCCGAGACCAGCGAAAGATAGTTGAGCGACAGGTGCGAGATCAGGCGCCACTGCATCGCTTTGCCGAGCGGCGGGCGGATGGGCGAGGTCGGCTTGCGCAAGGCGACGATGCGTTTGATGGGCGCGCCGGACTCGATTTCGAAATCGCCGGCCTCGTTACCGAAGGGCAGGCGCGAGGGCAGGTCGCGATTTGTGCAGGTCGTCCGCACGGTGAGCGTCTCGATCGCGGGCCGTGTGGGTTGAAACGACAGATCGACTAGGGAGAGCTCGATTTCGGTTCCGTCGTCATTGGGCCGCACGGAGGCGCGCCGGTTGGCAACCCAGAATGTCTGCTGGCGGTCGCGCTGTCCGGAATGGCGGAACGAGTAGAACGGTTGATACTCGACGATCTCCTGCTGCTGGCCTTTGAGGCTGGCCACCTGATCGACGGAAAAAATCTCCATGGCCAGCGGACGGCGGGCGTCGGGGATCACGGGGTATTCGTACTTCTGCTGGTCGAGCGCGATGGGCTCGGCGGTTTGCGGAAACAGGTTTACGACCGGCGCGCATCCCAGGCGGAAGGTGTTTACGGAGACGCCTGTTTCCAGGCGCTGGCGGCGCTCATCGCCTTCGAAGCGCGAGAAGAGAAAGATCAGTTCAGCCGTGCGTTTCAGGCCGGCGCACGCCGGGCGCAGTTCGTTCACGTCGACGAAGAAGAATTTTTCGGGGAATGTGAAGTACTCCTGCAGCAGCCGGTATCCGATGAACGAGCGCCGGGGATAGGGCAGCATGCCTTCGCTCTCCCCGAAGCCCACTGGACGCAGCGCGGAGGGCGGCAGCGTGATCGTAAAGGGGCGCGGACCGGGCCGTGTATCGCGCACCACGACCTGCAGCAGGTTACAGCACAGCAGTTCGTAGAGCGTGTGGATCAGGGCGCTTTCGCCGTCGAGGAAGAACTGGAGTTGATCGAGCTCCAGCTTCGAGAATTCCATGTCCGGGCTGGTACAGGTGAGCTCGATACGCAGCGCGCCCGCGGCTTCGGCCGCATTGACCGGCGGCTTCAAGCGATCGGGCGAAGTCCAGCTCGCCGCGGTGACGGCCACGGGCCACAGAGTCACGTCCTGGCACGTCCGGAATTTGCACGGCACGCCATCCACCGGGCGGGAATATACTAGTGTCTCGCGCGGAATGGGACATCCGGTCGAGAGCTTGCCCTTCTGCGGATCGAGGTGGAACTGGGCGATCGACATCGACGGCATCGGCCGGATGAAGTGCGGATAGACGATGCCCAACAGTGCTTCGGTGATCTCAGGAAATTCGTCGTCGATCTTGAGATGCACGCGCGCCGCCAGGAAAGCGAAGGCTTCGAGCAGGCGCTCGACGTGCGGGTCGTCGCACTTGGAGGGTTCGAGCACCAGGCGCGAGGCGATCTTGGGATACTTTTCGGCGAACTGCGCGCCCAACTGGCGCATGTAAGTCAGCTCGCGCTCGTAATACAGCAGCAGGTCATCCCGCATTCTGGACCTCGTATTCGCCGCTGGTCAATTCGAGGACGGTGTCAAACGAGACCTGCTCGGGCGCAGGGTCCATCAGCAGCAGGCCTTCGATGCGGAAGCGCAGCGTGCGAGTGCCGGGTGTCTTGTCGTCGAGCGGGACCACGCGGATGTTGGCCAGGCGCGGCTCGAACGTCTTGACGGTGGCGTGCAACAGGCGGACCAGCTTCAGGCGGTCTTTCGGGGAAGCCAGGCTGTACGACGTGAAATCGGGAAGGCCGTAGACGTATGCCGACCGGTTGAGTTCCTTGAGCGATTCGCTGGGCGGTTCGGCGATGCGGCGCGTGTTGAGCAGCCATTCGAGATCGCGGCGCAGGGCGTCTTTCAAGCGGCGTACGGATTGCGAACGGGTCAGCGGCACCTCGGTCGAGGTGCCGGGGTCTTCGTCGATGAGACGGTCAAGCGTCGAAAGCGTGACGGAGGTAGCCGAATCGTTGACGGAGCGCGCCATGGATTATACCTGAAACGCCTGCACCGGATCCAGGCGGCAGATGCGCTCGAACATCGCCTGCTTGAGCTTGGCGTCGGCCTGAATCTTCTTGCTGTTTTGCAACAGGAAGGCGAGGACGGAGGCCACCATCTCGCGATCTTCCCATTCTTCGAGCTTGTGGGTCTCGATGGCTGCCGCGATATCGTCGAGCAGCGGCTGTGCGATCGTGTCCTTGCCGGCGCCGATCGAGATTTGCGCGAGCTGCAGCTTGCGCTGGAAGCGGCCGCGACCGCTGCGCTGGCGTTCGACTTCGCTGTACAGAATCTCAAAAGCTTTTTGCGGCTGGCCGCGGCGCATGGCTTCCGTCGCCAGCGCGTGCGGATCGACGTATTTCTTTTGCCATTGGCGGTCGTGCGAATTGTCGATCACCGGCACGCGCGGCATTTTGGGGAGCGGTGCGGCGTCGGCGGGCTCGGCCAGCAGTTCGCGCAGCCAGGTTTGCGTTTCCGGGTTGGCGGCGGGTGTCTCGTCGCTGAGGGTGGCTTCCAACAATTGCGGCAGATCGCGCACAAGAGCGCGCAACTGGGAGCGAATGGCAATGGCGATCGCATCGTAATCGCTGCCGAGCGCGCCACAGGCTTCCACCACGAAGCGCTGCAAGTCGAGCCAGGCACGGCCGCACGGAAGAGCCATGACGTTCTCCGCGGTTTCGAGCAGCTCCAGCCACTTATTGTTCAATGCCAGCGCCTTGATCTGGCGGCGGACTTCGGTGGGCGGCGCTTCCAGCACGGCGGGATCGGACGAAGCGCGCAACTCGCCCCAACGCAGGCCGCGCAACATCAGATACGGCGCGGGGCTGAGCGGTTCGCGCTTGCGCAGGAACTGCGCGGCGGAGGCCACGCCGGCGATCGCCGCAGCGCGGTCGGCAGGCTCCGCGGATGCCCGCACGGTGAGATTCAGGTCGAGCGTGGGGACCGCGCCAGGGGTTGCGGCAGGCGGCGCTTCGCCTTCCGCCGCAGCAGCTTCGGCGGGCGGCGGCGGAGCCTCTTCCACCGGATCCGGCTCGAACTCACGCTTCTTCTGTAGAAAGCCGTGCACCACATGCCGGACTTCTTCGAGCGCTGTATGCAACTTCCCGAACGCGGGGGCGGCATCGCCGAACTTCTCGGTGCACAGCTTGTCGATACCGGTCAGCGATTCGAGGCAAGTATCCAGGCTCTTCTCGGCTTCCGCGTAGAACGCCTTGGGCGTCTCACCGAAGGCGCGGTCGAAAATCTCGGGCGCTAGCTTGCCCTCTTTGAGAGCGGCATCGCGCGCGGACTTCTGCTCCTTCGTCTTGGCCTGATCCTCGTAGATGATCGCGCGCGAAGCCTTGTACTCGAAGAAATCGTGGCCCTCGCGATTGAGGCCTACGTGCCTGACGGGAACGTCCAGCTTCGATCCGATAAAATCCAGCGGCCCGGCGCGCAGCTCCGCGTCGCCTTCCTCGAGTTCCGGATGCAATGTATCCCAGAACCCTTCAATCAGCCCGCGGCACAAGGCCAAGCCGTCGTTCAAGCCGGCGAAGCCTTTGGTCTTGAGCAGCGATTCGGTGAGCCAGGCGGCCAGTTGCAGATCCTTGGAGCCGGTGGCGATGGTTTCCTGCGCGAGTTTGATGACAGCGGCGTGGTCGGCGACTTTGCGTTCGATCTGCCAGGCGCCCTGCGCTAACTGGTCGTCTTCGCGGCGGGCTTCTTTGATCTTGTCGTAGACGGGAGCGTAACGCAGGTCGGGGCCACCGGGATTCTCGCCGGGAATCGGCTTGAGGATGTCTTCACGTAGAGGCATCGGTGGCGAACTCCAGGGACCGGACTTCAAGGAGCGGCACTTCTTCGCCGTCCACCAGAAACATCTTCTGCCCTACGGGATACTCGTGGCCCTGATCGTCGGCCACCCATTCGGTCTTGCGGCCCATCCAGACGGACTCGTCGCCGGATTTCCAGGAGAAGGGGTAAACAACCGGGATCAGCACCTCGCCGATGTCTTTGCCTTGAAACGACGGACCGGTGAGGACACTGGCGGGAGACCAAAGCGTGTCGCGCAGGCGGCGCGGCGCTTCCATTTGCATGGAGGCGATGTGCTCGAACGGAATCCAGACATACGCGCCGGCCGCAAACACTTCCAGCCGCGAGCCGATCGCCGGGTCGGCGTCGCGGATTGACTGAAACGGCTTCCCGTTCAGCTTACCGGGCGGTGAGGCCGCGGCCGGAACATTCGGAAACTCTTCGTTACGGAATAACTCGTGGCGGCTCTTCTCGGCGTGCAATACGGAGTAATACAGGACGGCCCCCAACTCGGCTTGTTGGCCGCCCTGCGAAAGAACTCCCAACTGCTTCTCCGCACGATCGTACTGTCCGGAGAAGCAGAGGAGCTCGAATAGAAACGTGCGGGTTGCGGCGTCGGTGGGATAATCGCGCAAGCGGGCGGCCAGGACGCCCGCCGCCTTGCTGATCTCACCAGCGTCGAAAAGCTCTTTCGCCGTCATGAAGGGCGATCGGCTACAGGCCCGAATCCGCGGCGAAGTCCGCGGTCAGCAACGTGCAATCGTAGCCTTTGGGAATGGCGGCGTCGAGCGTCCCGTCGTCCTTCTCGGGCTTGTAGGCGATCTCCACGCCCTGGAACGCGAAGCTCACCGACTCAGTCGGATTCTCGTTGCTGCCGGATAACTGCAGGGACGTGATCAATGCGTCCTTGATCCAAATACGAAAATAATCGGCCTGTTTGTCGCCCACCGGCTTGTCATAAACCAGATAGACTTTGGCCAGAATGTTACCCGTCGCGCAATGATCGCAGAGCAGCGGGGTAGTCTTGTCCAGGACCTTCATGATAGTGAGGTTCGAGAAATCGGCGCGGCCGGCTTTGGCTTCTTTGCCGGAGGCGCCGGCGCCATAGGTCGACGTCTGGCTTACGCCCCAACTGAACGAAAGCACGTCTATATGATTGGCCTTACTGGTGCTGGGACCTTCGATTCCATCGACGTAAAGATATGCGTTAACAGCCACGTTGATACTCCTTTTACTGTTGGTAAGTTACCCGGGGTGAAAAATCGTTACACTCGCCGATAGTCCGGTGAATGCTTACTTAGCCGGCGCCGGCAACTCGGCGACCAGGCGCAGGGAAACAGTCAGTTCATCCAGTTGGAAGTGCGGCCGCAGGAACGCCACCGCCCGGTAGACGCCGGGTTTTCCGGGTACCTCGGAGACATCCACGCGCGCTTCGCGCAAGGGGCAACGCGCTTTCATCGACGGCGAGGCGGTATCGTCCGGCACCACGTACTTGGTGATCCAGCGGTTCAAGAAAATCTCGGCCTCGGTACGCGACATGAAGCTACCGATCTTGTCACGCATCATGGCTTTGAGATAGTGAGCGAAGCGCGAGACGGCCATGATATACGGCAACTGGGCCGATAGCCGCGCGTTGGCATTCGCCGAGTCGGTATCGTACAGCTTGGGTTTTTGGGCGGTCTGTACACTGAAGAACGCGGCATAGTCAGTGCCCTTGCAGTGCACGAGCGGGACAAAACCGAGGTCCGCCAGCTCTTTCTCGCGGCGGTCGGTGATGGGCACTTCGGTGGGGCACTTCATGGCCACGTCGCCTTCGTCGGTGTAGAAATTGTGAACGGGCAGGCCGGTGACCAGGCCGCCGCCTTCGACGCCGCGCATGGCCACGCACATGCCGTACTGCGAAAACGAATTCGTCATCCGGCTGGCGAGCGCATAGGCCGCGTTCATCCACAGGTACTTGGAGTGGTCCGACCCGTCCACGTGCTCTTCGTAATTGAAAGCTTCCACCGGCTTGGTATCTTTGCCGTAAGGCAGCCGGCCCAAAGTACGAGGCAGAGTCAATGCCACGTAGCGCGAGTCTTCCGTCATCCGGAAGCTCTTCCACTTGGCGTACTCCGTGGTGTCGAAAATCTTGGCCAGATCGCGGGGAGCGTCGAGCGAGGTGTAACTCGGCAGGTTGAAAAGATCCGGAGCCGCCGCGCTCACAAATGGGGCGTGCGCGGCCCCCGCGACATTCGATATTTTCTCGAGCAACTCGATATCTTCGGGGTGCTTGCCGAATTCGTAGTCGCCCACCAGCGCGCCAAACGGCGATCCGCCGAACACGCCGTACTCTTCCTCGTAGACCTTCTTGAACAGAGCGCTCTGGTCGAACTCCGGCGCGCGCTGCAGGTCTTTCAGCAGCTCTTTCTTGCCCACGTTGAGGACTTTGATCTTCAACATGACGCCGGTCTCGCTCTGATCCATCAGATACTTGACGCCACGCCAGGTGCCTTCCAGTTTCTGGAAGGCGGGATGGTGCATGACCTCATTCAACTGCAATGAGACCAGGTGATCGATCTGCGCGATGCGCGCGTTGATCATCATTTCGGCGTCGCGCGCGATGGTCATGGAACCATCCAGGAACTGCGAGACGAATTCCTTGATCAGGTTTTTGCCGCGTTCCTTGGAGGCGGGCTCGACGCCAAAGCGCCCTTCTTCGACGATTTGGTCCAGGAGGCCTTTCTCCTGAACCTGCTCGGTGGTGCTAGCCGGTGCGGCGGCGCTTTGCGTGTCAGCCATTGGATCCCTCTCCCTTTCCCATCTCGCCCTTGATCTTCTCCAGCTTCTCGGAATTGCCTACCGCGTCGAGCAGCAACTCCTCGAGCTTGTCGTTCCCCTGCAAGCTGCCGCGCAGGTCGGCCAACCTGGTGCGCAGGTCCAGCAATTCCTTCAACGGCTTTACCTGGCGGGCGACATTTTCAGGCTCGAAGTCGTCCATGCTCTTGAAGTGCAGGTCGACTTTCAGGTTGGCTGCTTCGGATTCCTCGCTGAGCTTGTTCTCGACCGAGAAGGATAGATGCGGCTTCATGCCTTCCAAAACGCTATCGAAGTTGTCCGGATTCACCTCCACGAACTTTCGATCTTTTAGTTTCGGAAGCGGCTCCTCGGGTTGACCCGTCAGATCGCCTAGAACTCCCACGACGAATGGTAATTCCTTTAACTCGATGGCGCCGCCAATCTCGACGTCATACGTGATTTGCACTCGGGGTGAGCGTACCCGGTCCAGCTTGTGCTGCGTGCTCTCTCTTGCCATCTGCCCTCCAGCGCCGAAAAACTCCGGCTAAGTCACTATATTTCGCTAAAGTGCTTTCGTCAAGGGGGTTAAATTCAAGATAGTTTTAGTCCGTAATCGTACACTTTCTCATCACAGACGAGCTTGGGCACCCCGCTTCAATGCAGAATAAAGCGACGCTCCATGAGTCTGCGAATGACGGAAAGGCACTCGCGCTGAACCACTTCGGGGGGCGCGGCGGCCTTCCGGGCGAAGCCTTCGATGAGCTCGGCGAGCGTTGTGCTGCCGTCCATCCCGCCCAGGAAATCCGCGACCATCGGCTCCAAACGCATAGAACCAGGTATCCCTCCGGTGAAGCGCAACGCCATCCCCCTGGTTTGCCATCTGCCACCTGATTGACGGAATTGCTGATCGAGTTGTGTATCAGGATAAAGCCTGAGATGCGCGGCCAGCAGTTCGTCATCCGAGCCATGCTGCTCCAACTGATCGATGGAGGCGAACGCGTGGCAGACAGCCTCGCCGAACGGCTGGTTCGGATCGAGGGGCATCTCCTCAAACCGCACCCAATTAGGGCCGGAGCGCCGGCGCATGGCCACAATTCCTCCATGGATTTCAGCAACACCGCGTTCGCGATAGTAATCGAGCCAGCGCTGTAGAGTTTCTCCACTTTCATCGGGCGCCGTCTGCCGGATACGTTCGCGCGCGTAACCTGCCGTATCACGGACATAGCCGCGAAACACCCAGGCGTCGCAGCCGCTATCTGCGATCCACTCCCGGAGGCGATCCTGCCAGGATTGCCCGCGCTCCGCGACCCACTCGCAAACCATCTGCAGGTAACCGCCCTCGTTCAGATGGGCGGGCGCCTCGCGCGCGATGCGCCGGCAGTACTGATCGAGCTCCATTTGGTTTTCGCAATAAATCTGGTCAGAGGAAGGCGTGACGAAGAAGGGCGGATTCGCGACGATCAGGTCGAACTGACGGTTCCGGACGGGCCCGAACGTATCGCCGGTCAGGCACTCGATGTTCGCGACGCCGTTGAGCCATGCATTGAACCTGGTGAATTCCTCCGCACGCAGATTCAGGTCCGTGGCAACGACCGTTTCGCTATGAGCGGCGGCGAAGATGGCCTGAATGCCGCAGCCTGAGCCGAGGTCCAGCGTGGCGCGCGAAGGGCGGCGGATGGTGAACTGGTGAAGCAGACGGGTGGTGGGGTTCGGCCAGATCACCAAATCCGGCGGATGCGAATCCAGCCGGGCCGGGCGATCCGCCGCAAACAGGCACTCGTCGCAGGGCGTGAGCATGACGGTGGACGACAGTGTGCCGCCGGCACCGCGAACTAACATGCCGGATTCGACGAGGGCAGCCACGATGGACGCCGGCACCAGGCTTTCGGCATGCGCGGCGGTTACCGGCACGTTCAGAAAGAACAATCGCAGGATCAGGTTTGGAAGAGTAGGCTCGCGCGTATGATCGAGCATCAACGGCAGGGTGCCCGAGCGCGAGGGCAGTTCCGCGAGGAAGCGGCGCCCTTCGAATTCCTGGTGGGTATAGTTCGCCTGGCGGAAGAACTCGCGCAAACGCTGCGCATCGGCGAGGGAGAGCGGCTTCAACATGTCTTTCATCCTGGCCGGCCCGGCCGGCCTACCGGCAGTTTAACCTGTCAGCAGGCCGATCCGGCGGCGCTGGCCCGCGCAGGCCCGCGCACCGCAGGCTTTGCGCCACCCGGCCGATTCTGCTACCTTGGACTGCGATGCGGCGGCTGGAGCCCGTAATCTGGACCAAGGGGACGTTCCTCAATCCCCAACACTTGCAGAGCCAGGACCGGTTTCTGGAAGAGACCCTGCAATTCGACCTGCAGGCGCTCGAGTTCCGCCCATGGGGCTTCCGGCATCTGCGGATCGATCATGCGGCTCTGGCCGCGGGAAGTCTGGTGGTGTCCGAAGCCGCCGGCATTTTCCCGGACGGGCTGCTGTTCGATATACCGGAGTCCGATGCCGCGCCGCCCGTCAAACCGCTCGCCGACCATTTCCAGGCGGACGTGGAGGCGGTGGACGTGTACCTGGCGATTCCGAATTATCGCGAGCGGGGATACAACGTCGCCAGCGCGCGGCGCGACGCCGAAACCCGCTATCGCGCCGAAGTGGAGATGGTGCGCGACGAGAATACGGGTCAATCCGAGAAACCCATCATGGTGGCGCGCAAGAACCTGCGGCTGGCGGCCGACACGGAGAATCGCGAGGGCAGTTCCACGCTGCACGTCGCCCGCGTACGCAAGACCGAGGCCGGATTGTTTCAGTTGGACCCGCGCTTCGTGCCGCCGTTGCTCGATTTCGAAGCCAGCGATTACCTGGTTTCGATCGCTCGGCGCCTGGTCGAGATTCTGTCGGCGAAAAGCACTGAGCTGGCTGGCGCGCGCCGTCAGAAAAATCAGAGCCTGGCGGATTTCACAGCAGCCGACATTCCGCGGTTCTGGCTGCTGTACACCGTCAACGCAGCCCTCCCCGTATTCCGCCATCTGTTCGAGACGCGCAAGGGACATCCGGAGGCGCTTTATTCGGCGATGCTTTCGCTGGCGGGGTCGCTGAGCACATTTTCGGTGAAGATCCATCCGCGCGATCTGCCGCCTTACGATCATGACAACCTGGGCGCCTGCTTCACGGATCTCGACGAGAAACTGCGGCTGCTGCTCGAGACCGTGGTGCCGAGCAATTGCATTTCGCTGCCGCTGAAGCGCGTGCAACCGTCGATTTACGCCACGTCGATCGACAACGAGAAGTATCTGCAACAGACCCGCCTGTATCTCGCGGTGAGCGCGGATATGAGCCAGGCGGACCTGATCGCCAAGACGCCGCAGTTGATCAAAATCTGCTCTGTGGATGCGGTGGAACACCTGCTCCAGCGAGCGCTGCCCGGCGTTGCGCTGATGCACGTGCTGACGCCTCCCTCCGCGATTCCGATCAAGCTGAACTATCAGTACTTCAGCTTGAATCAGAGCGGCGGCTCGTGGGAAGCGGTGGTGCGCGCACGCAACCTGGCGGCGTACGTGCCCGGCGATTTTCCGAATCCGCAGATGGAGCTGGTGATCGTGTTGCCGCAAGCCTAGTGCATCGCCGAGGGGCCGCCCTTGTGTCCCGGGCGCTTCATCAGCAGCAATAGCGGTACCAGCAACAGGAAAATGAATCCCAACGCGCGGAAGGTATCCACGAAAGATTGCATGGCGGCCTGTTGTTGCACCATCCCGAAGATCGCGCCCAGTGACTGATGCATGGCCGTGACGGCATCTTCGCCCCTCCGCTCGAGCGTGGAGCGCAGGCCCTGTATCAGGCTCATGGCCGTCTGGTTGTAGGGATTCACGTGGCGGCCCAGCATCTGGGTATGCATTTGCTGGCGGCGGAAGAGGTAGGTGTCCGACACCGAAATGCCCACGCTTCCGCCAATGTTGCGCAGCAGGTTGAACAGGCTGGTGGCGTTGCCCATTTCCTCAACCGGAATCGGATCCATGGTGGAGGTGGTCAACGGCACGAAGAGCAGCGACAGCGCGGCGCCTTGAAAAAACTGCGGCCAGAAGATGTCCCAGTATCCGGCGTTCAGGTTGAGCCAGGAAAGCTGGAACAAGGTGAATGACGCGCCGACCAAGCCGACGGCCAACATCTTGCGCGAGTCCAACTTCGCGAGCAGCACGCCCACCAGAGGCATGCCCAGAAACGATCCGAGGCCGCGGGGAAATAGCGCCAGCCCGGCTTCCATCGCCGGGTAGCCGAGCAGCGTCTGCAGGAAGATGGGCAGCAGCACCAGGCTGCCGTAGAGCACAAAGCCGAGCATGGTCATCAGGAAGACGCCGACGGCATAGGTGCGATTGCGGAAGACGCGCAGGTGCACGACTGGATCGCGCGTGACCAGCTCACGTACGATGAAGGAGCTCAGCCCGGCGACACAGCCGATGGCGAGGGTCAGGATGAAGCGGGAGGAGAACCAATCGTCCTCCTGGCCCTTGTCAAGCGCGATCTGCAGGCAGGCGATGCCGATCGCCAGCAGGCCAATGCCCCAATAATCGATGCCGGTGGATTCGCGGCGCAGGTACGGCGGATCGAAGATGAAGGCGCGCGTCATCAGGATGGCCATTACACCGATGGGGATGTTGATGTAGAAAACCCAGCGCCAGCTATAGCTGTCGGTGAGCCAGCCGCCGAGCACCGGGCCGAGCATGGGCGCGACGACGATGCCGAGTCCCCAGAAGGCCATGGCTTTGCCGCGGTCGCGCGGCGGGAAGGCTTCGAGCATCACGGCCTGCGAGATGGGCTGCAGGCAGCCGCCGGAAGCGCCCTGGATGATGCGGAAGAAAATCAGCGCGGGCAGATTCGGGGCCAGGCCGCACAGAAACGACGCGCTGGTGAAACCGACGATGGCCCAGGTGAGCAGGCGCTTGCGGCCGAGGGTGCGCGCCAGCCATCCGGTGATGGGCAGGATGATGGCATTGGCGACCAGGTAGGAGGTCAGCGCCCAGGTAGCTTCATCGATGCTGGCCGACATGCTGCCGGCGATGTGCGGCAGAGACACGTTGACCACGGTCGTGTCCAGCACCTCCATGAAGGTGGCCAACATGACGGAGATGGCGATGATCCAGGGATTGATCTGCTTGACTGGTGAACTGATGTTCTTAGTTTACTCGGGTTCTTGCGGGGCCGGCGCGTTTTGGGCATGGTAGAATTCCACAAATGGAAGCGGGGGAAAAGGGATGCAGTTTTCGCGTTTGACGTCAGCACGGGCGGCGATTTTCGCAGCGCTCGCGATCCTCGCCATGCAACCCGCCGCGGCGGCCGCGACGTATTCGGTGATCTATAGCTTCAAGGGCGGAGCCGACGGCGCCTCGCCTTACGGTGGGCTCGTGCAATCCAAAGACGGGCAACTCTTCGGCACGACCTACACGGGAGGCACGGGGGAATACGGCACGGTTTTCGAACTGGGGCAGGGCACGAGCGGCTGGGAGAAGACGGTGCTCCACAATTTCAGCGGGCCGGACGGTGAGATCCCATCGGACACCTTGGTTTTCGATGCGGCCGGAAACCTGTACGGAACGACGCGCTGGGGCGGAGCGAACAACGGTGGAACGGTCTTCAACTTGATACCGCCGTCCGCACCAGGCGGTCCGTGGACTCAGAACGTTCTCTACAGCATGCCTTCCGGCGGGTGTGACAACCTCCCACGGGGCCTCTTTGGCTCGGTGTTGATCAGTCCGTCCGGGGCGCTCATCACCACGTCCGCAGTAACCACCTGCACGCCGCCCAGCGGGGGGACACTATTCTTGCTGACGCCGCCAGCCCAGACGGGTGGGACTTGGACGGAATCGACGTTGATCAACTTCAGCAAGGCGTCGCTTGGCTCATCGATTTCTGCCGGTGTGGTCGG
>DATKNQ010000323.1:0-3309 GCA_035541265.1 Bryobacteraceae bacterium
TCGGGCGAAACAAAAGAGCGCAGATATTGGCCCTTCGGCTGAAAGCGCAACCCCATGGTGCGCCCGGCCTCGACGAGCACCGCCTTCAGGGTGGGATCCGGCGTGAAACCATACCAGCGGTAATAGCTCGACATGAACAGAAAGCCCAGGTCGTGCACGGTCCGGTCGGCTTTGCGCGGCTCAAGCGGCCGGGAGTAGCGGATGGCCTGCTCGCGCCACCAGCGGGATGCCGCACTGCCGGCCGGCTGACGGGCATAAAGGATCCAAAGCATGCCGGGCAGGAAGCCGTCGCACCAGTGCGTCCAAGCTTCGCCGGTGTGCTGCCAGCGGCCGCCTGCCGTGTACATCGGATAGAAATCGGGATGGCGCTCGATTAGCGCGCGCAGTTGTCTGGCAGCGAAGGTGAAAGCATTCTGAAACAGTTCCGCCGCGGCGCCGTTCGAAATTTCAATCACGTTCTCGCATTATAGCGTTCGCCACCCCTTCTCAAATCGCGTGGCGTTCGGTACAATTCTCGGAAAGTGCTCGCTCGTGGAAGGAACCAGACGCCTACGATCAATCCCAAGATGGCGCGTTTTCGCCTGAATGTGGCCCGCTCTGGCATTCACGGCTGGGGCGTTTACGCAGCCGAATCGATCCCCGCGCGTCACAAGGTCATCGAATACACCGGCGAGCGGATCAGCCGCCGCGAGACCCGCCGGCGGGGCATGGGGCCGCGTACATATCTCTTCACCCTGGACAATTACTGGACCCTGGACGGGGCTGTGGGCGGCAGCGGGGCGGAACTGATCAACCACTGCTGCGATCCCAACCTTTATACATGGATATTCAAGGGCCATATCCTTTATATGAGTAAGCGCGACATCCGCCGGGGAGAGGAACTGACGGTCGACTACCACTTCTCGGACAAGATCGACGACGTCCCCTGCCGGTGCGGTTCCGCACAGTGCCGGGGCACCATCAATATTAAATCCACCCCTACATCAAAAAGCTGAGAGTCCTGGCTACTTCGGACGACTACAGTCCTGTAAATCGGAGCCAATTTTTGGAACGTGGCGATTGGCGGCTACCCGCCAGCCGCCGCACGAGAGCCACATGAGTATCCCAATCACTTCGAAATCGGTGGCGATCTGCGATACCGAGCCGATCGCTATTGAAGGCGTCCGGGCACTGCTCAGCCAGTGCGACGATCTGCATTTGGCCGCGGCCGATAGCTCGCTACTGGGTGGCCTGGAAATCGCCCGTCAACACTTGCCGGCCATCATGATCCTGGACAAAAGTTTCGGCACTCACGCGATCATGGACTGCCTGAAGCGTCTGCACGTCGCTGGCATCCCGACCGCCGCCGTCGTCTGGGGCACGAACGTCGCCGAATCCGAGGCGTTGCACATGCTTCAAGCCGGCGCACTGGGAGTCGTCCGGAAGACCGCGCCCATCGAAACCCTGCTCGAGTGCCTCCGCACGGTCGCCACCGGGAATACCTGGATGGAGGAAAGCGTCTTGCAGGAGCCCGAGCACATGGCGCGGGGCAACCGCGCAAACCTGACCTCGCGCGAACTGCAAGTGGTGGAACTGGTCGAGCAGGGGCTGAAAAACCGGGACATCGCCACCCAACTGGGTATACGGCCAGGAACGGTGAAGATCCACCTAAAGCACATCTTCGAGAAAACCGGAATCCGCGGCCGGTATGGCCTGGCATTATCGGGCCTGCGGGAAAAGGGCGTGTTGTCTCTGCCGGCGGCGTAGGCAGCACATCCTCGCTTCGCCCTTTGCTATTCTTTCCTTCATGACAAATCGCTTGCACCTGGCCTGTCTGGCGCTGCTGGTGTGCGCCGCGCTGGCGCCCGCCGCCGATGCGCCCGTTCTGCGCGGCTATTCGCCCGATGATGCGCGCGCCGAACACGAGTGGGAAGTGAAGTTCCGCGCGATCCCCAGCACGGAGAATCTGCACGATTTGATGCAGCATCTTTCCGCGCGTCCGCACCACGTCGGCTCGCCTTACGACAAGGAAAACGCCGAGTGGATTCTGGCCAAGTTCAAGGAATGGGGCCTCGACGCGCATATCGAGACCTTTGAAGTGCTGTTCCCTACGCCCAAATACCGCGCACTCGAACTGGTCGCGCCCGAGCATTTCGCCGCCAAGCTCGCCGAGCCTACCGAGTCAGTCGACCCCACCTCCGGCCAGCACGACGAGCAACTGCCCACCTACAACGCCTACTCGATCGATGGCGACGTCACCGCGCCGCTGGTCTACGTGAACTATGGCGTGCCGGACGACTACGAGCAGCTCGACCGGCTGGGAATCTCGGTCAAGGGCGCCATCGTGATCGCGCGCTACGGCGGATCGTGGCGCGGGATCAAGCCCAAGGTCGCCGCCGAGCACGGCGCCATCGGCTGCATCATCTATTCCGATCCGCACGAGGACGGCTACTTCGCGGGCGACGTTTTTCCGAAAGGCGCTTACCGCAACAAAGACGGCGTGCAGCGCGGCAGCGTGATGGACATGCCGGTCTATCCGGGCGATCCGCTCACGCCGGGCGTCGGCGCCGACGAGAACGCCAAGCGGCTCCCGATCAAGGAAGCGAAGACCCTGACCAAGATTCCCGTGCTGCCGATCTCGTACGGCGACGCGCAGCCATTACTGGCGGCAATGACCGGTCCCGTAGCTCCTGAGCCGTGGCGCGGCTCGCTGCCCATCACGTATCACATCGGCCCTGGCCCGGCGCGCGTGCATTTGAAGCTCGAATTCAACTGGGACCAGAAGAAGATTTACGACGTGGTCGCCCGCATTCCCGGTTCAGCTTATCCGGACGAGTGGATCATCCGCGGCAATCATCATGACGCCTGGGTGAACGGCGCCGAAGATCCCATCTCGGGCACAGTGGCCCTGATGGAAGAAGCGCGCGCCTTCGGCGAACTGCAGAAGGAAGGCTGGAAGCCGAAACGCACGCTGATTTACTGCGTCTGGGATGGCGAAGAGCCGGGCCTGCTCGGCTCGACAGAATGGGCGGAAGAGCATGATGCGGAACTGCGCCGGCACGCGGCCATGTACGTGAACTCGGACGGCAACGGCCGCGGCTTCCTGTTCGTGGCCGGATCGCACTCGCTCGAGAAGTTTATCAACGGTGTGGCGCATGACGTTCAGGACCCCGAGAAGCACATCACGGCGTGGGAGCGCGACCATATGGCGCGCATCTCGCGTGCGCCCGTTGCCGAGCGCGATGAGGTGCGCCACCGCGCGGATCTGCGGATCGGCGCTTTGGGATCGGGCTCCGACTACACGGCGTTCCTCGATCATCTGGGCATCGC
>DATKNQ010000324.1:0-31949 GCA_035541265.1 Bryobacteraceae bacterium
GACAGCAGCACCCAGGTGAACAGCACAAGGAACAGCGGCACCGAGACGGGCATGGCTACGACACCTCCTGGAAGCAGTCGAAGATCTCGGCCGGCAGCGTGAGCCCGCAGGCCACCAGACGGTCGTAGAACTTGGGCCGGATGCCGGTCGACCGGAAACATCCGCGCACGCGCCCGTTCTCGCCCAAGCCGTGCTTCTCGAAGACAAACAGATCCTGCAACGTAACCAGCTCGCCTTCCATCCCGGTGACTTCGGTGACATAGGTGACCCGACGCGAGCCGTCGCTGAAACGCGACACCTGCACAAACAGATCCACGGCTGAAGCTACCTGCTGGCGGATGGCGCGCACCCCCATGTTGGCGTTGGCCATCCCCACCATGACCTCCAGACGGCCCACCGCGTCGCGCGGACTGTTGGCGTGCACCGTAGTCAGGGAGCCGTCGTGACCCGTGTTCATGGCCTGCAGCATGTCGAGCGCTTCTTCGCCGCGCACCTCGCCCACGATGATGCGATCCGGGCGCATGCGAAGCGCGTTGATCACCAGTTCGCGGATGCGGATGGCGCCGGCGCCTTCAATATTCGGCGGGCGCGTTTCCATGCGCGCGACGTGCGTCTGTTGCAGGCGCAACTCGGCCGCGTCTTCGATGGTGACGATGCGCTCGTCTTCCGGAATATAGCTCGAGAGCGCATTTAACAGCGTGGTCTTGCCGGAGCCCGTGCCGCCGCTGATCAGAATGTTCAGGCGGGCCCGCACACAATACTCTAGAACCTGCCGCATGCCCTCGGTCAACGCCAGCCCGCGCACCAGGTCTTCCGGACGCAGGCCGCGGCGTCCGAAGCGCCGGATGGACAGCAGCGGCCCATCCACGGCGACCGGCGGAATGGCGGCGTTGACGCGCGACCCGTCCGGCAGGCGCGCATCCACCAGGGGCGAGGATTCATCCACGCGGCGGCCCACCTGCGCCACCACTTTTTCGATAATCCGCAACAGGTGCGCGTTGTCTTTGAACTGCACGGGCGTGCGATGCAGCTTGCCCGCCTGCTCGACGTACACGAGGCGCGGCGTGGTCACCAGGATGTCCGAAATCGTGGGGTCTTGCAGCAGTGGTTCGAGCGGCCCAAGCCCGAAGACTTCATCGAGCACCTCTTCGACCACCCGGTCCTTCTCCGCGCGGCTGAGCGGCGTTTTCTCCTGATCGACCAGGCGCACCAGCGCGCTGCGGATCTCCACGCGTGCGCGTTCTTCCGGGATCGCGGAGAGCGCTTCCAGGTTGAGACGGTCGAGCAACTGGCTGTGCAAGGCAAACTTCAGTTGCTGATACTCCGGGGTGGACGATTCACGGTGAAACAAACGCGCTACCCAACCGTTTTCAGCGGGCGGCCGCGGCGATCCGTTCCAGACATTCCCCATCATGGCGCACCTCTATCCGAAAAGGCTGAAGCGGCGCTTGCCTTTTTCGACCGGCGCGCCCGCCACACGCATGGCAAAATTCGAGATCTGCCGGCTGAGGTGCGTGCCCGGCGGCAGCAGTTTGCCTTTACAGAATGCGTCGTAGAGCGCGTAGTAATCGTTCGGCAACATCGTGTCGATGGGCAGGCCGAGGATACGTTCCAGTTCCTCGGAGGTGACGTCCGGCCGTTGCGGCGTGCGATTCAGGATCACGTGCAGCCGGTTGCCATAGCCCGCGTTCATGAGCGTCTGCACCGCCTGCTTGGCTTGATGCAGCGACGGAACTTCCAGGGTGGTGACCAGATAGATCTCGTCGATTTCGTCGAGGATCGTAAAGGTGGAGAGACTCAGGCCGGCGCCCAGATCGACGACCGTCCAGGCGTAGTGCGAGCGCGCAAAGTTCACCACCTTCCCCAGCGATTCGCCCGCGACCGGGTCCTTGGGAAGATAGCCCGAGGGCGCCGCGATGATTTCCAGCCCGGGCCACTCGGCCGAGATCAGGGCGTTCCAGTAGCTCAGGTCCAGCCGGTGCAGGTTCTGCACGGCGTCGAGCACCGTATACGGCGATTTGACCTTCATCAGGAAGCCTACGATGCCGGAGTGCAAATCCAGATCGGCGAGCAGGCTGTGCTCCGCCCGCTGCGCGCTGACGCGGCCTAACTCGGTGGCCAGGTGGCAGGCGATGGTGGTCGCACCGCAGCCGCCCTTGGCAGCTAGGAATCCCAGGACCTTGCCGGGAGGCCGGCTGTCGTCGCGCGGGCGGGGCCGGATGGCCGCGCGGCGCGCGATGGCCTTCTGCAAATTGGCGCCCAGCGGCGGATACAGGAACTCGTTGGCGCCGGCGCGCACGACCGCCAGAATGGTATCCGGCTGCGCCGAAGTGTCGAGCGCCACCAGCATGGTCTCGGGCAATGCGGCACGCATGGCATGCACGGCTTCCTCGAGCGCCACCGGCAGACCGGTAATGTCCAGCAGCACGACGTCCGGCCGCAGGGACTGCAGCCGGTCGACCAGCGGCGGCCAGTTGCACAGATCACGCTGTTCCATGACGACCCGTACGGACAAGCTGCGGAGCGCTTCCTGCACGTGGTCCCACAGGACGGACGATCCGATTGCGATCCCGACTGTGGGCGGTGCGGTGGCCGCCGGAGTAGAATCCTGTTCAACGATGAGGGATGCCATTAGTGCCCTTCTCCTGAAGCCGCTGGTCCGGCCGGGCCGGACCCGGTGACCGGCGCCGGGGCGGCTGCCTTTTTCTCGATTTCCAACAGCTCTTCGATCGGAATATCCTGGCGCACCGGCAGATGGGGAAGCGCTCCGGTCACGTCCGCGCCGGGAGTCCGCGGGGCTGTCTTGGACGTACCCTGCAGGAAGGGTTCGGGCAGCTTGACTGCGGGGACGGGCGCGCCGGCCGGAATTGGCTGCACCAGCTCGGGTGTGACCAGGACCATCAATTCCGAATTGCTGCGCGTGCGCGCGCGGCTTTGGAAGAGCTTTCCGAGCACCGGAATATCGCCGATACCGGGGATCTTGTTCAGCGTCTCGGTGATGGTGTTATCGAGCAGCCCGGCGATGACGAAGCTCTGGCCGCTGGCCAACTCGACTTGCGTATCCACCCGGCGCGTCGCCAGCGCGGGGATGGTGAACCCCTGGAACTGTAGCGCATTCGAATAATCGAGTGAGCTGACCTCCGGCGACACGCGCAGCCGGATTGATCCGCGTGGGGTGATCTCCGGCAGGAAGTTGATGCGCACGCCGTATTCGCGAAATTGGATGGTGACGCTGCCCACCGAAGCGCCGCCCTGCACCACCGGGAACGGAAACTCGCCGCCTGCCAGGAAACTGGCGGGCTTACCGTTGATCGCGAGCAGGTTGGGTTCCGCCAGCATCTGCAGCAGGTTCTTGGCTTCCAGCGCCTTGATCATGGTGCCCAGATTCAAATCCGGACGGAACAGGAAGACATTCAGTGCGTCGGAGAACGCCCACTGCATGGAACCATTGGCAGTCTGCGGGACCGCGGGGCCGAACTGGCTGGTGGTGATTTGCCCCACTGTATTGCCGGCGCCGGTACTGAGCAGATTGATTCCCAGCGCCGAGGTGGCGGATCGATCCACATCGGCGAACCGCACCCGCAACAGAATCTGCGGCTGCTGCGCGGGAACCTCTACCCGCAAGAGGTTGACTACCTTGCCCAGCGTGGCGGCCATGCTGACCGCGCGCTCGGCGCTGGAAAGATCTATTACCGTGCCGCGCAAAAAGACCGTGTTGTTGGCGAAATCGAAGCTCACGGGCTGGCCGGGCAGCGCCCGCGCCAATTCCTGCTGCACGGCTTCGACGCGCGCCGGGTTGGGCAGCACGTCCAGGTTGTAGACTGTGCGCACGCCGTCGCGTTGCCAGATGATGACCGATGTTTCGCCGGGCGCTTTGCCGTTGATCAGCACCTCGCGCTGTGTCACCGCCAGGGCCTCGGCGAACTCGCCATCCGCGACCGCGACGCGCCGCAGGTCCGAGGGCGTGTCGAGGAGCAGCGATTTGCCTACCGTCACCTGGAGGGTCGCGGCGCCTCCATCTCCCGCGTACATCGGCAGTGCCACGATCCACGACGCGGCTGCCAGCCAGCAGATATGCCGATTCATGGCCTGGCCTCCTGCGGAAACTGGGTTTCGGCGCGCTTCACGCCGTGAATGACTTCCACCGCTTCGGTTTGAGGCGGTTTCGGCGCGGCTGGCGGCACTGCGCGCGCGGGCGCTCCGTGCTTCGGACCCGCCAGGACCGGCTTGGGCCTCTCCTGAACCGGCTCGCCGGAATGAAATAGTTCGACCACCGCGCTACCCGTGGTCTTGGCGACCGCCGTGTCCAAAGGATTGCGCAGCACGAGTTGGATGGTGGCCTCGGTGCTGGCCAGGCTCAACATCTCCGCCTGCTGCGGGGTGACCAGCAGATTCACGACCGGCACGGAGATCGGTTTGCCTTCGACGTCTTTCTGAAAATGCTGTCCGGCGGAGAGCACCTCCACGTCCTGCAGCAGCGTGCGGGTAACGCCGCCCGTGGTTGTAGAGCCCGGAGGGCTGCCGCAAATCAGCACATCCACGCGCATGCCCGGCACCGCGAAACCGGCCACCCCGACAATTTCATTGACCCGGATGGCCACCGCGCGCATGCCTTTCGGAATCAGCGCGGCCAGACCGGCGCCTCCACCTTTGGGGGCCAGCCGGTTCTCGACGACCGGCTCGCCGCCGAAAATCGCCGAAATCACCCCCCGGCCCACAATTTCTTCTTGTTTTTGCAGGGCCCCGGGCGGAACTGCCCCCGCCCAGTCGCCCAGGCTGAGGTCGCTTTCGCGGATCAATGTGCCGGGCTCCAGAGTCCGCGCGGCCAAAACCAGTTTCGTCGAATGATGCGCCGTCTGCGGCGTGATATGGCTGGACAAAAGCCGGTATAGTAGAAAACTGGCACCGGCGGAGACGATAAACGCGAAAGCCAATACGGATACGAGACGTTGATTCATGCTTCACTTGCAGGCCTTATCCCCACTCCGGATCACCGGACCTGCTCCTTTTGCCCGGGCCACACGCGGCCCGGTGCGCTCGTTTTCTATATCGGCAGGAGGAAGCGTAAGCTGTAGTGGCGGCTAACGGCAAAATCGCTTTGGTGACTGGCGCGGGCAGCGGGATCGGCCGCGCGGTGAGCCTGGCCTTGCAGGCGGCGGGATATGCCGTCGTACTGGCCGGCCGGCGGGCTCCGGAACTCGACCACACGGCGGCGATGGCTCAGCCGGATGGGGGCGCCATGCTCGCGGTACCTACGGATGTCTCCGATCCGGTGGCCGTGCGGGAATTGTTCGCCAAAGTAGGAGGGACCTTCCAGCGCCTGGACTTGCTCTTCAATAACGCTGGTGTGGGTGCGCCTGCCATCCCCATGGAAGACCTTACCTACGAACAATGGACTAAGGTAGTCGGCGTCAACCTCACGGGAGCGTTCCTATGCGCGCAAGCGGCCATCAGAATCATGAAGGAGCAAACGCCGCGCGGCGGCAGAATCATCAACAACGGCTCAATCTCCGCGCACGCACCCCGCCCCAATTCAGCGCCTTACACTGCGACTAAGCACGCCATCACCGGCTTGACTAAGTCGATCGCCCTGGATGGCCGTAAGTACGACATTGCCTGCGGACAGATCGACATCGGCAACGCCGCGACCGAGATGACCGCCCGCATGGCCGCCGGCGTTCCGCAGGCCGATGGGTCCCGCAGGCCGGAGCCGGTCATGGACGTGCGCCACGTGGCCGATGCGGTCCTTTATATGGCGGGCCTGCCCCTCGACGCCAACGTCCTGTTCCTCACGGTGATGGCCACCCAGATGCCGTTCGTGGGGCGCGGCTGATCAGAATCGCCGCTTGTAGACGAAGTTCAGCCCGACCAGCCCGTTCTCTTCCCGCAGCGCCACGGCCGACCAGTGGCGGCTGAAGGCCCACTCCACCTGGATCACCAGCGGATTGCTGCTGGTGACGTCGGTGATATAGGTTAAGGTGATCTCCGGCGTCACTTGCTGTTCGATGGTCAGGCGCGCTTGCGGGTTGTTTTCAACGCCGGTCAGGCTGGTCAGCGTGGGATCGATCTTCAGCCGCGTCACGCCGAAGAAGCGCTGCAGGCGGCCCGTTACGGGGCTGGCAATCGCCTCGCCGAGCAGCGCGGAAGCGCCCATCTGCTGGAGCGATTGCGGCGCGGCAGGGCTGGCCATCAGCGTGGCATAGTCGGAGGTCGGCGAGCGCCCGGTCGCCAGCAGCGCCACGACGTCGGAGAACGGCATGGGCGGGTCGGAGCGCGGCGTCAGATTCAGCTTGTTCACGGGTCCGGAGATATTCAGGATCACGTCGATGCCGCGCGCCTTGGTATCCAGATCGATATTGAGCACCGGCTCGATCTTCACGGGGTTGTAAAAGGCAATCGAGCCCTGGTTGACGTTGAACGTCGTGCCGAAGAATACCACCTGGCCCTGCGTGATGTTGATCCGGCCGAGCAGGGATGGATTGCTGCCCGTGCCGCGTAGCCGCAGACTGCCTTCGGCCTGCAAGCCCTGTGCCAGCGAGGTCTGGAACGTGATGTCCGGCGCCGTGTCGATCTCCACGTCGAAGTGCATGTTGGCCAGCAGGCCGGTTTGGGCCGACGGCGTGCGCACCGGTTCGGCCGACTTGGCCAGGATGGAGCTGAAATCCGAGCGCGGGTTGAAGCCCGTGCGCAGGATGGTGATGCGGCCGGAGAGCGTGCTGCTATCGCTGCTGCCGGTCAGGTTGAGCGAAGCGTTGCCCACGGTGCTGAAGTCCTCCGGATAGCGCAGCCGCACCTCGCGCGCGGAGGCGTGCAGGCGAAAGACCAGGGCGTCGGCCGTGTAGCCCGCGAATCCGGAAAGCGCCACCGTTCCGCCGCCGCTTTCCGCCTGGAAGCTCTGAATGGTGGCGCGGCTGGCATCGAACAGGATCACGCCGTTGGCCTTGGATACCCCCACGGCCAGGTCCGTCAGGTTGATGCTGGCATCCCGAATATCCAACCGGCCGGCGATCTGCGGCTGCGCCAGTGGTCCTTTAACGCTCACACCGGTCTGAATGATGCCGTCGCCGGCGATCTCGCGGTCAAAATCCTGCAAGGTGGCCAGATCGAATTTGCCCTCGACGCGCAGGTCGAAGGTACTCTTCTGCTGCAGGTTCACGATCCCGGTGAGCGACAGGTCGGTGGCGCGCCCTACCAGCCGCGCGCTTTGGACTTTCACCACCTCGCGTTCCATGGTGATTGTGATCGGTGTCGGATTATGCAGCGCCAGCGGATTCCGGTGGTCAGTCAAGCTCGGGGCCGGACCCACCTGCAGCGAAGGGATGCGCAACTCGGCCTTCCACAGTTTCGGGTCGATGGCCGGTCCTGTCAAAGTCAAAGCGCCCTCAGCGGACCCGTCCAGCGCAATGCCGCCGGGCGGCTTGGCGCCGCGCAGCCAGACGCGTAAGCGCTCGAGGTCCAGGCCCTTGAAGGTCACCTGCGCGCTGCCGGGATAGTCGTCCGCCAAGCGCCACTTTCCTTCGCCCTGGATCGTCGACCCGGCCACTTCCGACGCGAGCTGCGCTGATAATTCGGCGCCCCGGGTGGATGCTGTAAGCGTCACATCGCGCAAGGGCTGGTCACCGATGCGCAGGCCGCGCCCATCGAACCGGCCGTTCAATGCGGCCAGGCGCCAAGGCCGCTGGCCCGGCCTGGACGGCGCTATGTCCAGTTCCCCGGTGGCGTGCACTTCGGCGGTGCCGGCGATGCCCGCATAGTCCTTCGCCAGGGTTTGAAACTCGCCAATCGGCATGGCGTTGGTATCGGCCTGGAATTGTAGATGCCCCTGCCCGAAGTTTCCAGACTGGTGATGGTAGCGCGCCGTGCACGCCAGACTCTTGCCGCCTGCCACCAGGCGCCCGCCGGCCAACTCTGCGGTGTCTCCGGAGTAAGTCACCGCGCCGTCGAACCGGTCGAACGGCTCGCCGCCGATCTCTCCCTGAGTAACGGTGATCGACGATTCAATCCGCGGGCTGCCAACGGTCCCGGATACCTTCGCGTCCGCACGGATGGTCCCGCCGGCCGGCAGGTTGCGGATATTCGACAGCGCCAACAGTTCGCTCGCGGCAGCATTGCGAATCGAGCCCGCAGCCGACAGCGGACTTTGGCCGTCGACCTTCCAGTCAGTCATACCGAGCCGGCCCGCTCCGTGCGCGCGCAAAGCGCCTTGCTGCAGGCTGCCGTTGCGCACCTCAACGCCTGCGCTGGTAAGGTCGATATCGCCGCTCACAGTGTCGAACACATGGCCCGGCCACTCCACATTCGTGGCGCTCCCATGCCCGGTAATGCGCGGGTCCTCCAGCTTGCCCGCTACCGATCCATCAAACGTCGCCTCGCCGTGCTGCAGCTTGGCCGGCAGCGACTGGACATCGAAGGCCGGCAGCACATCGTCCAGGTCGCGCGAGTCCGCGTGCACACGCAACTGGCGGCCGAGCACTCCCGAAAATTGGATGCGCGAAGAGGGCAGCGAGAGCCACGAACTGCCCAGATCGAGCAGGTCCCCCGCCGCATCGTATTTCGCGTCGATCGATCCATGCACGGGCGCGCCGGTTCCCGCGGGCGCGATTGCCATGTGTGCTGCCAGCCGCAATGTTTCCGGCGCGCCTAGCGTAGCGCTCAATTGCACGGGGCCGGACGCCAACGCGTCCCACGGCACGCTTTGGCCGTTGTAGACGCGCATCATTTTTCGCACGTCGAAGCCGTCCACATCCCCTTCGACCTGCACACGCTTCAATCCCTCGATCTGCGTCTTGCCCGCAAAAGATCCGTCCAGCACATCGATATGGATGCCGCTGGCGTCGAGTGTCTGTCCGCGCAGCGTCACGTTCTCAATCCGGCCGCTGACCGGAATCGGTTCGAGAGGCCGGTGCTTCCCGGAAAGCGACGCCATAGCCGTGCCTGCGAGCCGCATGCCCGTCACGGCAATGCGCCGCGGATCGATATTGACAGCGGCATCGGCGCGGAAATCGTGCAGGGTGAAGTGCGGGTCGGGCCGGAAGAGCAGGCCGGCGGTGTGCAGTGTGCCTATGGCCGAATAGTCCGAGGGGCCGTGGAAACGCGCCGTACCGGCCAGCGAAACCGGACCCTCCAGTTGCGTACGCAGCGCCAGCGTGCGGACGACTTCGCCCAGCGACGTACGCACCTTATATTGCAGGGCGCCGGAGAGGTCCTTCAAGCTCTCGATCGCGCCTGAGAACTCCGCCTGCGACTGCGCGGCCGACAGCCGGCCGGATTCGATGTCGATGCGGTTTGCCGAAGCCGCCAGCGTCAGAGCTACATCGAGCGCGGCGGGGCGGTAGCGTCCCCAATGGAGTTCCGCGGGCGTGATCGCGATCTGCCCGTGATAACGCGGCCCGGCCGTGTCATAAGTAAACTGCGCGCGCAACCCGCGGCCCAGCGCATCGAACGGCGTGGCCCCCTGGCCCGCGATCTCAAAGCTGCCATTTTGCAGGGTGAAGCGGCCGATGGCCAGGTCCAGGATGGTCTCCGCCACGCTTTTGCCCGGTTGCCGCACCTTGGGCGCCGGCAGGTTCGTGCGGCCATCCGGGTACACGATCAGATCGATTTGCGGATGCCGCACATCCAGGTACTGGATATCGACGGAGCGCTCGATCACGGAAATAATTTTGATCCCCACCACGACGGAATCGGCGCGGAACAGCGGCGCAGCACCGGCCGGCTCGGTTCCGTGCAGGGTAAAATCCTCAACTTCCGCCCGCATTTTTGACCATTCGAACCCAAACGCGCCGATCTCCGCGCGGCCGCCCGTGGACTTCTCCACCTCCGCGATGATGCGCCGCCGCACCTGTACCCGGAACCAATCGCTGCGCAGAACCAGAACGGTGACCGCCGCCAGAATCAACAGCAGCGCCGCCACGCTGCCCGCGGCGATCCATATCCAACGCGCTCGCCGGCTCATTGGAGCACCTCCTCGTGATAAATGATGCGCGTGCGCCGGCGCGCTTCTTTGAGCCATTGCTCGACCTGTTCGTCGGCCGCCTGGCTGATCAGCATGCGCTCGATGCTATCGCGGTAATCTGCAAGCGCCGGCGTCTTGACCGGATGCGCCAGAGTGGCCGCGGCTTTCACATGCTCGTCGAAGTACTTGCGAATCTCTTCGTCGCCGATCTGAATGCCGGGCCGGAAACGCAGATCGATGAAGCGGATCAGGGTCAGTTGCCAGAGCAGCCGGTCTTTCAGATCCTGCTCGGTTACGCCGTAGCCGGCCAAAGCGCGCCGGTAGGCGGCGTCATCGGCGAAGCGATTCTTCTCCTGCTGCAGCTCGGCCGCGGCTTCCGCGCCAGTAGGCAGCAGGTAGCGGCTGGCTTCCAGTTCGCTGCGCACCAGCCACTGATCGACCATGCGTTCGATCGTGCGCCGCTTGTTGGCGGGACTGAAGTCCGGCTTCTCGCCGTTCAGCAGCGCCGTGATGCGGATCTCGCGGTCGAGATCAGTCTGCGTAATCACGCGATTGCCGACGGAAACGGCGATGCGGTCGACGATTTCGGCCATGCATGTCCGGCCCGCCAGCAGGCCCGCGCAAACGATCGTCAGGTGAAAGATGCGCCGCATCAGAATGTCTGTCCGATTGAGAAAAAGAATTGGAAGTGGCTGATGCTCTGCGGCACGCAATTGTACGGCTGCGTCTGGCAGGGCTCTTGTCCGGCATTCAAAAGATCGCTAAAGCTGCCGGCGAATCCGATGAAGTGCGGCGGATTGATGCTGTACGCCAGATCCAGCCGCACCGGGCCGATGGGCGTGCGATAGCGGACGCCGAAACCCACGGAATGGTTCATGTAGTCGAAATCCGAGAGCCCATGCTGATCGGTGCGGAACGAGATCGCCGACGGGCTGCTATAGACGTTGCCCATGTCATGAAACAGGACGCCGCCGAGATTCTCGCCGAGCAACGGAAAACGCAGCTCGGTCTGGTTCATCAATAGCGCCGTGCCGCCCAGCGGGAAACCGGTCACCAGGTCGCGTGGCCCTGCCTGCAGATCGGGAAAGCCGCGCTCCGAGGTGGCGCCGCCGGCAAAGAAATGCTCGGGCAGGGGAATGGCGGTCATCGGATTCGACACGCCGCGCAGCGGGTGCACAATGCCGAAGCTGGTGGCGCGGGCCAGCACGTAGCGGTGGCCGAACGAATGGTAGGTCGCGTTGCGCCCCAGGAAGCGTCCGAAACTGGTCTCCGATCCCAGGGCGCGCGGCGCGGCCGATATGTCGATCGTATTGTAAATGCCCTTGTGCGTCTCGATAGGATCGTCGCGGCGGTCCTGCACGATGCTCCAGGAAAGTTCGCCTACCCGGTCGGGCTGCGAAAACAGGGGGATCAGCAGCGGCGAAATCTTCAGCGTCGATTGATCGACCGTCACATGCCGGTACGTGTAGCGGTAGAGCAGGGTGAGCGACTTCGACAGGCGGTCGGAGAGCTGCACGGAGCCCTCTTCGCGCTTGGCCGTGAATGTGCGCACGTCCTTGCTGTCGTCGTATAGAACGGTGAACGACAGCGTCAGCTTGTCGTTGCCGCGAACGCGTGGCGCGGTATAGTTGACCAGCGCGCGCTGCTCCAGGGTGGATACGCGGCCCCGGAAACTAAGGCTCTGCCCCACGCCCCAAAGGTCCAGACGAGAAACGTCCAGCGTGAAATCCGGAGCAAAACCGGTCTGCCCCTGCGGCGCCTCCAGGCACGTCGAGCAGCCACCGATGCGGGCAAACTCAGCGCCGAAGCCGGTGGCCACCGAATACTTGCGCGCCTCTTCCATGTCGTACAGGACGTATTTGTCGCTCGAATCGCCATCCGGATTCTGGATGGCTGTATCGACCCGCGCGAAAACGCCCAGATCGTAGAGGTCGCGCTGTGTGTCGCGCATGGCGGTGGGCGAGAGCGGATCGCCCGGCTTCAGCAGCATCTTGCTTTCGACCAGGCTGCGGCGTGTGTTTTCGAGACCCCGGATTAGAATGTCCCGTACGAACTGCTGCTGCCCTTCCTGGATGACATACGAAAGGTCCACCTGGTGGGCCTCCGCCGCCGGCTTGGAATTCCATTCGAACGTGGCGTTCGGGAAACCATGCGTGGAATACTCTCGCAAAATGACGTCGCGGTCGACCGCCACGTTGTATTCGCTGAACGGCTGCCCCTCGACGGAACTGAGCTGGCCGGCTAACTGCTTCTTATCGAGCTTCGTGATCCCGTCTATCGACAGGCTGTGAATGAAGTATTGCGGGCCTTCCTGGATCTGGATAAAGACCGCCAGGTCGTCGGTCTTGCCCTGATAGCCGTCCACCACTTTATGGGTGACGGACACGTCCCGAAAGCCGTTAGATTGATACAGGTTGCTGATACTCTCTTCGTCGCGCCGCAACAGCGCTCCGCTGTAGCGCCCGTGCCGGAACTGCAGCAGCGAAGCGCGCATCAGGAACATGCGCTCGCGGATGTCCGCGGCGCGGAAATAGTGGTTGCCTTGAATCTCGACCAGCACCAGTTTGTGGCGCCGGCCTGGATTGACCAGGTAGTCGATGGAAGCTTTGTCGTTCACCACGCGCTGCCGCTTGTACTCGACCTCTGCGTCGAAATAGCCTTCCGACTGGAAGTAATCCCGCAGGTTGCGTGCGCCTTCCAGCAGCAGGGAGTCATCCACGGTGTGTTCCTGGAAGATGGGCACCAGGCTGCGCAGCTTGTTTTGCGAGATTTTGGCGCCGATGGCGTGCACCTGCACCAGCGGTCCAGCGTCGATATCGAGCGAGGGCCGGCTGCGGTTGGTGTCCGAATTGTACTGCATGCCTTTGAGCGAGACGCGGGCCTCCATGCGTCCGCGATGTTCGTACCTTGCCCGCACGCCCTCCACGCCTTTACGGACCCGCGCCTGGTTGACGGTGCGCCATCCGCCGATCAGCCAGCGCCGCCAATGTGTCGCGCCCACGATCTCGGCGGACCGCATCTTGGCATCGCCGGCAATCAGGGGCGTGGTGAAGCGGGCACGGCGTCCGGAGTCCACTACGAAGCGAATGCTCGCCTGCTCCGTCGCCGGGTCATAGGTGATCTCCGGACGAATCTGCGGGCTGTACAGGCCGTTGCTTTCGAGCAGGCGCTCGATACCTTCATGCGCCGGCCCGATGTCGGCTTCCGTAAAAGGCTGACCAAGATCTAACCGCGTGGCGTTGGCCAGTTGCCCACGGTTCGGCGGATCGGAGACGTGCCCCTGCACGGCAACGTGACCGACGAACCAACTGTTCTGAGTAATGATCCGGACTGTGACGCCTGAGACCGCAGGCTCCACGTCGATCTGAATATCCTGGTAACACCCGGTACCGAACAGCCGCTCGATCGCCGCGTGCACGTCAGCCATACGCAGCGGTTCGCCTTTCTTGAGAGGCAGAACATTGGCCAGTTCCGCATCCGTTAGGGGTTGTTGCGGAGGCGCGAATGCCACCGCGGCAATGATCTGCCCGGAGTAATCCTGTTTCTGCGCCACAACGACTGGTGCGGAGGCGAGCAACCACAGCGTCACATAGCGGGCGAAGCGCAGGCGCACCTTCCCCATCATAAACGAAGGCTGCCGGATGGCGTGCGCACGTGATGGATTCTAAAGCACCTAAGTCCCCAGGCGGCTGGGTTATTCCCGGGAGGGTGCTTCACCGACTTTGATCTGCTGCCGCGGGTGCTTGCTCAGATACCAGCAGGGCGGACTGCCCATATGCGAGAACAAGGAGTTGACGCAGGCCTGTGGCGCGGGCGGATCGAACATGTACTCTGTCGAGCCGTTTTTCTGTGCGACGGCATACACGCGCCGCACCGTGACGCTGCCGAACTGGCTGGTTCCCTTGGAACGGAGCACCACGTAATCGCCGGCGTACAGCAACGCCGCCGCTAGAATCAGGCTGCCTGCTGCAATGAGGAATATGCGCTTCAAATCTTCAGGTACAGCTTGCGCTGATACATCCAGTATAGGATCAGCCAGTAGCAGAACAGCACGGCCGATCCCTGCAGGAACGGCTCCAGCCCCGGGCCCAGGAAAGCGAAGAAGTTCGGCCCCAGATGGATGTGCAGCGAGCTGACGATGAAGTGCTCGAACAGGTGCGCGATCATGTATGCGGCGATCGAGTTCATGCCGATCACCACCAGCGGAAACGCCCACTTGCGGAAGCCCTTCACGTCGATGATCCAGCTAAAGATCGCCACGTAGAAGAAGCAGATGCCGCCGCTGAATAAGGTCCAGCTCGGAGTCCAGATGCGTTTTACGATCGGGCAGATGCCGGTGTAGTGCAGCAGCACGCCCGCGGCGAAGCAGCCTACGCCCGCGGTGAGCAACTGCTTGAACGGAATGCGCGGCGCGTCGGCGCGCAGCCAGCGCCCGCAAATCAGCCCCAGAATCATGGTGCCGAGCGTGGGGATGAAGCTGAGCGTCAGGTATCCGCCATCGTTATAGACGAAGGGGTGCTGCCGCGGGAAAAGATTGAGGAACCACTGGTCGAAGGCGTTGCCGAAATTCGCGTTCTTGTTCCAGTGCGCGGCGAATCCGGTGGAGAAGTGGTGCCAGTCCGCCGGCACGCCCACCGACTGCCAGTTGAATCCCGCACCCGGCACCGGGTAGAGCGCCCACGCCAGCCAGTAGCCGCCGAGGACGACCGCCAGCGCGGTCCACTGCCACTTCGGTTTGCGGAATCCCAAAAGGTAGAGGAACGGATAGCCGAGCCCGATCTGCGTCAACGTGTCTTCGAAGGTGAAATAGGTGCGCGGGGTGTACATCGAACGCAGGAAGATGCCCAGCGCGATCAGCAGGAACGAGCGCCAGATGGCGTGCGCCCACATCTTGCCGAACGTGCCGCCCTTGGCCAGGCGGCTGGCAATCGAGTACGGCAGCGCCACACCCACCAGAAACGAGAAGGAGGGCTGGATCATGTCGTGCAGCGAACAGCCGGACCATTCCACGTGTGTCTGGTTAAATCCGAGAAACGCCCAGAACCAGTTGCCCGGGAAGGCATGCGCCACGCGCGCCAGTTCCAGGACTTCGGCCATCATCAAAAGCATCACCATGCCGCGGTAGGCATCGACGGCCACGTTGCGAACCACGGTCTGCGGCACACGAGAGGATTCCCGCGCCGTTGTGGGCGGCGGTGGGAGAGTAGCTTGCACGCGTCACCTCCAAAAAGGATTAGCTAAGACGGTATCACAATCCAACGCGGCCGGGCTAAGGGTATACTGAACGAGAAGCAGCAACCGAGGCGATATCCAATGATCCACCTGACGATTAACGGCAAGCCGGCCCGTTTCGACGGCGATCCGGACATGCCGCTGCTCTGGTACCTGCGCGACGAACTGGCGCTGACCGGCACCAAGTTCGGCTGCGGCATGGGGCTGTGCGGCACCTGCACCGTGCATGTGAACGGAGAGGCCGCGCGTAGTTGCCTGACGCCCATGCGCGCCGTGGCAGGCAAAAACATCACTACCATCGAGGGGCTTAGCCCGGCAGGCGAGCACCCACTGCAGAAGGCCTGGGAAGCCTGCAACGTGCCGCAATGCGGCTACTGCCAGAGCGGCCAGATCATGCAGGCGGCCGCGCTTCTCAAGTCGAAGCCGCATCCCACGGACCACGATATCGATTCCGAAATGCAGGGCAACATCTGCCGCTGCGGGACGTATCAGCGCATCCGCCGGGCGATCAAGATGGCGGCGGGGGTGGAAGCATGACCCCCGTCATCAGCAATGTTTCGCGGCGCGGATTTCTGGGCCAGATGTTTTCGGCCGGGGCGCTGGTACTGGCCGCGCCGCTCGTCCCGGCAGCGAAGGCGGACGCGGTCTGGCAGCCCAACGTGTATCTCGGCATCGAGCCGGACGGCACCGTGAAGATCGTGGCGCATCGCTCGGAAATGGGCACCGGCTGCCGGACGGGTCTGCCCATGATCGTGGCCGATGAACTCGAAGCCGACTGGGCGCGCGTGAAGGTGATCCAGGCGCTCGGCGACCCGAAGTACGGTTCGCAGGATACCGACGGCTCGTGCTCCGTGCGCGACTTCTACGATATCTTGCGCACGGCCGGCGCGACCGCGCGCACCATGCTCGAAAATGCGGCGGCCGCGAAATGGGGTGTGCCGGAATCGGAATGCCACGGCAAGAATCACTTCGTGGCGCACGACAACGGCGACCGCAAGCTCGCTTACGGCGAGCTGGCTGGCGCGGCTGCCACGGCGAAGGTCCCCGATAAGAGCGCGGTCCGCTACAAGACGCCCGATCAGTTCCGCTACATCGGCAAGCCGATTCCCATCGTGGATCTGAAGCCGATCGTCACCGGCAGGGCTACGTTCGGCACCGACGCGCGTATGCCCGGCATGGTCTACGCGGCGATCGAGCGCCCACCGGTCATGGGCGCCACCATCAAGACCTGCGACGATGCTGCCGCGAAGCAAGTGAAGGGAGTCGAGCAGGTGGTCATGCTCGACCTGGCCAAGCCGCCGTACGGATTCAAGGCGCTGGGCGGCGTGGCGGTGATCGCCAACAACAGTTGGACCGCGCTCCAGGGCCGCAAGAAACTGAAGGTCGCTTGGGACGCGGGCGAGAACGGCGCGTTCGATTCGGCCGCTTACAAGCAGCAGATGATCGATACCGCGCGCAAGCCCGGACGCGTGGCGCGCGAGCTGGGCAACGTCGACACGGAGTTCGCCAAGGGCGGCAAAACGCTCGAAGCTTCCTACTACACGCCGATGTTGGCCCACGCCTCAATGGAGCCGGTGGCCGCCGTGGCCGAATTCAAGAACGGCCAGGTGGTCACCTGGACTTGCACGCAGGATCCGCAAGCCGTGCAGGATACCGTGGCGCGCGCGGTGGGCATTAAGAAGGAAGACGTGGAATGCCACGTGACACTGCTCGGCGGCGGGTTCGGACGCAAGTCGAAGCCGGATTACGTGGCCGAGGCCGCGCTGCTTTCGAAGCAAGTGGGCAAGCCGGTGAAGGTGGTCTGGAGCCGCGAGGACGACGTACACTTCGATTATTTCCACTCGCCGGCAGCGCTCTATATGAAAGCCGCGGTGGATGACCGCGGCCGTCCCACGGCCTGGCTGCAGCGCAGCGTGTTTCCGCCCATCGCCATGCAGGGGAATCCGAACGAGGAATACGGCGGCTTCCAGCTCAGCATGGGCTGGACGGACATTCCCTATCCAATCCCCAACCTGCGCGTCGAGAACGGACCGGCCAAGGCGCACGTGCGCATCGGCTGGCTGCGCTCGGTTTCGAACATCTATCACGCGTTCGGCGTGCAGACGTTTACCGACGAACTGGCCGCCGCGGCAGGGCGTGACCGCGTGGAGTATCTGCTCGAATTGATCGGCGACCCGCGCGTGATCGATTTTGGCAAAGAGGGCGAGAAGGGCGCGCGCTCCGATCCGAAATTCCCGTTCGATACGGCGCGGCTGCGCAACGTGATCGAACTGGCCGCGCGTAATTCCGGCTGGGCGAACAAGAAGGCCGCGCCGGGCCGCGCGCTGGGCATCGCGGCGCATCGGAGCTTCCTGACTTACGTGGCGGCCGTGGCCGACGTGGAAGTGCATAATGGCCACATCCGCATTCCGCGGGTGGATATCGCGGTGGATCCGGGACGCGTGATTAACCCCGACCGTGTGAAGTCGCAGTTCGAAGGTGCGGCGGTCTTTGGCACGAGCATCGCGCTCATGGGCGAAATCACCGCCGCACACGGCCGCATTCAGCAATCGAATTTCGATCTCTACCCGGTGGCGCGCATCAACGAGGCGCCGGTCGAGACGCACGTGCATATCGTCGAGAGCGATGCGCCGCCCGCGGGCGTCGGTGAGCCGGGAGTACCGCCCATCGCGCCCGCGATTTGTAACGCCATCTTCGCGGCCACCGGAAAGCGCATTCGCGAACTGCCCATCAAAGGGCAGTTGAGTTAAAGGCCCGTACGGCCGGTTATCGACCGCGCGCGGCTTGGCCGGCGCCGGCGGCTTGCGCGGCTGCCACCAGATCGACGCTGTAGATCAGGGTGGTGCCGTGGACATTGTACGTGGCCGTCTGGCCGTTGGCCGCGTAGGAAACCAACGGCTTGCCATCGTTGCTGACGCCCAAGATGGCATGAACGTCCGCCGTCATCGGCGCGCCCACGGTAACCCCGTTGTCGGCGGCATTGAGGGAGCGCTCCTGGCCGATGGGATAGTTCCCGCTGTTCTGCGGACCGACCTTCCACTCGCCTGTGTTGCTGTCCAAGTACTTGATTGAGAAATTCATCACAAAACCGGCCGCATTTACACACGCAATATACTGTGCTTGTTGCATCACAACTCTCCTTTTGTCTGAGCGAATCTGCTGGAAAAGAAATCGAGGACCGCGGCCGCCCATGGACGACTCCATGTGGTCAAAGGCCCGCTGGAATTGCTTCAAAGCCGGGTAGACAGGCGACCCTTCATAGGCCGCCGGTGCGTACGCCAGTGGCGCAATAGCCACGGCTAAATTCGATCTTTTTCGACTTAAATAGTCCAATAAATACCGGCTATTTAATCGATTTAAGGTGAGGATACCTCCCTTTATGTCCGGCGTCAATGCATCTGGCGATACAGTTGTAATGTCCAGCACCAGGGGCAGCGCATGGGAGATAATGACGAGTTAAGAAAAAATAAGCGAATCGCGATGCTGGCGATGGCTTGCGCCGTGCTGGCGCATGCGCAGACCAATGCCGCGGCCATCGCCGCGCGCGGGTGGCGCACCGCTCACGAGCAGGCGATCGTCGCCGAATTCACCAGGCTGCTCGCCATCCCGAACCTGGCGAGCGACGCGCCTAACATCCGCCGCAATGCCGCGGCCGTCTCCGCCATGCTCGAAAAGCGTGGCGTCCGGACTCAGTTACTCGAAGTGCCCGGCGCGCCGCCGGTAGTATTCGGGGAGATCCGCACCCCCGGAGCCGCGCGCACGTGGATCTTCTACGCGCATTACGACGGCCAGCCGCTCGATCCGAAAGAGTGGACCGCGCCTCCCTGGCAGCCCGTGTTGCGCGACGGCCGGATCTACGCGCGGTCAGCGTCTGACGATAAAGCTCCCATCATCGCCATCGCCGCGGCGCTCGACGCGCTGCACGCTTCCGGCATCGCGCTGCGGTCGAACATCAAGTTCGTCTTCGAAGGCGAGGAAGAAGCCGGATCGCCGCATCTGGCCGCCATCCTGGCCAAGTTCAAAGATCTGCTCGCCAGCGACGTCTGGCTGATCTGCGATGGCCCCGTGCACCAGAGCCGCCGCCAGCAAATCGTCTTCGGCGCGCGCGGCATCACCACGCTAGACATCACCGTCTACGGACCGAAGCACGAGCTGCATAGCGGCCACTACGGCAACTGGGCGCCGAATCCCGCAATGATGCTCGCCCGCCTGCTGGCATCCATGAAAGACGATGACGGCCGCGTGACCATCGATCATTTCTACGACGGCATCGCGCCGCTGAGCGAGACCGAGCACCGCGCCATCGCCGAAGCACCGGATGTGGAAAGCGGCCTGATGCGCGAACTTTGGCTCGGCCGCACCGAAGGCGGCGGCAAGCGGCTGGTCGATCTGCTCAATCTGCCGTCGCTGAATGTCCGCGGCATGCGCGCCGCGCGTACCGGCGCGCAGGCGAGCAACGTGATTCCGGCAACAGCTACGGCGGCCATCGATATCCGCCTGGTGAAAGGCATCGATCACGATGTGGCCGCCGCGCGCGTCATCGACCACATTCGCAAGCAAGGCTACTTCGTCACCGGTCGCGATCCCGATGCGGACACACGCATGTCGCATCCCAAAGTGGCCAAAGTGGCGGTCGAGCCCGGCGGCTACGACGCCGAGCGCACGCCGATGGACCTGCCGATTTCGCAGCTCGTGCTGCGCACCGCCGAATCCGCGCGCGGCCCAGTGGTGAAGCTGCCGACCATGGGGGGCAGCGTGCCGCTATACATGATCGAGGAGACGCTGCACGCGCCGACCATCACCGTGCCAATCGCCAATCACGACAACAACCAGCACAGCTTCGACGAAAACATCCGGCTCGCGAATCTGTGGGACGGCATTGAACTGATGGCCGCCTTGCTGGCAATGTAGACTCCTCTGCCGACGGGTGTGGGACGCTTGCAATCAGAGAAACTTTTCATCCGTCGTTGAGGCGCTGATAAGCGCCATGAGTCATTCATATCTCAGAGCGGTCATGGGATCGAGACGTGCCGCGCGGCGGGCCGGAATGTAGCACGCCAGCAGCGCGACGAGGGCCAGACAGCCAGCGGTCAGCGCAAAGATCCACGGGTCTCCAGGCTTGACTTCGTGCAACAGGCTGGCCAGCATGCGCCCGGCGGCCACGGCGGCGACTGCGCCTACCGCGAAGCCGGCGACGGCGAGGCGCATTCCCTCCAGAATGATCTGGCGCAAGACGCGGCCTCTGGTGGCGCCGAGCGAGAGCCGGATGCCGATCTCGCGCGTGCGCTCGGTCACGGCGTACGACAGCACGCCGTAAATCCCGACCGCGGCCAGCAGCATCGCCAGCCCGGCGAAGGAGCCTACCAGCAGGCTCAGGAATTGCTGCCCTTGGGCATTTTCGGCGATGACCTGGTCCATGGAACGTACGGAGAACAGCGGCAGGCTGGCGTCGGCCTGCGCGAGTATGCGGCGCACGCCGGGAGCCAGGCTCGCGGGCGGCCGCGAGGTGTGCAGCACCAGGAAGAACCGGTCGTTGCCGGTGAACGCATCATAGGCTTCCGGCACGGGCTTGTGCGTGAGTCCCCACTCGCGCACATCGCTCACCACGCCGATCACTTGCTTCCAGGGGCCGGTGTCGCTGCCTTGCGAGAACAGTTGGCCGAGGGGGCTGCGATTCGGCCAAAAATCATGCGCCATAGTCTCGTTGATGACCACGGGATAGATCATCGCGTTTCTCTCTTCGGGAGGGAGATGTTCTCCTTTGGGCAGCCGCTCAAAACGGGCATCCATATCGGTCGCGCGCGCGAGGTCATCCGGCCCGAAGACCCGGCCTTCAAGCAGGCGGATGCCCATCACGCGGAAATAAGACGGCGTGATGGTGTGATATTCGACCAGCAGGTCGCTCATCTGGTTGGTTTGGCCGCGCAGCTTCACGTAATAGTTACTGCCTCCCTCGAGCGGCAGATGGCTGGTAATGGCGGCCGCATCCACGCTGCCGATGCCGGAGGCTTTCTCCAGGAAGTCCTGCGCGAACTGACGCTGCCGGGCAGCTTCTTTGTATTGATTTTCCGGGAGCCGCACAGCCGCGGTGAAGACGCCTTCGGTGCGCACGCCGATGTCGAGAGTCCGCATGCGGGCGAAGTCCTTGAGCAGCAGCCCGGCCGAGACGAGCAGAAGCAGCGACAAGGCCATTTCCCCGGCGACGAGCAGGTCGCTGGTAAACCGCCGCCGTTTGCCGGGGCTGATGAGGCTTCCGGCGCCGCCCTTTAATTCCTCGTGGAGATCGGGACGCGAAAGCCGCAGCGCGGGGGCGAGTCCGAAGAGCACGCCGGTGACGACCGCCAGCACAAACGTAAATGCCAATACTTCGAAGTTGAGCTGAAGGATGTTGAACCGCGGCAGAGCCAGACTCTTAGCCTGTCCCGCCAGCACGATCAGGATCCACGCGACGACCAATCCCAGCACCCCGCCAAACAAGGACAGCAGCAGACTTTCCGTCAGAAGCTGGCGGACCAGCCGGCCGCGTGCCGCTCCCAGGGCGCTCCTCACTGCCATTTCCTTTTGGCGCGCCACGGCGCGGGAGAGCAGCAAATTAGCCACGTTGGCGCACGCGATCAACAGCACCAGGCCCACGGCCGAGAGCATCATGAGCAGCGCTCCGCGCGAATCGCCCACCAGATCATCCCGCAACGGGACCGCTGCCGAGCCGACTTTATCGTTCGAATTCGGGTAGGTTTTCTCGAGGCGCCCCGAGATGACTTTCAGGTCGGCACGCGCGGTCTCCAGCGAAACACCGGGCTTCAGCCTGCCCACGGCATTTGCCCAATGACTGCCGCGTTCGCCCAGGCTCTTCGGATCCATGTCGAGCGGGACCCACATTTGGGTCTGGAAGGGGAAGCGGAAGCTGGCGGGCATCACGCCCACGACGGTGTACTTTTCAGAGTTCAGGCTGATGTTGCGCCCGACCATGCCGGGATCGCCGGCGAAATGCTCGCGCCACAGCCCGTAGCTGAGCACGGCTACGTGATCCTTCCCCTTCTGGTCTTCGCCGGGCAGCCAGGTGCGGCCCATCATCGGCTGCACACCCAGCAACTGGAAGAAATTAGCCTCGGTGGGCACGGCGTTCACATGATCGGGGCGGCCCTGGCCGCTGATGTTCATGTCGCCCGACCAGCCGAACAGGGCCATGTCCTGGAAAGTCCTGTTCTGCGCCTTCCAATCGATGAAGTCCGGGGGCGCGAACGGATAATGGCCGGGCGCGGCTTCGGTCTCGTATAACCTGACCAACTGGCTGGGATCGCGGAAGGGCAGCGGCCGTAACAGGACGCTATCGATCACGCTGAAAATCGCGGTATTGGCGCCGATTCCAATTGTCAAGGTGATCGCCGCAACGGCGGTGAAGGCCCGTGATTTCATCAGGCTGCGGGCAGCATATCGCAGGTCCTGCAGATAAGTTCCCATCCATCCCATATACGCTCCTGTGGGCTCGCGAGAGCAACAATGTTAGACGGTTTCGTGGCAGGAAAGTTGGCCGGCGGGCGGCCCCTGCTAAACTGAAGAGCGTGGCGTCAAATCTGGCACCCACTTCCGGCCTGGCCGGCGAATTAGCCGGGCTGCGCGGCATGCGCGAGTGCCTGCAGTGGTTCACGCGCGAAAAGCAATGGATCAACGAAATCCACTTGCAGCTTTGCCGCGTTCCCGCGCCGACCTTCCTCGAACAGGAGCGCGCCGAGTGGATGAAGAGCCAATTGCGCGGCTTGGGCTGGGAAGCCAATATCGATCGCGCCGGCAACGTCGTCGCCGCGCCGGACGGGCACGCCGAAGGGCCATACGTGGCTCTGACGGCGCATCTCGATACGGTGCTGGCGCCCCGCGCCAAGGAAGATATTTCGATCGGTCCGGACGGGCGTTTTCGGGGTCCGGGGATTTCAGACAACGGCGCTGGGCTGGCCGCTTTGCTGGCGATTGCCCGGACTTTGAAAGTCTGCCCGCCCTGCGAGGGTTGGCATTCGGATCTGCTGCTGGTCGCCAACGTGGGCGAGGAGGGCGAAGGCAATCTGAGCGGCATGCGGTACCTCTGCAAGCAGTCGCCGCTGGGCAAGAAGATCGGGGCTTTCCTGGTACTCGATGGAGCCAACACCGATCACATCACCAGCCGCGCGCTGGGCAGCCGCCGGTTTGAGGTGGTCTTCTCCGGCCCGGGCGGCCATAGCTGGAGCGACTATGGCGTAGGCAATCCGGTGCATGCGCTGAGCCGCGCGATCGCGCAGTTTTCCGACGTGCGGCTGAATGGATCGCCGAAGTCCAGCATCAACGTGGGCCTAGTAGAGGGCGGCGCCAGCGTGAATGCGATCCCGGCCATGGCGCGGGCCAAGGTCGATATCCGATCGGAAGACAACGGCAGGATGGATGAGCTGGTGGATTCGCTGACCGCCGCGATCGAGCGCGCGCAGGAGGTGGAGAACCAACGCGCCACGGGAGGCAAGATCGCGGCGAAGATTCGCGAGATCGGCTCGCGGCCCGCCGCCAACATCCCGGAAGGCTCCCCGATCCTTTCGTACCTGCGCGCGGTCGATAGTCACCTGGGCATCCGGTCGCATCTGGACTGCGCTTCCACCGATGCCAACATCCCGATGGCGATGGGCATCCCCGCTATTTCCATCGGCGCGGGCGGCTTGGGCGGCGGCGCGCACACCATGCAGGAATGGTTCCGGCCCGAAGGGCGCGACCTGGGGCTGAAGCGCGTCTTACTCACGCTGGGACTGCTGTTGCGTGATTCTCAACTGACGGGCGGGATAGCTGCCGATCCCGCCACCGCACAGTGAAAGCCAGGCGCGCGGAAGCCGCGCTGGTGCTCAACACGATCATCTGGGGATCCACGTTCGTGGTGGTCAAGGAGGCTCTGCGGGATGTTTCCCCGGTGCTGTTCCTGGCTCTGCGATTCACGGTGGCAACCCTAGCGTTGCTGATCCTCTTCCGTACTTCCTGGAGCCACACCCGGAATCTGCGCTGGTCGCTAATCGGCGGCGCCATGGCGGGGGTCTTCCTGTTTTCCGGTTACGCGTTCCAGACGATTGGACTGCAGTTTACGACCGCTCCGAAATCCGCTTTTCTCACCGGGCTGACTTGCGTGATCACGCCCGTGCTGGCCGCTTTGGTGTATCGCAACCGGCCGCGCGCCATGGAGATCGGCGGTGTACTGCTGGCCACGGCCGGCATGGCGCTGATGACTCTGCCGGCCGGAGCCCGGCTCGACATGAATCGCGGCGACCTGCTGACCATCTGCTGCGCGGTGTGTTACGCGGCGCACATTCTAACTCTGAGCCGTTACTCGGCGGAAGCCAGCATCGAAATTCTGTCCACCGTGCAGGTCGGCGTGTCCGCATTGTTCGCCTGGTCGTTATTCCACTGGACGGAAACGCCGCACATCGTGTGGACGCCGCGCGTTTGGGCGGCGGTGGCCATCACCGGGTTGCTGGCCACCGCGGTTGCTTTCGCCTTTCAGTCATGGGCGCAAAGGTACACTACCTCGACGCGCACGGCGCTGATCTTCATGTTGGAACCGATCTTTGCCTGGATCACTTCGTACCTTGTGGCGGGTGAGACTTTGTCGCGGCGGGGGGCCGTGGGCGCTGGGCTGATTCTGGCGGGGATCCTGGTTGTGGAACTGAAACCTTTCCAGTTAGGGCGGCATCCATCGGGATAGCTTCCAAGCGGCGGGAGTATAATAACAAGAGCCGCAGTTTCCGCGGAGGAGTAGTCAACACCCATGAGTTTCTTTGACAAGTTGCGTACCCAGAAGCTACTGTCTTTCACCCTGATCCTGTTCACGTTGGCGATCGGTGTGGTAATTGGCACTTTGATCAACACCGGCGTGCGGGCCGCCAAGGACAACGCGGTGGCGCCTGGCGCGACCCCGCTCAGCATCCCTAACCCGGTTCAGCTGCAGTCTGCCTTCGCGAACATCGCCAAGCAGGTGGAGCCTTCGGTGGTGAATATCTCCACGACCTACCTGCCTAAGGCTCCCGCACAGTCGCGCAACCAGCGCCGTGCCGCTCCGCAGCAACAGCCGGACGAGGGCGACGAGGGCGATCAAGGCGATCAGGGCGACCAGGGAAGCATGGAAGATTTCTTCCAGCGCTTCTTCAGCAATCCGTTTGGCGGCACCATGCCACAGATTCCACAACGCAAAGGTTACGCATTAGGTTCAGGCGTGGTGGTTGACCGGGCCGGATACATTCTGACGAACAATCACGTGGTGGATAAGGCCGACCGTATTCAGGTGAAATTCACGGGCGACACCACGGAGTACGACGCGAAGGTGGTAGGCGTAGACGCGGCGACCGACTTGGCCGTGATTCGTGTCGAGGGTAAGAGCGGCTTGATGCCCGCGCGCATCGGCAATTCCGACGCGGTGCAGGTGGGCGACTGGGCCATGGCGATCGGTTCGCCCTTCGGCTTCCAGGCCACCGTCACGCTCGGCATTATCAGCGCCAAGGAGCGGGATGTCGACCCTACGCAGCAATTCCAGCATTTCCTGCAGACCGACGCCGCCATCAATCCGGGCAATAGCGGCGGCCCGCTGCTGAATATCAACGGCGAAGTGGTCGGCATCAACACCGCCATCGCCTCGCGGTCCGGCGGATATCAAGGCATCGGCTTCGCGCTGCCCATCAACCAGGCCGTGAAGGTCTACAACGAGATCATTAAGAACGGTAAGGTGGTTCGCGGATCAATCGGCGTGAAGTTCACCCCATCCGACAGCGCCAAGGCGGAAGCCCTGCTGAAAGCCAACGGCGCGAAGGAAGGCGTATTCGTCGAGCAAGTGCCCGCGGGTGGCCCGGCGGACAAAGCCGGCCTCAAGGCTGAGGACATCATCATCGCCGTGAACGGTAAGCCGATCCACAATGGCAGCGAGTTGATCGAGCGCGTCACCAGCACTCCGATCGGCAACACGCTGGAGGTCACAGTCCTGCGCGAGGGCAAGAAGATGGACTTTCATGTGGTCGTGGCGGATCTTTCGAAGGTATTTCCGGAACAGTTCGGAAACGGCAAAGAGGAAGAGACGGAGCCGCAGGAAGGCACGCAGGCCCGTTTCGGAATCACGATCGAGAACCTGACGGACGCACGGCGCGACAACATGGGCATCAAACAACCCGGGGTGCTGATCAGCGCGGTGGAGCCGGGATCGTTTGCCGACGACATCGGCATGCAGCGCGGCGACGTGCTGGTAGAGATCAACCGCCAACCGGTGAAGACCGTCGACGATGTGAAGCGTCTCCAGAATGCGCTCAAGTCCGGCGAGGCCGTGGCTTTCCGCATTCTGCGGCAGACTGGCCGGAACGAGTGGACACCACTGTTCCTGGCCGGTTCTTTGCCGGCCCATCAATAAAGCAGTAGAGACAATTGCGGAGCGCTTCCGAGGGGCGCTCCGCGTTTTCTGGGGAGAGAGATTGCGGTTACCAAAGGGCGCGGCCGTGCTGGCCGCCGGATTGATCTGTTGTGCCAGTTTGGTGGCGGTCACGCAGAAGAAGAAGTCCACGCACCATAAGGCCGCCACGGCGTCCTCCGTGAAGAAGCCGGGGGCGCGGAAGACCGCGCAGGCGCGAAGTTCCTCTTCACACAAGTCCCGGCAGCGGGGACGCACGGCGCACTCGACGCGCGGAAAGCAGAAGACCGTGGCGCGCTCCACGTGGAGGTCTGCGCAGCCGGCGCCCACTCCAGACCGTTACAAAGAGATCCAGGAGGCGCTCGCGCGGAAGGGCTATCTGCACGAAGATCCCTCCGGGGTCTGGGACCAGAATTCCATCGAGGCGCTGCGCCGCTTTCAGCAGGACCAGAACCTGCAGGCCAGCGGCAAGCTGGACTCCCTCTCGATCATCGCGCTGGGGCTTGGCCCTAAGTATTAACCCGCACGCGCGAATTTACGCTGCTAGAATAAGAAGGTCCGATCATGGCGGTTGACTCGATTAAAGGTTCGCTGCGGGAAAAGGGTGTGCGCCTCACCCGCCAGCGGCAGATCCTGCTGGAATTAATCGACCAGACCGGACAGCATCTGGACGCCGAACGTCTGTTTCAACTGGCCAAGGAAAAAGATCCCAAGCTGAACCGGGTCACGGTCTACCGGACCCTGAAGATGCTCAAGAACGGCGGCCTGGTGGATGAGCTCGACCTCATGCACCATGATGGCGATCAGCACTACTACGAGACCCGGCTGAAGCAGGAGCACGCCCACGTGATCTGCCTGCGCTGCGGCAAGGTGGAGGAGTTCTTTGGCGAGCCCCTCCAGCGGCTGCGCAAGCAGATCGAAAGCCACTTCGGATTTCAGATCCTGCTGGCGCGCACGGAGGTGGGCGGCTACTGCGCGCATTGCCAGTCGCTGCGGGCGTTGGAATTCGAGCAGGCGCGGCAGCACGGGCATCCCCTCGAGGAGACGCCGGCGGGCGCCCCTGCCGGGACCGGCGCCGCGCACCGCACACGCGTCAAGCGCACCGCCTGATGGACACAACGGCAGAGGCGGTTCCGTCAGCATCTCTGATTGTCATCGATCCCAGCGGCCACCGCTCCCGCGTCCAGATCACACCGTTGCCGTTCCGCATTGGCCGCCAGGCGGACAATCATCTGATCTTGCGCGACAGCCGCGCATCGCGCGTACACGCGCACATCGTGTACGATCATGGCGAATATCTGATCGAAGATCCCGGCAGCCGCCACGGACTGTTCGTCAACGGCAAGCGCATCTCCAGCCAGGCGCTGCATAACTCCGACCGCATCGAGTTTGGCTTTCCCGATTCCTATCAACTGATCTTCGCGTCCGACGGCGCCGAGCTCGGCCGGCTGATGGATCAGTTCGGCGCGCACGACAAGACCAGCACCGCCAGCGGCATCTCCGGCGCGGGAGCAAATCTCGCCAAGCTGCGCGCGATTCTGGATGTGGCGCGCACGCTGCAAACCGGATTCTCGCTGCAAGACGTGCTCAACTCCGTGGTGGACGCGGCGCTCGCGGTAACGGGCGCCGAGCGCGGCTTCCTGCTGCTGCGCAAGGGCGACGAGCTCGAGACGCGCGTGGCGCGCAACCGGCACGGCGTGACGCTTCAGGCGAGCGATCTGCGTGTGCCCCATCGCGTTATCCAGCGCGCGCTCGAACAGCGCCGCGATTTGCTCTCCATGAACTTCGATCCGCAGGGCACCGGCGACTTACATCCTGGGCGCAGCGTGGCGGATCTGGAACTGCGCAGCGTGGTCTCTGTGCCTCTGGTTCGCATCAGCCAGGTGCGCGGCGATGCCACCAACGTCCTGTCGACATCCGAAGAGACGGCCGGCGTCCTTTACATGGATTCGCGTCTGGCCACGGCGGACCTGACCGGCGGCAATCGCGAACTGTTGCAGAGCCTGGCGATCGAGGCATCCACGATTCTCGAGAACGCGCGGCTGCTCCAAGAAGAGCGCATTAAACAGAGGATCGAAGAGGAGCTGGACGTGGCGCGCACGATCCAACAGGGACTGCTGCCGCGCAGCCTGCCCTCCGCCGGCTGGTTCCGCATGTGCGGCAGTAGCGTGGCATCTCACCAGGTGGGTGGCGACTATTTCGATGTGATCGCCTCCGGTACGAACACGTGGACCGCGGTGGTCGCCGACGTTTCCGGCAAAGGTGTCAGCTCCGCGCTGCTGGCCGCGTTGCTGCAGGGCGCATTTCTGGCGGTGAGGCACAGCGACTCTGCGCTGCACAAGCATCTCGAGCGCATCAATGCATTCCTGAACGAACGCACCGCAGGCGAGAAATACGCGACCGTATTCTACTGCACGCTCGAGCGCAGCGGCCAACTGCATTACGTCAACGCCGGCCATTGTCCGCCGCTGGTGGTGCGGCCGGCGGGCAAACTCGAATCGCTGGATGCTACCGGCATGCCCGTCGGTATGATCGATATGGCCTCGTTCGAGGTTCGCCAAGTCAGCCTGGCGCCAGGCGATAAGATCGTGATCTATACCGACGGAGTCACGGAGGCGCAAAACCAGGACGGCGAGTTCTTCGGACGGCAGCGCTTGCGGCAAGTTATCACGGCACATCACACCGATTCGTGCCAGCCGCTGCACGAGGCGGTGGCGGGCGCAGTAGCCACGTTTACCGAAGGTGCGCCGCAGGCCGACGATATCACGCTGGTGGTGATGGAGTATTGCGCGGAGAGCTGAGCGCTAGGTGATCGCGCGCACGGTTCCGCCGTCGGCCCGCAATGCCGCTCCGTTAATCGCGGAGGATAGCGGGCTCGCAACGAAGACGGTCAGCGCCGCCACTTCCTCCGACGTAGCAAAACGTTGAATGATGGAGGTGGGCCGCACGCTGCGGAAGAATTCCTTTTCTACTTCAGCCGGTGTGATTTGCCGCGTCTTGGCGACGTCAGCCACAAACTTCTCAACGCCCTCGGAACGCGTAGGACCGGCGAGAATGGAGTTCACCGTTACGCCCGTGCCCGATGTTGTTTCGGCCAAACCGCGTGACAGGGCCAGTTGCATGGTCTTCGTCACGCCGTAGTGAATCATCTCGACCGGAATGTTGATCGCCGATTCGCTCGAGATGAAGATGATGCGTCCCCAGCCGGCGGCTTTCATCTTCGGCAGCCAATAGCGGCTAAGGCGCACGCCGCTCATGAAGTTGGTTTCGATGAGGTGCTGCCAGCCGGCGTCTGTGATCTGTTCGAAAGGCTTGGTCTCGTAGATGCCGAGATTGTTGACCAGGATTTCGACGCCTGGAAATCGCTCGCACGCATTGCGGGCTTCCGCGGCGAGGGACAAGTCCGCCACCAGTCCTTCTAAGTGCGCGCCGGGATGCGCGCCCCGGATGGTTTTCATCGCGCCGGCCACGCGGGCGTCAGTGCGTCCGTTGACAATCACGCGCGCGCCCTCGGCGGCGAGACCCTCTGCGATTGCGAAACCGATGCCGGCTGTTGAGCCGGTCACCAAAGCGAGCTTGCCTTCCAGTTGCAAGTTCATAGTAGCGGCAGTTTCCTCCCCCATTGGCCGGCGAACACAAATTGATCGAGCGTGCGGCGCGGCCGGCGCTGGTTGCGCTTGATCAGTTCCTCCGGCGCGCCCGCTTCGTCGCCGACATAACCGAGTGCGATTACCGCCACAGGTTCGTGCGTCTCCGGGATGCCATACAACTCGCGCGCCTTTTCCGCGTCGAAGCCGGCCATGCCGTGCGCGAGCAAGCCCAGTTCGGTGGCTTCGAGCATCATGAAGCCGGTGGCAATTCCGGTATCGTGAAGGGCATGCCTATTCGGCTTCCCGTTATGGTCGAAGTGCAACCTGGCGACGGAGAGAATCAGCACCGGAGCGTGCTGCGCCCAGACAGCATTGTTCGGAACAAGACAACTCAGCATACGCGCGAATTCTTCAGGCTCTTCCTTACGGGCAACCACGAAGCTCCACGGCTGGGCGTTGTAGCTCGATGGCGCCCAGCGCGCAGCCTCCAGAATGCGGATCACTTTCTCCGGCTCGACGGTTTGCGGCGAGTAGATCGCCGGGCTCCAGCGTTCGTGGATTGCATCCAAAACAGCGGTGTCAGACATCGCTTACTTGGATGCAGATCCACGCGCACCGGATGCGGGTTAAGGCAGCGTCACTACGCCTACTGCGTAACCGCCGAGCGTGATCGAGCCCTGCGCGGCCACCGAAACGGGCGGGCCACCCATCGTAGTTTGATCGACATACTCCCAAGTGCCCGCCTCGGGAAGCGTCACGATAAGCGGCCGGTCGCGCTTGCTGATCAGCAGCACTTCGCGTTTGCCAGCGCGCGTGCGGAAGGCCTGCGCGTAGATATAGGGACTGGCGATGGATGTCTCGATCAACTGATCCCCTGGTCCAAAATGCTTGTGTAGCAATTCCAGCACGCGGAATCGCGCGTTCGGCGCGCCGGTGGTCCAATCGACCATCGTGACGCTGGGGAACTGCGTGGGATAGCCGACCAGTTGCGACTCGCCGGCCACGTCGATGCCCATGTTCGCGAGGTTCGCAAACACGTAAGCGTACGTCGCGGCCGCGAGGTTCCAATAAGAATTCGGAATCGCCGGCGGCGGCTCGCCCGGTTTGCCTGGATCGCCGGGCAGGATGGCGCCGATTTCGTTCACCGTGGTGCGGGTCGCAGGCGAGAGGCGCTGGCGAATCTCTTCGATGTAGCGCGCCGTACTGAGGAAGCGGTCGGCCTGCGCGAAGAAGGAGAATTGCTGGGCCTCGGGCGGCTCATCGGCGGACGGCGTGGCGTAGAAGTGATACGAGATCATGTCGAGCGGAATGCCGGGCTGATGGTTCCGCGGGTTCAGGAAATATTCGAACATGCGCGGATTGAGCGAAGGCTCCGCCAACGCCAGACCGACGAACTTCATCTCGGGCGCGACCTTCCGGATGGCTGCGACCAGCGCATCGTAGCGCGCCGCGTATTGCTCCGGCGTGGTATTGTGCTCGAAATCGACCTCGTTGAAAACCTCCCAATAATCGATTTTGAAATGGTGGCCGGACTCGTGCTTCTTGCCCAGTTCGTCGGTGAAGCCGCCGCGCGTGTACCAGCTCACCAGGCGCGCATAATAGTCCGCCAGCTCGTGCATAGTGGGGTCGCGCAACTCGGTGCCCTGCGTGTAATTCCAGACCACCTGGTCGGGATCGTCCGGATAAAGCACCGGCGCCGGCGTCCGGAACATCCATTGGGGGATGGTGCTGAAGTTCAGAATCACGGAATGCCCGGCGGTGGCCTCCAGAAAATCGACGGTCA
>DATKNQ010000325.1:0-3993 GCA_035541265.1 Bryobacteraceae bacterium
GTTCGAAGCCGAGAAGCTCGAATAAGACGCGATGCGCCAGGTAACAGGCTTCGATCAGGCCGCCGGGCTTGCCGTCGGAAAGCAGCCCGAGCCATTCCGCGGAAATTCCCTTACGGTCGAAACCGTAAAAGTTACTGCCACCGAAAGGCACCTGCGTGCGGCGGTCGTCGAACATAAGAAGCAATCCGCGCTGCCGTGCCTGTTGAAACCAGGCGAGATGATCGTTGACCGTCAGGGGCTCCCACTGTACGAGCCAGCGGGCGGCCTCCGGACGATTACGCCACTCGACGAGGTTGGCCGCGTCGGATTCGTCCATCGAGCGGATGGATGCATATTTCCCGTGAATCCAGTACATGAGGTTTGAGCGCGCGGACAGTGTACCATAGCTCCCGCGATTCGCTACGATGCGGTGGTACTGCTCCGTGATGTGCAACACAGCGGGCCGCCGAAGATCTATTGCGTGCATTTACAGCCGTGCTAGTCTTTGATGAAACATGAGGCGGCAGGCGGAATCGGGTAACCGGTCCGCTTACTCAGATATGGCCTTTGTACTCGAAGGAGTAAGAATAGATCTGCAGTCCGGCATTATGCATCGGATGCTGCGTGCGGTATTGGAGGGAACTACTTATTGGCGGTCACAGGTTCCAGCTATTCGGGAAAGAGGCTGAATGTATCCGGTAAGTCTTGACGTTCCCGCCGCTGCCGCACGACAGGACGAGTATCTGTGGCCCGGTAGCGACCTGAAGGCGTCACCGCTGTGGAGGTCCTCGCCGGGGGAGCAGGCACACGTGATGCCAATGCCGGAGCGCCTGGCAGACCTGGCGGCCGACAGCCGGTGGCCGGCGTTCTTTCCTTCTTCCATCTCCCTGGTCACGACAAGCGATGGGAAGCGGTTGGCGCTGGAGAAGGTTGTCGGCGCGTCGATCGTGAACCGCTTTCCGTACGTGGTGGCGCTCAGCTTCTGCAAACAGGCCCTCTCGCGGAAGCATCATCCGCGCTCCACATTCATGGAGATCCTCGAAAGCGGCGGATGCGCCACCATTCAATACCTGGAGCCCGGCCCCGCGCTGCGCCAGGTGATGGACCTGATTCTCGCGATTCCGGAAGATTGCACCCACGCGCGGTTGGCGGCGACGGGGCTGGCCACCCGTCCGTCACAGACCAGCGCGGCGCCGGTCTTTGACGATGCCTACATGGCCTACGAAGCGCGGCTGGTGGAGCCGACGCGGGATTTCGAAGGCCGGTCCATCTACCGCACTCCCTGGATCGACGTAGGCAGCCACCGCGTCTACTTCCTTGAAATCACTGCCATTCAATTGCGCCGCGATATCGCCCAAGGGCGGAGCCAGATCGCCTGGCGCAGCCTGCCGGCCTGGGAGCCGCGGCAGGAAGTCCGCACGCACCCGGTCTTTCAGAATCCGGCTCTCGCCCGCCAATACACCAAGAGTTACACGCCGCATTATGTCTTTCCTTCCGCCGGGACCGTCGCCTTCGAAGCGGACGATCTCGTGGGCGACATGGCGGTCAAGCACCTGCCTCCGCTTGCCGAAGATCAGCTGGAGATCGATAATGACCGCGCCCGCTGGCCCTGCTTCTTCCCGTCCTCCGCGGCGCTCATCACCACCTGGGCGGAGGACGATTGCCCGAACGTGATGCCCTGCGGCTCCACCACCGTGCTGAGCCGGCACCCGATGGTGATCGCGCCGTGCGTATCGTACTCCAACATCAATCAGCGATATTCGCCGCGCTCCACGCTGGGCTCCATCCGCCGCAGGGGCCGCTTTGGCTGCGGCGTCCCCTATATCCACGACGCCATTGTCGACGCGATCCGGTATGCCGGTAATATTTCGTTTGCGTCGGACCGGCAGAAGGTGGCCAACTCCGGCCTGGAAGTTACGAGCTTCGGAAGTTCTCCCTTGCTGCCGGCGCTGCCCATTCACTACGACTGCGAAGTGATCGGCGAAGTTCCTCTGGGCACGCACGTGATGTTTCTGGGAGAGGTCCGGAGCATTCGAGTGCGTGACGACTTGAACGCCGCGAATCCGATGCGGTGGTATCCCTGGGCGGAAGTCAATACCGCCTATGAGGCGGCCACCATCACCGCCCACGGGTAGCGTCAGGAGCCCGACTGGTTTGCGGATTCCGAGCGGGGCGTCGCGTCTTCGATCAGGAAGCGCGGCCGCCGGCGCGTTTCGTCGAGCGTGCGCCAGATGTACTCGCCCAGCACTCCCATGAACAGAATCTGAAACCCGCCGATGATCAGCACCGCTACCATGAGCGACGACCAGCCCTGAATGGGATGGCCGGAAAGCGCGTGGATGGCGACGAATGCCGCGTAGAGAAAGCCGAGCAGTGCGACGCAGAAACCCAGGTACGACATCATGCGGATCGGCAGGTAGGTGAACGACGTCACCGAATCCACCACCAGCTTCAGCTTCTTCTTGAGTGTCCAGCCGGAAGCGCCGTGCAGCCGTGCCTGCTTCACGTACTCGATGCTGTCCTGGCGGAAGCCCATCCAGGTGATCAGCGCCAGCATGCTGATGTTCGATTCCTGAAAATCGCGAAAGGCGTCGATCACGCGCCGGTCGAGCAGGAAGAGATCCGCGCCGGTGGGCGGGATCTCGCGCAGCCCGACCACCGCGCGCATGATCCAGTAATAGAAACGCGCGAAAAGGATGGTGCTGGCCTTTTCGCCTTCCCGCTGCGCGCGGGCCGCCCAAACCACCTGCGCTCCGGTCCTCCACTTTTCTAACAGCGGGACGACGGTTTCGGGCGGATCCTGCAGGTCGGCCGCCATGGTCACGGCACAGTCTCCGCTGCAGTGGTTCAAACCGCAGGTCAGGGCGAGATGTGCGCCTGAATTCCTTGCCAGGCGCATGCCGCGCACGTGCGGGTCAGTGGCAGCGATCCGGCGGATGACGTCGAAGGTGCCATCCCGCGAGTGGTCGTCGACAATCACCCACTCCCAGGTGACGCCCAAGCTGCCCAGCACTTCCGTCAGCCGTTGGTAGAGAACGGGAAGATTCGCAGCTTCGTTGTATGCCGCCGTGACAATGGAGATCACCGGCCGCATCGCGATTATCTGGCCGCTACTAGCGGAAGGGCCGCCCGCAGCGTCTCCACCACCCGGTCCTGCTGCTCTTCGGTGAGCTGGTGGAAGAGCGGCAGCAGGATGTTGCGCTCCTGCGCTTCCTCGCTATTCCGCAGGCCGCCGGGTCCGGCGCGATAAGCATCGCGGTAGGCGGGCTCGCGGTGCGAGCACATGATGCCGCGGCGTGTGGCGATGTTCCGGTCGAGCATGCTCTGCATCACCTGCCGCTGGTCGCAGCCTTCCGAAAGCGTCACCGTGTAGCTTTGCCAGTTGGAGCGCGCCCAGGAAGGCTCATACGGCGGCGCCAGCCCCGGGACTCCGGAAAGCAGCCGCGTGTAGCGAGCCGCCATCTCGCGGCGCCGCGCTACGATCTCGGGCAATCGCTTCAACTGCTCCCGCCCCACGGCTGCCTGAATGTCGGTCATCCGGTAATTGAAGCCGATCTCGGGGTAGGTCTCGAAAATCACCTGCCGGGAACCGTGCCGGACGGTGTCGGGAACGCTCATGCCGTGCTGCCGCAGCAGGCGGAATCGCGCATCCCATTCCGGATTGGCAGTCGTGATCATGCCGCCGTCGCCGGTGCTCATGATCTTGCGGGGGTGGAACGAGAAGCAGGCGGCATCGGCGTGCGGCTTGCCGATCCGCTCCCACTGGCCGTTCCAGAGAATCTCGCTGCCGATAGCGCAGGCCGCGTCTTCGATCAGCACCAGGCCGTGCCGCCGCGCCAGCGGAACGAGCGCGGAAAGGTCGCACGGCATTCCCACCTGGTGGACGCACAGAATCACCTTCGTGCGCGGCGTGATGGCCGCTTCCACCCGGTCCGGATCGATGTTGAACGTGCGCGGGTCGATATCCACGAAGACCGGCAGCGCTCCGCAGTACCGCGCGCAATTGGCGGTGGC
>DATKNQ010000326.1:0-18394 GCA_035541265.1 Bryobacteraceae bacterium
CTGGATTCGCGCCAGGTGATCGTCACCGATCGCCGCCACACGCAGGCCGCGCCCATCTATCCCGAAACCTACGCGCGTCTCGCCGCCGTGGTGCCGGCGCTCGCGGAGAACAAGATTATCGTGATGGGCGGCTTTATCGCAGCGACCGAAGACGGCGTCACCACTACGCTCGGCCGCGGCGGCTCCGATTTCACGGCGTCGATTGTGGGCGCGGGCATCGGCGCCGAAGAGATCCAGATCTGGACGGACGTCGATGGTATGCTTACCGCCGACCCGACCATCCTGCCGGGCGGCCATCGCGTCAAAACGATTTCGTTCGCCGAGGCCGCGGAGCTGGCCTACTTCGGCGCGAAGGTGCTGCACCCGGCGACGGTAGTGCCGGCCGTCGAAAAGAACATCCCGGTACTGATTCTGAACTCGCGCCGTCCGGAGGTGTCCGGCACGCGTATTGTCTCCGAAGCGGTGCACTGCGGCAACGCGGTGAAGTCAATCGCCTGCAAGCGCAAGATCACCGTGGTGAACGTGCACTCGAATCGCATGCTGATGGCCCACGGCTTCCTGCGGCGGATCTTCGAAGTCTTCGACCGCCATGAAACGGCCGTCGACATGGTGTCCACTTCCGAGGTCAGCGTATCGCTCACCATCGACAGCACTACGGCGCTTGAGACGATCTGCAAAGAGCTGAGCCAGTTTTCGGAAGTTGCCATCGAAGACGGGCAGGCCATCGTCTGCTTAGTGGGCGATAATATACGCTACACACCGGGCGTGGCCATGCGCGTCTTCGGCGCGCTCGATGGTATCAACATCCGCATGATCTCGCAAGGAGCGTCGCTATTGAATCTCAGCTTCGTCGTGGCCGAAAACGATCTGTATCGCACTGTCGAAGCGCTGCACCGCGAATTCTTTGCCGAACTGGACGCCGAGGTGTTCGATGCCGCCTGAACGCAGGCTCGCCATCATCGGCTACGGCAAGATGGGCCGGCTAATCGAACAATTCGCGCCGGAGTACGGCTTCACCGTCGCGCTGAAGCTTGACGAATTCAACAATGCGGCGTTCCAGGGTGTAACGCACGCCAACTTTCAAGGCATAGATGTGGCGGTGGATTTTTCGATTCCGCACGCCGTAGTCGAAAACGTAGAACGTATCGCCGCGCTGGGCGTGAACATCGTGCTTGGAACCACGGGATGGCTCTCCGAACAGGATCGGGTGGAGGCTGCGGTCGCGCGCCACAATATCGGCCTGGTGTGGAGCCCCAACTATTCGATTGGTGTGAACGCGTTCTTCCGCCTGGTTCGTGAAGCCGCCCGCCTGCTGGCGAGTGAGCCATCGTACGGAGCCTGGGCCTGGGAGATCCATCATGCGACGAAAAAAGACGCGCCGTCCGGTACACTGTTGAAGTTGGTGGAAGAAATGAAAGCGGCCGGCTACCCGCGCCCGATCGACACCGCGGCGAATCGAGCGGGAGCGCACCCCGGCACGCACGAGATCGGATTCGACTCCGCCGCCGACACCATCACCCTGCGCCACACCGCACGCAGCCGCGAGGGTTTCGCCAGAGGAGCGCTGAAGGCGGCCCAGTGGATCGTAGGCCAAAAAGGTTTCCACGAATTCAGCGAGGTTCTATTCCAATGAGCCAACACCCTTTCACCGGTTGCGGAACGGCCCTGGTTACGCCGTTCCGTGCCGACCAATCGCTCGACGAGACAACACTGCGCCGTCTGGTCCGCCGCCAGATCGACGCGGGCATCAACTTCCTGGTGCCCTGCGGTACCACCGGGGAAAGCCCCACGCTCACGCGCACCGAGCATCTGCGAGTCATCGAAATCACGCTTGAAGAAGCCAAGGGCCGCGTGCCTGTGCTGGGCGGCGCGGGCGGATACAACACGCGCGAAGTCATCGAGCTTGCGCACGAGCTCGAGCACCTGGGCGTGGATGGCATTCTCTCCGTCACGCCGTATTACAACAAGCCCACGCAGGAGGGCCTGTACCAGCACTACAAGGCCATCGCCGAAGCCATCAGCCTGCCGATCATCGTGTATAGCGTGCAGGGCCGCACGGGCGTAAATGTGGAGCCCGCGACGCTCGCACGCCTGGCCGCGATCCCCAAAATAGTCGGCGTGAAGGAAGCGTCCGGAAACATCAGCCAGATGGCCAATGTTATCCACCAGGTTCCGCCGGAATTCATCGTGCTTTCAGGCGACGACGCCATCACGCTGCCGCTGATCGCGCTGGGCGGACGCGGCATCATCTCGGTCGTCTCGAACGAAATTCCCGCCGAGATGACCGAACTCGCGCGGCTTTGCCTGGCGGGCGATTTCGCCGCCGCGCGCGCGCTGCAGCGCAAGTATCTCCCGCTGATGGAAATCAATTTCGTCGAGTCCAATCCCATTCCGGTGAAGAGCGCCATGGCGCTGATGGGATTGCTCGAACCGGTCTACCGCCTGCCGATGGTGCCGCCCAAGGCGGAGAACCTCGCGCGCATCGGCAAAGTGCTGGAGTCCCTCAGCCTGCTCGGGAGAGTCACCGTTGCAGGCTGAAATCGAACAGCTCTTCGACCAGAAGCCCGCCGCATACACCGAAGACCACTTCCGGTTGTTCTACAAATTCAAAGACGCGCTGAACGCGGGCTGTGTGCGCGCGGCCGCACCCGATGCATCGTCGCCCAGCGGCTGGCGTGTCAACGGCTGGGTGAAGAAAGGCATCCTGCTCGGGTTCCGGATGGGCGGTGTGGTGGATATGTCGGTCGACGCCGCGCGCCAGCCTTTCTTCGACAAATCGACCTACCCCGTGAAAAAAACAACCGCGCGCAGCGGTGTACGGATCGTGCCCGGCGGATCGAGCATTCGCGACGGCGTCTACATCGGCCAGGGTGTCACCTGCATGCCGCCCATGTACATCAACGTGGGAGCGTATGTGGATGATGGCACCATGGTCGATTCACACGCGCTGGTGGGGAGTTGCGCGCAGATCGGCAAGAATTGTCATATCTCGGCCGCCTCGCAAATCGGCGGCGTACTGGAGCCGGTCGGCGCGCTGCCGGTGATCATCGAAGACGAAGTGCTGATCGGCGGCAACTGCGGAGTTTACGAAGGCGCAGTCGTCAAGAAGCGCGCGGTGCTGGGCACCGGCACAATCCTCAATCGCTCGACGCCGGTGTATGACATCGTCCGCGGCGCGGTGTATAAGGCGACTGACCATCAGCCGCTCATCATTCCCGAAGAAGCCGTGCTGGTGGCGGGCTCGCGGGCGATAACGTCGGGCCCCGGCAAAGACTGGGGGCTATCCGTCTACACGCCGATCATAGTAAAATACCGCGACAGCAAGACGGATACCAAAATCCAACTGGAAGATCTGCTCAGGTAATCATGTCGTTCACGCTCGATTCGAAAGTCGCCCTTGTCACCGGCGCCGGCCGTGGCATCGGCCGGGCCATCGCGCAGAAACTCGCCGATGCCGGCGCGGCGGTAATGATCAACGATCTCGATGCCGCTCCCGCCGCGGAGACGGAAGCCGCCATCCGCCAGTCTGGCCGTGCCGCCGCGCACCTCGCCGGGGACGTGACCGCGCCCGGCTTCCCGCAGAAGCTGGTGGACGCCACGCTCGCCGCTTTTGGCGGACTTGACATCATCGTCAACAACGCGGGCTACACGTGGGACAACGTCATCCAGAAGACCAGCGACGAACAATATCTCGCGATGCTGAACATTCACCTGGTGGCGCCGTTCCGCATCCTGCGCGCGGCTTCCACACACATCCGCGAAGCGGCCAAACGCGAGACCGCCGAAGGCCGCCGCGTCATGCGCAAGGTGGTCAATATCACGTCCATCGCAGGAACGGACGGTAACGCGGGCCAAGCCGGCTATTCGTCGGGTAAAGCCGGCGTCATCGGACTCACGAAAACAATGGCCAAGGAATGGGGCCGCTACAACGTGAACGTCAACGCCGTGGGATTCGGCCTGATCGAGACGCGCCTCACACAGCCGCTGACGCAAGCCGGCGCGACCATCGACGTGCAAGGCCGCCAGATCGCCGTCGGCGTGCAGCCCAAAATGCTCGATGCGTTGAAAGCGGTCTGCCCGCTGGGCCGCGCGGGCACGCCCGAGGAAGCCGCGGGAGCCGTGCTGTTCTTCTGTTCGCCGCTTTCCGACTACGTCACCGCCGAAGTGTTAATTTGCGGCGGCGGGATGCATTTCTGATGTGCCGATTGTTGTTAGCGGACGATGACACACAGCAACTCGCGATTCGCAAGCTGCTGCTCGAGGCCGCCGGGCACGAGGTCACGACCGCCGAAGACGCACCCGAAGCGCGCCGCCTGCTCGCGGACCTGCTTCCCGAAGTTCTGGTTATGGATTTACGGCTGCCGAAGCTCAAAGATGGTCTGAACCTGATCCGCTGCGTGGACGAACAGCGCCTCGCGGTGAAGATCATCGTGGTGTCCGGTTGGATTGAGGAGCTCAGCGACCTGCCCGAGGAGAAGCTGGTCGCGAGCGTGATCGGCAAGCCCTTCCGCAACGATCTGCTGCTGGAAGCGATTAGTGCGGCAGTTTCCGCGCCCGCTCGAAATCTTCCTCAAGCTGCTTCATGATTTTATCCGCCACGTCCGCGCTGGCGCCGCGGAATTTGCCGCCCATGCTCTCTTCCGTGGCCGACCAGATCACGTCGCCATCTTTGCTTACCAGCCGGACCGCAGCGTTGGCCTCATGCCGCCGCTCGACGGAGTGGCTCGATTCGTTCTCGCCCCCACCCAAGCCGAAGCCTTTACCGGTCCGCTCATAGCTGCGCGTGCCGCCGCGCAATGCGGTGTCTTCGTCCGTCTGGCTGGTGTTGATGTTGCTATGGACGTTCAGGCTGTCGCTCGAAGAATGCGTCTCGTTGAAGACTAGGTCTTCGCCCGAGCCGCGCAGAATGGCGTCGGCCTTGTCTTCGTTCTCCGTGATCACAAAAAGCTGAGCGCCCTGCAGGCTGCTAATGACCATGTCGCGCATTTGCGCGGCCGTCTCGCCGCCCGCGAAGCGATCCACAAACACACGCCGGACTTTCAGGAGTTGGCGAAGACTATTCTCTTCGTGGGAGGCAGACCGCGCCGCGGGCGCCGGCGCCGGTGGGGGATCGGACGGCACGCATACAAAGGCGGCTAACGTCCACAACAATGGCGTCAGCATTAGCCGCGCCCCCGCCGCGCGTCATCGTCGGTGTATTCCACCCGGCGCCCGGTCTTGGCCTCCAGTTCGGCCAACACCGTGCGTACATCGCCCTTACCGACTTCGAGCACGATCGCCTGCTGACGCCCTTTCGCATCCACGTAGCCGACCGTCACAAAGTGCTTCCTTGTCTTGCTCAGCAAAAACAAAGGCGAAATCAGCACGGCCTCTGCGACGCGCCGGCCTACGTGCTGGCCGTATTCGAGCGTATTGACTTTGTCGTACGGGACATGCAACGTCAGTTCCCGCGTGACAAACTGCATCTCCTGGTCGCCGGTCATATCCAGGATCACGTCGCATTTCGCGGGGAAGCCGGGGACGGTCGTCCCGGTCAGGTATGCGCGGGCGCCCGGCGGCGCAGGCAGGAGCATAGGCGCACTACAGACACTCAGCACGAGCAATGCCCATGCTGGTTTGGGCACAAGGATCATTGCTCCATTTAGTGGTGAAGCAGGTCTGAATATCTCACTTCTTGGGCTGCTCGTGGGGCGGCGTTCCCAGCAGGTGGTCGATCTCGACGTCCAGCCCTTCGCCTTCAAAGATGTTCCGTGTATCGAATCCGTAGGCGAAGTCGTTGCGGATCATTCCGTGGGCGTCGATGAGGAACAAGTGCGGCACGTTTACCTTCGGATTCTGCGGCGTGGCTCTGAAATAGGAGACGGCCACCTGGCCGCAGTCGAACAGCACCGGCGTAGAGACCTTATTCGCCTCTACGAACTGCCGGACCGTAGTCTGATTGTCCGGCGGATTGACGATCGAGAGCACCGCCACTTTTTCGCCGTATTTGGCCTCCACACGACGCAACACCGTCTGCAGTTCCAGACAGTGCGGGCACGCCGTCTGGATGATGTCGAGCAACACGATCTTGCCTCGATAGTCCGCCAGATCGTGCTGCTGAAGGTGGAGGTCCGGCAACGAGAAGCCCGGCGCGCGCCGCCCCGAAAGTTCTCCCGAAGCGAACAACAGCGCCGCCGAAGCGATCAATCCCAGGAAATATCGCATGAGTTCAAACTTAACATGGCGGGGCGGATTGCTTTCCCGTGCGGTTTGGCGTAATCTGATTTTGGAGATTGCCACTGTCGGTCCGCTAAATTTCGATTCGCCGCGAGCTTCTCAAGCGCGAGCTTGAAGACTGCCCGCGTCGAATCGCCTCCCTTTCATCGCACAAGAATCTAAAAGGAGAATTGGAATGCAGCCATGTTTCGACTTGGCCGCGATTGGCGCGACCGGCGAACTGTATCGGAGTTTTGAACCTTACGAAGCCCGCGGCCTGATGCTCGGGCGTGTCTCTGTCGTCCATGGCGACCGCTATCGTTTGTACACCGTGCAGGGCGAGATGACTGCTGAAGCGATCGGCGCACTGCTCTACCGCACCGAACGCGTTGACTGGCCGGCGGCCGGCGATTGGGTGGCGGCGCAGGCAATTGGAACGGACGAAGCCATGATCCACGCCGTGTTGCCCCGCCGGACGCTGTTTTCACGGCGCGCGGCCGGGCCGCGGGAGCAGCAACAACCCATCGCCGCCAACATCGATCTGGCCTTGATCGTCTGCGGCCTGGATCACGATTTCAATGTGCGGCGCATCGAACGCTACCTCACGCTCGCGCATTCGAGCGGCGCCGATGCCGCTATCGCACTCAACAAATCCGACATCTGCCCGGATCCGTCGGCGCGCCTCGCCGAAGCCAGGCGTGTCTCCGGCGGCGCCCCCGTGATGGCGATCACCGCCCGCTCCCCCGGCGGCATCATCCCGGTGCGGCAACTCATCCGGCCAGGATTGACGATCGCGCTGCTCGGCTCGTCCGGGGCCGGCAAATCCACGCTGGTGAATCAACTGCTGGGCGTTGCGCGGCAGGCTGTGCAGGAGGTGCGCGAATCCGATAGCCGCGGCCGGCATACGACTACCTACCGCGAGCTGTTGCCCCTGCCTGCGGGAGGCGCGCTGATCGACACACCCGGCATGCGCGAGTTGCAATTATGGGCCGACGCCAACAGCCTCGATTCCACGTTTACCGAAATCGCGGAATTAGCCGCGCAGTGCCGGTTTCGCGATTGCAGCCACGACGTGGAGACCGGCTGCGCGGTCCGGGCCGCGATTGAAGCGGGCGAACTGGACGCCGTGCGCTGGCAAAGCTACGCGAAGCTGCGGGCGGAAATCGCCTGGCACGCTCGGCAATCCGATGTGCAGGCTGCGCTGGCGCAGAAGAGGAAATGGAAGGCGATTCATAAAGCAATGCGCCGGCCGCGGCTGGAATAGCGCGACCGGCGCACAAACAAGATTTCAGATCCGGCTAGCCGCGGCCGTGGAACCCGCCGCCGAAACCGCCGTGAAAGCCGCCACCGAAGCCCGCATGACCGGCGAACACGTGCGCGCCATGGAAACCTCCCCGGTAGACCGGATGGTAGTGGAAGCCGCCATGCGGAAAGCCGCCCCAATAACCGCCGATGAATACCGGCGCGTAGAATCCCCAGCCGAACGGGCTATAGAGGATCCCGGCGCCAGGTAGAAAGGCGTAGCAATCCCAGGCCGGGCTCCAATACCAGCCGGGCCCATACCAGCCGCTGTTATCGACCATGGTTTGCGCCATCGCCAGGTTGGCCTGCGCTTCATCCTGGCTGCGCATGCTGCTCCAGGCGTACAGCGGATCGGCCTGCATCCCTTCTTCGTCAAACGACTGCGCCTTCAGCCATGCGGAGGCCAGCAGCACCTCGTGGCCGTCTTTCAACTTCAGATGAGAACCGCCGCGATCGACCGTAGCTTCTCCGGCGATCACGCGTACGATCGCCGGGTTGGCGTTGAAATCGTACAATCCCGCTTTATCGATGCGGGTAATCGTCGCATTCAGGTCCACCGAGAGGTTGGTCTCTTTGGGCGATCCGGCTGCTTCCAGCATCGCCTCGCCGCGCGTGACGGCCACGCGCGTATGGCCGAGTCCCGGCGAAATCATGCGTACTTCGCTATGGTCACCCAGGCGCAGAAACACGCCGGGAGTCAGCAGCACCTCCGCCTTTCCCTGCGCGGTATCGAGGACCTGGTTCGGCCCGATCACCGTAGGCTGCGGAGATCCCGCCGCCACGCTTCGGCCGTCCAACGTGACTTGCCCCAGTGTGTAATTGATCGTGCCAGGCGCCGGCATCGAGCCCACGGGTTGGGCCCAAGCCGCCGTGGCCAGCAGCATCGCCGCTCCCCACGGAACCGCATTCCAATGTCTTTTCATAACCGCCTCATTCGCTTCTTTCACTTTGTTAGATGAGGCAGCCGGACGTTTGCGGGGCGTTTATACAAACATTTACAGAAGCGAGACTTCGGCGGGATCGGCGATGGTCAACCGCAGCGCCGCGCGCAAGCTCTGCGATTCCGACAGGCTCAGCATGGCGAAAAGCGAGCGCAGCAGGGCGGGGCCTTCGTTTGGCCACAGTTCGGCGATCGGCCGCGTGACGCCGTCCTCGCACTTGTAGAAGAAACGGTCGACCCAGCGGCGCCGCTCGGCGTGCGGATGGCAGCGTACGATATCCTTCACGGTTTCAAACCAGCGCATGCCGAGGGTCTCGCGGTACTGCGGCATGAACAGGACGGTGCTCAGCCCAGCGTCCCGGATCTCCGCGGCGAATTCGGCGAACGTGCGCGCATGGGTGAGATTCAGGTTGGCGTTCGGCTCGAGGCCGTGGCGATCGCCGCCAGAGATCGCTGGGATCTGCCAGGCGCGCGCCACTTGCAGCGCTTCCGTGTTCTCGTCCCAGGAGCGCAGCCCGTTCAGTTCGATCGCGTGAATCCAGCGGCTGTGCGCGGAGAGCAGCGCCTCCAGCGTGCGGCGGTGATTCTCGGCACCGATGCCGGCCTCGTCCCACAAGGGATGATTCAGCACCGTCAGGACATCGCGGTGCGAGTGCAATATTTCGAACAATTCCGCGAGCCGGGCAGGCTGCGGGTCCGTTGTGTAATCGCGCAAATCGGCGAAGATTTCGCGCGCGCGGCTTGCGGGAAGATTGTGTACGCCGGCATGGAAGAAAGTCGCACCGAACGGTACGGTCCATTCCACTGAGATGGGCGCGGCGGGCGCCACGGGGCTCCGCCGCACAACTAAGCCGCTTTCGATGTCGTCGTGATCGCTCAAGGAAACGATCGGCTGCAGGCCGAGCCGCGCGATCTGCATGCTCTCGACACGGTAGGCCTCCAGCGGCGCGAGCGGCGGGGTCCACAGCACGCGCTCAAGCGCCATCTCCCGCCCGGTGGCGCGGCGATGATGCCAGCCCGCGACGCGCAGCACGGCGGGAATCAAAGGTAAAGGGAGTTTGAACGAGTGGAGAAAACGCAGGTTCTCCCAGGAATGATGGGTGTGCCCATGCAATGACACCGCCGCCGGATAACGATGCGGCGCGCCGTGATTTTTCCAGAGAAACTCGAGCACGGTCCTCTTCACGAAGCCTCCTCCGGTCCATCAAACATTTCGGCGAGGAAATGTTCTATCACCAGGGTAAGGTGGCGCGTGTTGCAAAACGATGAACGGCGGGTGAAATTATGCGCGCAGGAATTGCGCGGCGGCCTCGCGGCCCATGTAGCGTTCGAGCATGGGTTGCGGCGCGCGGCGCAGGTCCGCCATCATGAGCACGTCGACCACGCTCGAGAATTCGGGGTCGACATTGAAGCCCAGCACGCGCCCGCCGGCCTTCATATATTGCTTGATGAGGATGGGCACGCCTTTGCCGTCGCGCTCCAGGTCAGCGATCGGCGCGGAAAGCTCCTCCACGTCCTGGAACAGCCGGCTAAGGGCCTGCGTGTGCCAGTGCCCGCCGTGGCGGTGGCGGTAGGGACGGCGCGGCCGCATGAATTGCGCGAGTGCGGCGTCTTTCCGGGTTTCGAGATAACTAACCAGTAACCCGCGCGAAACCGGATTGTAATCATTACTGATGCTGACCGCGCCGAACAACGTGGCGCACTGGGGATGTGCCGCGATATATCGCGTGATGCCTTTCCACAACAGCAGCAGCGGCGCGTATTGCTTCTGATACTCTGGCCGCACGAACGAGCGTCCCATCTCGAGCGCCGGGCCGGTGCGTTCGAACAGCTCCGGCGAAAGATGAAACAGCGTGCTCGAGTAGAGGCCATTCACGCCGAACGGTGGCAGCAGGTCCGCGGTGGGTCCCAAGCGGTAGGCTCCGGCTACCACTTGTGCGCTCTTATGCCAGAGATACAGATGCAGGTAATTCGGATCGAAACGGTCGAGGTCGAGCGGATGGCCCGTGCCTTCACCGGCGCCGCGGAATGTCAGTTCCCGCAGGCGTCCGATTTCACGCAGCGTGTTGGGCACCGTGCTGGCGGGAGCCAGGTAGACCGCAAACTCCTCGTTTTCGCAGACGGGCGCAAGGCGGCTGGTTTCCTCGATCAGCAACTCGCGCGCGGTTTCGGCGGCCAGCGGCTCCAGCCGCTTTTTCGGCAAAGCAAACGGAAACGGGAATGGCACCAAACCGCGAGCAGGCTGGGCCGCGCTGCGGGATGCCAGCAGATACGTACGGAAACGCAGATATTCGATGGCTTCCCGTTCGCCTTCGAACGACCGCAGAGCCTTCGCCGCAACTGGCCGCCCCACGCGCACCTCGATGCTCTGGCCGCGCTTGTTCAACGTCTGGCGCGGCAAATCTGCAGTCCGCAGGCGCGGATGCAGCGCGCCGATCAATTGAAAGCCGAGGCCATTAGCGCCGGCGAAAAAGACCGGCAGAGCGGGGCACTCCGCCAGACGGATCAGGTGCGCCACCGCCGAATTCCACGGCGGGTCGACAATGCCGCGATCGCGCCAGTTCAAGCGCGCCACATCTCCGGCGGGAAACAGCGCCAGCGCACCGCCATGGGCCAGCCAATCGAGACACGCGCGCATCGGCTTGCGATTCTCTCGAATCGAAGCGCCGCCGCCGTAAGGATTCACGAAAATGAAACTATCGCGCAGCTCGGGGACCGACGACAGCAGCGAATTGGCCACGAGCTTGAAGTCCGGCCGCGCGCGGCGCAGGACCGCGGCCAGAATGGCAGCCTCCAGAAATCCGAAGGGATGATTGGCTGTAACCACTACCGGACCCGTAGCTGGAATCCGCGCTAAGTCCTCGGGCGAGATGCGGTAAGTCACATCCAGCAGCGCCAGCAGCCGTTCGAACCGATCGCACCCCGACGTTTCGCGAGTGGCGGACTGCAGCATGCCGCCCAGCCGGTCAACTAATAACAGCTTCTGGATGGCCGGCTCGACGGGGGCCAGAAAACGCTTCACGGACTCATCGAACAGCGCGCGCAGGTCGATGGGCACCAGGTTCGGAGAGTTTCCCATGGTTAGGGTATAGCGCCCGTCTGTTACATGGTCGTGAAAGGAAGGTTAGCGGAGCGTCAAAGCTTCGCCCGGATTAGTTCTGGCAGTTGAGGGGCGTGACCGGGTCAAGGAAGGCCCACGATAAGGCCGCCGCCGCATAAATAGCCGCGGAAACATAGAAAGTCAGATCCCAGTTATTATTGGTCCAACGCAGCATATATCCGATTATCATGGGCGAGACAGCGCCGCCGACGTTGCCCATCATGTTCATGGCTCCGGAGAGCGTGCCGGCGAACTTGCCGCCCACGTCCATGCAAGCGCCCCAGGAACCGGGCATCACCAGGTCATTACTGAAACTGGCCAGTCCCATGACCATCATCGCCGGTCCGGCGCCGTGCATGCGGGTCGTGACCACCAGCAGGATGCTGGCGCCGCTGAACCCGATGTAGGCCAGCAGGCGGCGCGTCCGGTAGACACTGCCGGTCAGACGCGCCATCGGTTCGGCCAGGAAGCCGCTGACTGCTGATCCGAGTCCGCCCATAAATAGCGGCAGTATGCCCAGGAGCGCGCTTTCCCGTAGCTCCAGACCGCGCGCCTCTTTCAAGTAAGTCGGCAGCCAGGTGATGTAGAAATACCAACCATACGAAGAACAGAAATACTGCGCGCACAACAGCCATACCTGTCTGGAGCGCACGAGTTTACCCCACGGGACGTGTGCGTGCCCCGTTGCCAGTTCCTCATTCGGACGCAACAGCAGCCGCTCCGCGTCGCTCAATCGGAGATTCTCGCGCGGATGGTCGCGGTACCAGGCGTAGAAGACCACCGCCCAAATGATGCCCACCGAGCCGAAGACTTCGAAGGCGTGCCGCCACGAGATGCGGGTGATCACGAAGTAAACCAGCAGCGGCGTGAAAGCCCCGCCCCAGCGCGCGCTCAGCCACATGATACCCTGCGCGCGCACCCGCTCGTGATGTGGCAGCCAGGTAGTGAACGTTTTCGTCAGATTCGGAAAACAGCCGGCCTCGCCGGCGCCGAAGAGCAGTCGGGTCAGCGCCAGCGAGGCGAAATTCCAAACCCAGCCGGTGGCCGCGGTAAAGAACGACCACCAAATCACGATACGCAGCAGTACGCGGCGCGCGCCCATCCAATCGCCGAGGAATCCTCCGGGAATTTCGAATAGCGCGTAGGCCCACCCGAAGGCCGAAAACGCCGTGCCCATCTCGACCTGCGTCAGATGCAGGTCCGCGCGCATCAACGGCGCGGCGAACGAAATGCAGACGCGGTCGATGTAGGTGACCACCGCCAGCGTCACGGCGAAGACCACGACCCAATAGCGGACACGCGAGGGACGCTGCTGCGCGGGAGCGGACAAGCTACTATTAAGCCACAGAATGGAAACCCGCGCGATACTGAAAGTGCATGGAATTCCAATGCGTCGAAACGAACCTGCGGGAATCGTTTCGCGTGGTGGCGGCGCATCGCGCTGCGGGTGAACTGCGCGAGATGGAAGGCGTGTCGATCGCCTCGGCGGGCGTGACATTTCAGATGTTCAACACCGCGTTTCTTTCGGCGCCGGTCGCCTCCGACGCGCAAATGGAGCGGCGCATCGCGCAGGCCGCCGTGCATTTTGCCGCGCGCCGCCAGCGGTGGGCTTACTGGATCTGCCACGGCTGGCTGGAGGGCCCGACCCGCAAGCGGCTGGCGCAAATTCTGCGCAAACAAGGTCTGTACCACGCCGTCGATTTACCGGGTATGTTCGCCGAATCGATCGAGCCGCCCACGCGCGAACTGCCCCGCATGCAGATGCGGCGCGTTTGCGAGGGTCCCGTAAAGGATGCGTTCTGCGCCATCGGATCGGTGTGCTTCAATGTGCCCCTGGCGTGGTTTTGCGAGGTATTTGACAGCGACACGATCTGGGGCGACTTCGCCGCGTATGTAGGTTACGCGGATGGCGAGCCCGTCTCCACCGCGGCTACCGTCATCGGCGGCGGTGTGGTGGGCGTCTATAACGTGGCTACCATGCCCGCATATCGCCATGCGGGCTACGGTGAAGCCGTCATGCGCCATGCGCTCGAGCAGGCCCGCCTGGAGTATGGACTCTGGCCTACGATTCTGCAATCCACGCCGCAGGGTTTTGGATTGTACGAACGAATGGGCTACCGCACCGTAACCAGTGTCGCGGTCTTCTGCTCGTGACCGCGCGCTCAGTTCGCCGGCGGCGCAAAGAAGTGCAACGGCTCAATCGATACGATCTGCCACTTCTTGCCCTTGCGCTCGAGCCCGAACTTCAACACCGCACGGCGCCGCTCCACGGTGTGCGATTGCGCATTGTCGACGATCTCCAGGAACCAGTCGAGCTCCTCGGTGCGATGCATATCGTCGCCTTTGTCCGATAAAACCTCGATCGAGTTGCTCAGGCTGGCTTGCGCTGCCAACGCGGTGATGTCGTTCCGGAAATCGATGAAGTGCGGCATATTGGGATCGATGGCCTCGACGAACATCTCCGGATCGTCATCGCTCAAAGCGCCGGCGATCTTGGTAAAGAGGTCGAAGACCTCCTGCTGCGGACCGGCCGCGCAAGCCGCACCTGCCGCGCAGGTCATTGTCAATATAAATGTCCGCCGTTGCATGTCAGGTCCGGTAACTCGCGTTGATCCGAATGTAGCCTTCCGTGAAATCGCAGGTCCAGAAGCGCGCCCGCCCTTTGCCTTTGCCCCGCAGAGTCAGGCGGATCTCGCATTCGGGCGCGTCCAGCTTCTGCTTCAACTCGGCTTCCGAAAAGCGCGCGGCCAGCCCGCCGCGGCAGACCGCTACGCCCTGCATGGCGATATCGGCGTGCCGCGGATCGAATGCCACGCCCGCGTTTCCGGCGGCGCAAAGAATGCGGCCCCAGTTCGGATCCGATCCCGCCACCGCCGTCTTCACCAGCGGCGAATTAGCGATCGTGCGGGCGATGCGCTCGGCGGAAGCGTCCGTCGCCGCGCCGGAAACCAGGATCGTGATCAGCTTGCGCGCGCCCTCCCCGTCGCGCGCAATGGCGCGCGCCAGATCTTCCAACACAACCGCGATGCGTTCCTCCACGGCCGCCATTTCCTTCGCGTCCGGCCGCACACCCGACGCGCCATTGGCCAGCAACAGCAGCGTATCGTTGGTGGAAGTATCGCCATCCACGCTGATGCGGTTGTAGCTGCGCTCGACCGCGTGCCGTAACATGCGCCGCAGGATCGCGACCGGGATCTGCGCGTCGGTCATCACGAAACCGAGCGTGGTGGCCATGCGCGGCTGGATCATGCCCGAGCCTTTGGTCAGGCCCGCAATGCGCACCGTGCCGCGCCGCAGTTTCGCTTCGCCGAAGGCTTCCTTGGGGACCAAATCCGTGGTCATGATGGCGCGCGCCACGCTGCTAAAGCCGTCCTCACGCAAATTCTCGACCAGTCCGGGAAGGGCATTCACGATCAGCTTCGGGTCGAGGTCCACTCCGATCACGCCCGTCGAAGCGGGCAACACCTGGTTCACCGGCAGCCGCAACAATCGCGCGGCGGACCGGCAGCAGGCCAGCGCCACGGCCGAATCCGTGCGTGTCGCGCAATTCGCATTGCCGGCATTCACCAGGATCGCGCCCACCGCGCCGCGCGACGCCGTCAAATGGCGTTGGCTCAGCTTCACGGGCGCGGCCTGCACGCGGTTTTGCGTAAAGACCCCAGCGGCCGCCGCCGGCAATCCGGAGACGATCAGGCCCAGGTCGTCGAGCGCGTCCTTGCGGATGCCCGCATACGTAGCGGCGTAGCGATAGCCCAGAGGTAGATGCACTCTACAATTCTCCCAGAATGTCGCCGTCCGCGATCCGCTGGCCGTTCACAAACGCTTCGGCCCCGATTCGCTTGCGGCCTTCGAGCTGCACTTCGATCAATTCGAGCGCGCCTTCCCCGCAGACGGCGCGCAGCGGGCGCGGCGCCAATTGACCAGGCGCGGCGGATTCGCCCGGCAGCACGCGCGATTTCCAGATATGCAACTGCTGGCCTCGAAAGCGCGTGTATCCGCCGGGCCACGGTTGAAATCCGCGGATGCGATTGTGAATGGTCCGCGCAGGCAGGCGCCAGTCGATCGCGCCGTCTTCCTTCTTGAGCAGCGGCGCATAAGTCGCCTGCGCGGAATCCTGCTTTTCGGGCACGATCTCGCCGATGCGCGCCAGCGTCTCCGCCAGCAGCGCCGCGCCCATGGTGGCCAGCCGCGCGCCTAACTCGACGGCGGTCTCCTCCGGCCCGATATCCGTCTCGGCTTTGAGCAGCATATCGCCGGTATCAAGGCCGGCGTCGATCCGCATGGTCGTGACGCCCGTGCGCGTCTCGCCGTTGGCGATCGCCCATTGCACCGGTCCCGCGCCACGATATTTCGGAAGCAGCGATCCGTGCACATTGATGATCCCATGCGGCGGAATATCGATCACCGATTGCGGAATGATCTGGCCATACCCGACCACCACCACCACATCGGGCTTGATCTCGGCCAACCGCGCGAACGCTTCCGGCCGGCGGACGCGCTCCGGCTGATACACCGGAAGCCCCAACCGCAGAGCCGCTTCTTTGACCGGAGACGCCGCCAGCGCTTGCCCGCGTCCGCGAGGACGATCCGGCTGAGTGACAACCAAAATCACGCCGTGTCCGGCCGCAACCAGACTCTCTAGCGTAGGCACCGCAAACAAGGGAGTTCCAAGAAAAACAACGCGCATCAAATCGAACCTGACCCCAGCACCCAGAACCCAGTACCCAGAACCGGCGAGCGAAGCGAGCCTACGCCCATTCTCCGGCCTTCACCAGTTTCCGCACCTTGCGCCGGATCAGGTCGCGTTTCAACGCGCTGATATGGCTGATGTACAGCTTGCCGTACAAATGATCTGTCTCGTGCAGAAAGGCGCGTGCCAGCAGGTCCTCGCCGGTCTTCTCGAAGAACTCGCCCTCGGCGTTCTGCGCCCGTACCGTAACACGTCTGCCGCGCCTGACCTGCTCGCGGAATCCGGGGATACTCAGGCAGCCTTCCTCGCCCTCCTGCCTGCCCTCCACGCGCAGGATCGTCGGGTTGATCAGCACCAGCTTGTCTGCCGGATTCTCAGCGTTCGATACATCGATGACCGCGATCTTGCGCGAGAAGCCGATCTGCGGGGCCGCCAGCCCCACACCCTTCGCCGCGTACATGGATTCGAACATGTCTTCGAGGAATTTGTCGAGTTCCGGCGTGCCGAACTCGGTGACGTCTTCGGCTTCGCGCTCCAGAACGGCATCGCCATACTTCACGATTGGATAGACCATTTCAGAAATCTCGAACCTGATTCAAGTAGCCTGCAAAATTACGTTTGGTCTCGGTGAGCGAATCACCCCCGAACTTCTCCAGAAAAGCCTGGGCCAGCACCAGCGCGGCCATGGCTTCCCCAATCACGCCCGCGGCAGGCACCACGCACACGTCCGAGCGCTCGTAAGCCGCGAGCGCCGGCTCGCGCGTGGTCAGATCCACCGACTCCAACGGCCGCCGCAGCGTCGAGATCGGCTTGAGCAGCCCGCGGACCAGTACGTCCTGGCCGTTGGTGATGCCGCCTTCCAAACCGCCGGCGCGATTGGCTCCGCGCGTGAAACTGCGCGCCTCCCGGTCATAGTGAATTGTATCCTGCACCGCGGAACCGAAGCTGGCCGCGTTCTCCGCCGCGAATCCCACCTCGACGCCTTTGACCGCCTGGATCGAAACGATAGCCTGCGCCAGGCGCCCATCGAGCCGCGCGTCCCAGGTCGTGTGCGAGCCGAGTCCCGGCGGCAAACCGTGCGCGATCACCTCGAACACGCCGCCGGCCGTATCGCCCGTGCGATAAGCCTGGTCGACAACCGCTTTCATGCGCTGCTCGGTTTCCGGATCCACGCAGCCCAGCAAGACTTCAGTCCTGTCCCGTAGGTTCGCGACTTCCTCCCAAGCGGCGCAGCGCTCCAGGCGAACCGGCCCCACAGCGATCACGTGGCTCGCGATATCGATACCGAACTCGATCAGGAGCGCCTTGGCCACCGCGCCAATTGCCACGCGGGCGGTGGTTTCGCGGGCGCTGGCCCGCTCCAGAATGTAGCGCGCATCGGCGAAGTTATACTTGATCGCACCCGCGAGATCGGCGTGTCCGGGACGCGGCCGCGTGACCGGCTTCTTCTTATCATCCGCGCCGTCGGTGTCTTCCACCGGCAGGGCTTCGGTCCAGTTCTGCCAGTCCCGGTTGCGGATCAGGATGGCGACCGGCGAGCCGATCGTTCGCGAGTGGCGCACACCGGACACAATTTCCGCGCGATCCTGCTCGATCTTCATGCGCCCGCCGCGGCCGTAGCCCTGCTGGCGCCGCCAAAGTTCGTGATTTACATTTTCGAGGGAGACCGGCACTCCGGCGGGAAGTCCTGTGAGGGTGGCCACCAGGCACTCGCCGTGGGACTCCCCGGCGGTTTCAAATCGCAGCATTCGCTAAGAACTTTCATAGTAACAGGTTGGGCGTGCTGCTCAGAACCCGAGCGCGCGTTCCAGCGCTTCCAGAAAGAAGTACTCGCCCCACATCACGGACTCGCGTACCCCCAGATTCTTGTGGATGTGGTACACGCCGCCTTTCAGGATCCCCTCCCACTGCGGGTCCGGTTCCGCCAGCCACGCCCGGCACAGCGTAGCCAGAATGTGCCGCGCCGTCTCGCGATAGAAGTGGCCCTTGGCCGAATCCGCCGACAAACCGCTCAATTGAAACAGCCCGGAAACAGCAATCGCGGCTGCTGATGTATCCACCAGCGTACGGTTCTCCGGCGGGGCATCGTAGTCCCAAGGCGGCACGCCGTCTGCCGGGGTGTGGCTGATATAGAAATCCGCGCAAGCTTCGGCGGTCTGCAGGAACA
>DATKNQ010000327.1:0-5468 GCA_035541265.1 Bryobacteraceae bacterium
TTAGCGAGTGTAAGTTAAGGACCGAAGCAATAATCCAGCTATTTCAGCTTTTGGGTTCATGTTATGCCCGGTCCTGTAAGTTGTCAAGTAATTGTAAGAGTTAATCGCAACGGATGTGTATCGTTCGTTGCAGAGGAGCCGATCACTCGAGCTCTGGGGTCTTTCCCGGGATGCGGGCGAGCCGCAATCGCTGGAAGATCTGGCGCCGGACGGAGCTGGAGACGTAAACCGGGCTGGTTCTTCCTTGTCCGCCCGCCCAGGCGTCTTCGCTGCCGGAGCCGGCTGGTGCGGGGTTCGCAATGTAGCCGTGGAGATCCCCAGCGCCATCCAACGCCAATCCGACGATCTGCCCGTGGGGGTTGATGGAGCAAGCCAGAAGCAGGTACAGGGAGGAGCCGGCGGGAATCAGCGCATTGAGGTCGTTCATAACGCCGTTCTGCCAGAAGAAAGCGCGGATATTGCCGGTCGCGTCAATCGACAGGCCGGTGATGTTGGTCTGGTCGTCAATTGCCACTCCGACGCTGAAGACATCTCCCGGCAAAGTGCCCAGATCTTGCATGCCTTGTCCTTTGGCCCACAGGAATGCGTGGCTCACCTTATCGCCGGGCAGGTCGGAAGTGCCCACGACCTGGCCAAGGTTGTTGATGCCCAACGCGAAATTCCCGAGGTTGTGTCCGGTTCCGCCAAGGTTGCCGAGATCGATCGCGGTGCCGTTTTGCCAGAGCAGGGCGTGAAGAGGCTGGAGACTGTTCAGCGTGCCCTCGTTGAAGGGCGCGCAGAGACCTGAACCGCCGGCGGCCTGGCCGTTGTCGTTGATAGCGACCGCATAGCCATCGGGGTCGCCGCCGGCGGTGGGGAGTTCCTGGACCTTACCGTTCTGCCACAGAACCGGCTTGAACTGGAGCACCTGGGGGGCAGGGCAGGCGGGGTCGCGTACGGCGTTTTCGGCGGTTCCGGCGATCTGGCCGTGGTTATTGATCATGCTAGCCTGGCCGTTGTAGCCGCCCAGAGTCGGCAGCGGGGTCATTACACCGTTTTGCCAGAGGAAGGGCAGGCACTCGGTACCCCACGTAGGAAGACCGAAGGACTTGAAGCCGCAGAAATCTTCGCGGTAGGGGTAGGTGGTGAAGCTATCCGCCATCCCCACGACCTGGCCGCTATCGTTGACGCCATAGGCCAGGCTGTTGGAGATGCGCAAGCCCAGGGTGCCGAGATCGAGCCTGGCGCCCTTGTACCAGAGGATGGCGTGAGAGGTTCCGTCGGAGCCGACAGAGGCGCCGCTGATCATGCCGCTGTTGGTAATGGAGAACGGCTGGCCAGGGGCTGCTCCGAGGGGACCGAGATCGGTGATTGTGAAGCGGGGCTGGGCGATAGACAGGCCGGCGAGCAGAGCGCCCGCGGCGATGGAATTCAGAAACGGTTTCATATTTCCCTCCACTACTCTTAGGCGCAGAATGAGAGGAGAAACTATCACCGGAAACCGCCCGCTGAGCGGGCTTGTGTGGACGGCGAAAAACGATCGTCCACCCCACACACGGTATAATTCAGCGCAGAATGCAGGATGTAAGCCAGTTGCTGCGGGCCTGGAGCGAGGGGGACGGTGCTGCGCTGGCGCGGCTGACCCCGGTGGTGTATCAGGAACTGCATCGACTGGCGCGGCGCTACATGCGGCGCGAGAAGCCTGGCCACAGCCTCCAGACGACGGCCCTGGTGAACGAAGCCTACATGCGGCTGGTGGACTATAAGCGCATGCAATGGCAGGACCGCGCACATTTCTTTGCGGTTTCCGCGCAGGTGATGAGACGCATCCTGGTGGAGCACGCGCGGCGTCAAAATCAGCGGCGCGGAGGCGATGTTCCGCACGTCTCGCTGGAGGAGGCGGCGATGGTGGGCGGAGAGCGCTCTCCGGACCTGGTGGCGCTGGACGACGCCATGAACGCGTTGGCACGTCTGGATATGAGGAAGGTGCAGGTCGTCGAGATGCGGTTCTTCGGAGGCCTCAGCGTGGAGGAGACGGCGGAGGTGCTCAAGGTTTCGCCGGTCACGGTCATGCGCGACTGGAGCACGGCCAAGGCGTGGCTCTACCGCGAATTGGCCGGCGGGTCGGGAGATGAATTCCGAACGGTGGAGACAGGTCGATAGCCTGCTGCAGGCTGTGCTGGAACATCCGGCCGGCGAGCGCGAGGCGTACCTGCGCCGGGCGTGCGCAGGAGACGAAGCACTGGAGCGAGAAGTGCGGTCGCTCATGGCGGCACGCGAGGAGGCCGGCAGTTTTCTGGAGAACCCGGCGATGGAGCTGGCCGCGAAGCAGATGGCACGTCGCCGTGACGAGGGGGGCGAGTTCCCGGTCGGTCCGATAATATCGCACTACAGGATCATCGGAAGACTAGGCGGGGGCGGAATGGGAGTCGTGTATAAGGCCGAGGACACCCGCCTCGAGCGCTTCGTCGCGCTCAAGTTTCTCGCCGAGGAAATCGCCAGCGGTCCGGAGGCACTGAACCGGTTCCGGCGTGAGGCACGCGCGGCTTCGGCCCTCAATCATCCGAACATTTGCACGATTCACGATGTCGGCGAGCAGGGCGGCCGCTCCTACATCGTAATGGAGTTCCTGGACGGGGACACCCTGAAGCACCGGATTGAACGGGGCCCCTTGGATCCGGAGACCTCACTCTCACTGGCGATCGAGGTGGCCGATGCGCTGGAAGCGGCGCACGCGGCGGCGATCATTCATCGCGACATCAAGCCTGCGAACATCTTCATCACGAGATTGGGGCACGCCAAGGTTCTCGACTTCGGACTGGCGAAGGTGAGGCACGCGGCGGACGACAGCGCGGCGTACGCGGGAACATCGGGCGCCACGGTCACGAAGCAATCGGACCTGACCAGTCCGGGGAGCGCGCTGGGAACCGTACCCTATATGTCGCCGGAGCAGGTGCGCGCGAAGGACCTCGACGCGCGCACGGACCTGTTCTCGTTCGGAGTGGTGCTGTATGAGACGGCGACCGGGGTGCTTCCGTTTCGCGGAGACAGCCAGGGCAGCGTGTTCGACGCAATCTTGAACCAGGAGCCGGTCCCGCCGGCGCGGCTGAATCCGGATTTGCCGGCCGAGCTCGAACGGATCATCGCGAAATGCCTGGAGAAAGACCGCGATCTGCGCTACCAGCACGCATCGGACATTCGTGCCGATCTGAAGCGGCTCAAGCGGGATGCGGATTCGGGGAAGACGACGGCCGGCTTTGACCGGGCCGCGCCGGCGAGGCGCTGGAAGCTGATTGCCTCCGTAGCGGCGGCCGCGGCGTTGTTCGCCGGGGGATACGCCTATCTTCACGGCACTCCGAAGCTGACGGACAAGGACACGATCGTGCTGGGGAACTTCGCCAACACCACCGGAGATGCGGTCTTCGACGAAACGCTTCGCCAGGGGCTGGCAGTGGAGTTGGGCCAATCGCCGTTCCTGAGCCTTGTCTCGGACCAGCGAATCCAGGGGACGCTGCGGCTCATGGGCAGGCCGGCGGACACGCGGCTGACGCCCGAGATTGCGCGCGAGGTCTGCGAGAGGACCGGAAGCGCCGCGGTTCTCGAAGGATCGATCGCGAAGCTCGGCAGCGAGTACGTGGTGGGCCTGCGCGCCAACAACTGCCGGACAGGGGATCTGCTGGACCAGGAGCAGGCGCAGGCCGTGACGAAGGAAGACGTGCTGAACACGCTGAGCCGGATGACGAGCCGGTTTCGGAGACGAGTGGGCGAGTCGCTGGCCACGGTGGAGAAACACTCGACACCGCTTGCCGAGGCGACGACAACGTCGCTCGAAGCATTAAAGGCTTACAGCGCGGCCTGGGGACATCACAGCTGGCTGGGGTCCACCGCGCTCGCGCTTTATAAGCGGGCGATCGAACTCGACCCGAACTTCGCCCTGGCGTACGCGGGGCTCGGACGCATGTACGGCGACTTGAACGCTGCCGACCTCTCGGAGCAGAGCACTCGTAAAGCTTACGAGCTCCGCAACCGTGCCAGCGACCGGGAAAAGTTCTGGATTACCGCCGCCTACGACACGCAGGTGACCGAAAACCTGGAGAAGGCACGCGAGACATGCAAGGTGTGGGCGGAGACCTATCCTCGCGACGTGACGCCCCACGCATTCCTGGCTGGCATTATCTACCCGATCTTCGGAAAGTATGATGAAGCGGCCGTGGAAGCCCGGAAAGCGATCGAACTGGATCCGGAGTTTGACGTCGGGTACTATCTTCTGGCCCACCGGTATCGAAACCTGGGACGGCTGAAGGAGTCTGATGAGAGCCTCGATCGATCCGCTGCGCGGCGGCCCGATTCATCGGAGCTGTGGCTGCAGCAATATGACAATGCGTTTCTGAAGGGCGACCGCGCGGCGATGGAGCGGATCGAGGCACAGTCTCCGAAGGCGCCCGAAGCGGAGGAGTGGATCTCACACCACAGGGGATCTGCGCTGGCCTACGCCGGGCACTTGCAGGAGGCGAGGAAGGCGCTGCAGCATGCGGCGGACTTGGCGGAGCGGGCGGGCAACCGTGAATCGGCGGCCCTATACCATGCCCAGGGATCGTTGTGGGAAGCCTTCTTCGGGAACGCGGCAGTAGCACGACGCATGGCGACCTCGGCGCTCCAGCTTTCCAGGGGCCGGGTAGTGTTGTACGGTGCTGCCTTCGTGCTGGCGCTGGCTGGCGATACGCCGCGATCGCTGGAACTGGGTAATGAGATGGCAAAGCGGTTCCCTGAAGATACCTCGGTCCAGCTCAGTTACCTGCCGGCGCTTCGCGCGCGCATTGAGCTCGATCGCGGCGACGCGGCCAAGGCTATCGGGATCCTGGAGGCTGCCGTTCCCAACGAACTCGGCGAACCGCGGGCGGCCATACACGCGAACTTCGGGGCTCTCTATCCGGTCTACGTGAGAGGCGAGGCATATCTGGCCGCGCGGCAGGCTTCCGCGGCAGCCGCCGAGTTCCAGAAGGTGCTTGATCATCGCGGGATCGTGAACAGCGATCCCATCGGCGCATTGGCGCGCCTCGAAATCGGCCGGGCGTTCGCCTTGTCGGGAGATAAGAGCAAGGCGCGAGCCGCTTACCAGGACTTTCTCGGTCTCTGGAAGGATGCCGATCCCGCCATTCCGGTTCTCAAGCAGGCGAAGGCCGAGTTCGCGAAGCTATAACCCGCGAAGACGGCCGAGTTGACGGCGGTCGCGCTTGGACGGCCGTCCCTGCCGGGCGCCTTCGAAGCGGGGCATCGACTTGCGTTCTTCCGCCACTTTGAGCCGTTGCTCCCGGCTCGCCTCCGTCTCGCGATAAAGCGTCTGCGCCACGGAGGCGGGACCACGGAGTTCGCTGAGGGCCAGTACCTCCAACTGAAACTCGCCGCCTTCGGTCTTGACCCGCAGCGTGTCGCCGGCACGAACCTCGCGCGCGGGCTTGGCGGTCTGTCCGTTGGATTCGATTCGGCCA
>DATKNQ010000328.1:0-15268 GCA_035541265.1 Bryobacteraceae bacterium
TCGCAATCGGATCCGGGAAGGGTGGCGTGGGCAAGACTACGGTCTCCGTAAACCTGGCCGTCGGTCTCGCGTCCCTCGGCTACAAGACCGGCCTGATGGACGCCGACGTTTACGGCCCGAACGTCCCCCTGATGATGGGGATCAACCGCACGCCGATGGCGTACGGGGAGCGGATTCAACCGCTCGATCAGTTCGGTGTCCGGCTCATGTCGATGGGCTTTCTCAATCCGGGTGACAAACCGCTGGTCTGGCGCGGTCCGATGCTGCACAGCGTGATTCAGCAGTTCCTGCGCGGAGTGGACTGGGGTGAGCTGGATTTCCTGGTGATCGATCTTCCGCCCGGTACCGGCGATGTTCAGCTCTCGCTGATTCAAACCGCTCCGATCACCGGAGCCATCGTCGTGACCACACCGTCCGACGTTTCGCTCGAGGACGCCCGCAAGGCGATCCACATGTTCCACCAGGTGAAGGTGCCGATCCTGGGCATCGTGGAGAACATGAGCTACCTGAATTGTCCCCACTGCCACCAGCGGATCGATGTCTTCAGCCACGGCGGCGGAAAGCGGACCGCCGAAGAGATGCAGGTTCATTTTCTGGCGGAACTGCCACTCGATCCGGAAGTCAGGGTCGGCGGCGACACGGGTAAACCGGTCGTGCTGCGCAAGGGCGAGGGCGCGTCGTTCCTCGAAATGGCGCGCAACACAGCCGCGCGAGCCGAGGAAGCGGCTCGCGAGGTAGGGCCGACCTTCGAGATTTCCGAATAGGACCAATCCGCAAAGCCTGGGGACAGCCCCAGGGTTTTGCGGGTTCGGGCGGAATCGCTAGTCGGCGCCCGCCGGGGCGACCTCCGCCACCTTCCGGTTGCGCCCGCGCCAACTTTGCACGCGCGCCTGCAATGCCGACATGTAGATGTAAAATACCGGCGTCAGGTAGAGCGTCACCAGTTGGGAGAAGAGCAGTCCGCCAACCACCACCAGGCCCAGCGGCTGCCTGGCTTCGCCGCCCGCGCCGTAGCCCAGAGCGATGGGCACCGCGCCCAGCAGCGCCGCCATGGTGGTCATCATGATCGGCCGGAAACGGATCAGGCAGCCTTCGTAGATGGCGTCCCGCGGGCTCTTGCCTTCATTGCGCTCCGCCGCTAGCGCGAAATCGATCTGCATGATGGCGTTCTTCTTCACGATCCCGATCAGCATGATCAGGCCAACAAACGCGTAAATGCTCAGGTCGATATGGAAAATGTACAGCGTGAGCAGCGCGCCAAAACCGGCCGACGGCAGTCCGGAGAGAATCGTCAGCGGGTGGATGTAGCTCTCGTACAGGATGCCCAGCACGATGTACACCACCATGATGGCCACCGCCAGCAGCAGCCACAAATTGCCGAGCGAACTTTGGAACGCCTTCGCGGTTCCTTGAAACGTCGCGCTGATGCTGGCGGGCAGCCGGTTGATCAGCGTTTGAATCCCGCTGACTGCGTCGCCGAGTGACGCGCCGGGCCGCAGGTTGAACGACAAGGTGACGGCGGGTAACTGGCCGAAGTGATTGATCGTCTGTGGCCCGGTGTCGCGGATCATGTGCGTTACCGTGTCGATGGGCACCAGCTTGCCGTCGCCCGATCGCACATACAGCAACGAAATGGCATCGGCCGTCGACTGATACTGCGGCAGTAATTCGATCAGTACTTTGTACTGGTTGATGGGCGCGTAGATGGTTGAAATCCAGCGCGGGCCGTAAGAATCATACAGCGCGTTTTCAATCTGCTGCGCGCTCACGTTCACAGCGGCGGCTTTGTCGCGGTCGATCTGGATATAAATCTGCGGATTCTTGATCTGCAGATCGCTGTTCACATCCTGCAAGCCCGGCATCCGCGCGATCTCGCGCTCCATGCGCTGCGCCTCGCGATACAACTCCGTGGTGTCCGGCCCTTGCATGGTCACCTGGTAGAGGCTCTTGGTCAACTGGCCGCCGATGCGGATGGTCGGCGGATTCTGCATGAACACGCGGATGCCCGGAAAGCCCGCCAGCTTGGGAGCGAGATCATGCATGATCTGCGTTACATTAAGCGGCCGTTTCGCGCGCGGCGTCAGGTGGAAGAACATGCGGCCAAAATTCTGCCCGCCGAGGCTCGCGGCTGAAGTCCCGCCCACGCTCGACATGAACTCTTCCACGTACGGATAAGAGATGCCCACGTCGGACACCAGTTTTTGATACTGCTTCATCTGCTCGAAGGAGGTGCCCTGCGCGGCTTCGGTCACGACGAAGATTTGGTCGGTGTCCTGGTCCGGGATGAAGCCCTTCGGAATCTTGACGAACAACCATCCGGTGCCCGCCAGAATGGCGAAGAAGACCACCATGGTTGCCGGGCGATACCGCAGCACCACCTGCAACGTGCGGTCGTAGAAGCGCAGCATGCCGTCGAAGAAACGCTCCGTGGCGCGGTATAGCGCGCCGCGCTCGCTCACATGCTTCACCCGCAAGAAGCGCGAGCACAGCATAGGCGTCAGCGTGACGGAAACAAAACCGGAGATCAGAATTGCCGCGCAGATGGTGACCGCGAATTCCTTGAAAAGCCGGCCCAGGATGCCGCCCATGAACAGCACCGGGATGAAGACCGCGGCCAGCGACAGCGTCATCGAAATGATCGTGAAGCCGATCTCCCGCGAGCCCTCGAACGCCGCCTGGAGCGGCGAGGCGCCGTGCTCCATGTGGCGCACGATGTTTTCGAGCATCACAATGGCGTCATCCACCACGAACCCCACGCAAAGGATCAGCGCCATCATCGACAGGTTGTCCAGGCTGAAGTCCAGAACATACATCACCGCGAATGTTCCGATCACGGAAAACGGCAGCGCCAGACTGGGAATGGCTGTGGCGGAAAGATTCCGCAGGAACAGGAAGATCACCATGATCACCAGTCCCAAGGTGAGCAGTAGGGTGAATTCCACGTCCTGGAACGATTCGCGGATACTGATAGACCGGTCGTACAGGATGTGCAGTTCCACCGACGGCGGAATCTGCGCCTTGAACAAAGGCAGCAGCCGCTTGACGGCGTTGGTGACTTCGATGGTGTTGGTGCCGGGCTGGCGCTGGATCGCGAGGATCATGGAGCGCTGGCCGGGCACGTGCTTGCTGTAGAACCACGACGCCGTCTTGTCGTCTTCCACGCTGTCGATCACGCGGCCGAGCTCCCGCAAACGCACCGGTGCGCCGTTCCGGTAGGCCACGATCAACGGCCCGTATTCCGCCGCGCTCATGAGTTGTCCGGTAGCCAGCACCGTGAACGAATTGTGCGTGCCGTACAGCGTCCCGGTGGGCAGGTTCACGTTCCACTTCTCGATGGCGTTCTCCACCTCGTCGATGCCGATCTGTTTGGCCGCCAGCAGGTGCGGATCCAACTGCGCGTGCACCGCGTATTTCTGGGCGCCGAAAACCGACACCTGGGCCACGCCGGCGATCATCGAAATGCGCTGCGCCATGGTGGTCTCGGCGTATTCATCCAACGTGTAGAGCGGCAGCGTGGGCGAGGTCAGCGCCAGGTACAGAATCGGCTGATCGGCCGGATTGACTTTGCGGAACGTGGGCGGCGTCGGCATGCCTGGCGGCAGGTAGGGCGAGGCTTGCGTGATGCCGGTTTGCACGTCCACCGCCGCGCCGTCCAGGTTGCGGCTCAAGTCGAACTGCAGCGTAATCAGCGTCACGCCCAGCGAACTGGTCGAGCTCATCGTGTCGAGGCCCGCGATGGTCGAGAACTGGCGCTCGAGCGGCGTAGCCACTGCCGAGGCCATCGTGTCGGGATTCGCGCCCGGCAGGGTAGCCGAGACCACCAGCGTGGGAAAGTCGACGTTCGGCAGATCGCTCACCGGCAGCGCGCGGTACGCCACCATGCCGAACAGAGCGAGGGCCACCATCAGCAGGCTGGTGGCGATCGGGCGGCGAATGAAGATGTCGGAGAAATTCATGGCGCGGGCCGCCTATCCCGGAGTGCGCTGGCTGTTCTGCACGCGGACGCGCATGCCCGGCGCCAGGCGAAGCTGGCCCTCGGTGACCACGGTCTCGCCCAACTGCAGGCCGTGCTCGATCACCTGGTCCTTTTCAATACGCGCGCCCGCCACCACCGGACGGGCATCCACGGTCAAGTCGCGCTTCACCACGAACACGAACTGCCCGTCCTGCCCGCTCTGCACCGCTTCGGTGGGAACCAGCAGCGCATCGCGCTCCGAGCCCAACCGCAGCGTGACCTGCGCGAATTGGCCCGGCCACAGCTTGCGCTCCGCGTTGGCGAAGGTGCCCTTGAGCTTGATGGTGCCGGTACTCGCGTCGACCGCGTTATCGATGAACGTCAGCTCGCCGGTCTCCACTTCGCTCGACCCCTGCGGCGTGGCCAGCACTTTCAGCTTGCCCTCCGTCATGTGCTGCTTGATCTCCGCCAGGCGCGCCTCGGGCACGGTGAAGGTCACGTAGATTGGCTGCAGTTGATTGATGGTCACCAGGTCCACGTCGTTGGCCTTCACCACGTTGCCCTGCTTGATCATGAGATTGCCCGTGCGCCCGTCAATAGGGCTGCGGATCACCGTATAGGAGAGTTGCACCTGGATGTTGCGCAGTGCCGCATCGTCCGCCGCCACGGCCGCGCGCGAGCTCTCGAGGGCCGCCCGGTCCGCATGCACGGCTTCGGTATCTATGTCCGATGTGGTCTGGTACTGATCGACCTGCTCGCGCGAAATCACGCCCTTGCGGAACAGATTGCGGTAACGCACCGCCTGGTCGTTCGCGTACTTCTGCTGCGCCGTGTCGCGCGCCAGGTTAGCTTCCGCCAGGCTGAGCTGGGCCTTGTCGCGCTCGAGCGTCGCCTCCGCCTGCTTCACCTGCGCCTCCAGCAACCGCCGGTCGATGGTGAACAGCACGTCGCCCTTCTTCACGAAGTCACCCTCGCGAAAATGCGCGATGGTCAGCTCTCCGCCCACCTGCGACTTCACCGCGATGGTGGCGTAGGCTTCTACGTTCCCGATCACCTGGATATCCATCGGAACGGTCCGCTGGCTCACCGTGGAAACCACCACGGGCACACCTTCCGCCTGCCGCGGCGCCGGCGCGCTCTTGCTGGCGCAGCCGGTCGCGAGGCAGCCGCACACCGTTACGGTGGCAATCCAGAAGGCAGCGTTCATCGTGTGACCTTCAATACAATTAAACCAGAATTCCAGATCACTTTATCACGCTGCCGGCGCGGGCCTGCCCGAATTGCGTTTTATGCGAGAATTGTTCCCATCTATGTCGCACCCTCTCTCGCGCCGCGGATTCCTGGGTACGCTGGCAGCCCTGCCGGCTTGTGCGTTCGACGCCGAGAAGCCCGAACTGATTCTGTACCACGGGAACATCTTCACCGTCGATCCGGTACAGCCCCGCGCTCAGGCCGTGGCCCTTGCGGGCGGCCGTTTCCTGGCCGTCGGCAGCGACAGCGAGGTCCTGCATCTCGCCTCGGCAGGCACGCGGAAGGTCGACCTGGGCGGGAAGACCGTGCTGCCTGGCTTTAACGATGCGCACTGCCATCCGGGACCGTCCGGCGTGGAAATGGTCGTATCCGTGGACTGCGACCTACCCTCCATCGCCGCGATCCAAGCCGCATTGCGCGAGCGCGCCGCAAAGACTCCGGCAGGCCAATGGATCATCGGCTCCAAGTACGACGACACCAAGGGTGCCGAGGGCCGCGCCCTCTCGCGCGCCGATCTGGATGCGGCGGCGCCCGGCCATCCGGTGGCGGTGACGCATCGCGGCGGCCACACGGCGTTCTACAATTCGAGCGCGTTCCAGTTGGCGGGCATCGACGATCGCACGCCCGATCCGCCCGGAGGCCGCTTCGATCACGATGCCGCGGGGAAGCTGACCGGACGCGCGGCCGACAACGCCGCGCGCCTGATCGAGAAGGTCATCCCCGAGCCGGCCACACGCGAAGTCTGGCAAGAAGGCGTGAAGCGGATCTCGAAGGCGATGGCGCGCGCCGGCATCACTTCGGTCACCGATGCGGACCTGAGCACGGAAGGCCTGCGCGCTTATCAGGACGCGCGCGATGCCGGCGAGCTTTCGTTTCGCGTGTATTGCCTGATGTCGAGCCGCATCCTCGATCGCATGATCGCGGCGGGCGTGCGCACCGGCCTGGGCGACGAATGGGTGCGCGTGGGCGGCTGTAAATTCTTTGCCGACGGGTCCATATCCGAGCGCACCGCGCGGCTCTCGCAGCCTTACGTGGGCACGAAGGACGATTACGGTATCCTGGTGATCCACGAAGAGGAGCAATACCAGCAGGCGCGCAAGGCGCACCTGGCTGGCTGGCAGATCTGCACGCATGCCAATGGCGACGTGGCCATCGACCAGACGCTGCGCGTGTATGAGCGTCTCGCGCGCGAGCTGCCGCGCCGAGATCCGCGGTTCCGCCTGGAGCACTGCACGCTGGTGAACGACACTCTGGTCGCCCGCATTCGCGCGCTGGGTGCCATCCCCACACCGTTCTCATCATACGTATATTTTCACGGCGAGAAGATGCACTTCTACGGCGAGGAGCGGCTGCGGCACATGTTCGCGCTGCGCAGCTTCATCGACGCGGGCATCCGGCCGACGCAAGCTTCCGACTACACCGCTTCGCCCTACGAACCGATGATGGCTCTCGAATCGGAAGTCACCCGCATGGACAAGAGCGGCCACGTGTGGGGCGCAAACCAACGCATCTCGATCGAAGAGGCCATCCGCGTCGGCACGCTCAACGGCGCGCATGCTTCATACGAAGAGCGCTTGAAGGGCAGCATTACCGCAGGTAAGCTCGCCGACCTGGTGGTGCTCGGACGCGATCCGCTGCGCGAGAATCCTTCGACGCTGGTGACGATACCGGTCGAGCGCACCATGGCCGGCGGACGCTGGACCTGGGAAGCTTAGGTGAGGCGGGGCTTCTTGACAAGTAACTTGAAACCTTGCCTCTGGCGAATCATCGGGGTTTCAACCTGGTGCCGCGAGGTTTCTTGGGCCCCTTCGTTCGGGTCTTTCCGACAGTCTTCGGCGGGCCCGGGGGGGGACCTGCACCAATCGCCCGAATCGCGGAGGCACGGCGGCTGCACTGACGAACAGGCCGGCTGCCAGCAGCCTTTTCGCAGCGAGCGTCGACTTGCAGATCGTCCGCTTCGGCGAAGACGACCTCGTCCACGGTCTCCGGCTGATCCACCGTCAGTACGGCGTAGCCAACTGAGCGCGTAATGATCTGCCCGTTCGCCATCTGAAATTGAAGATCCTTCTTGCGCCGCTCAATCCCGATCGCCTCCAATACCGCCGCGTTGATCCGGGTGGACTCGGCGCCAGTGTCGACCATCAGGCGCCGTACGACCGTCGACTTGGAAGTCACCGGGTTGAGGACCCGGCAACCAACGTAAAAAGTCCCATCTATCGGCAATGATAGCGCGAGGAATCGTAGTGCTCACTCGCTGTGCAAAACCTTGGCTGGATCATTGGCCGCGGCGCTAATGGCTGGGCCAGTAGCGGCCAAGACTGATAGTCCGAGTAGCGTGAATCCGCCTCGCGCGCTGGGCGCAATCCCGCGCCGCTTGGAGGCTGCGGAGTTCCTTTCCTTTATGGCCGCGCGGAAAAACGCGCCCTTTGCGCTTCTGATGTACAATAACAGACAATCCGGAAGGGCAAAATGGAAATCAAGCCTCAGTGAAGTCCGGCGATATAGGGCCAAGAAAAATGCAGCCACGCAAGGCAGATCGAACAGGGGAGAATTGTATGCGACCAAACATCTGGAAAAAGGGCAAGCGGGCCTGGGCTGTGGTTGCGGTGTGCGCCGCAACCGCGATTGCTCTGCCGGCACAGACTTTCACGGTCCTTTATGACGCCTGCTCCCAAGCCGGATGCGTCGACGGCAGGCATCCCTCTCCGTCGTTGATTCAGGGTGCTGACGGGAATCTGTACGGAATGGGCTTCTCGGGTGGGATCAATCAGTCGGGCACCATCTTCAAGATCACTCCTGCGGGCCAATTGACCACGCTGTACCAGTTCTGCGCCGAGCAGGGATGCGCGGACGGCGTGAATCCGTACGGATACTTTGTCTTGGGCATCGATGGAAACTTCTATGGCGCCACTTGGTGGGGCGGGATCACCAACAGCGGCGTACTGTTCAAGATGACTCCCGGCGGCCAGGTGACGGCCGTGCACACCTTCTGCACTCAGGCCGGATGTCCGGACGGCGAGTATCCGTGGGGCAACCTCGTACAGGATTACCAGGGGAACATCTATGGAACCGCTTCGGCTGGCGGGGCGCATGGTTCCTACGGCACGGTCTTCCAACTCCCCCCAACTGGCGGACTGAATACGCTCCATAGCTTCTGCGCCCTCAGTAACTGCTCGGACGGCGAGTATCCCATTCAGACCTTGGTCGTCGGGGCCAACGGGACCATTTACGGTGCTGCCCAGTCGGGAGGGGCCTACGGCAACGGCACTGTTTTCAAGCTTACTCAGAGTGGCAGCCTGACGACTTTGCATCACTTCTGCGCCCAGAGTGGATGCCCCGACGGAGCCACCCCCACCACTCTCGTGCTGGGCACAGACGGTAACTTTTACGGAACCACCCGCGAGGGCGGATCCATGAACGCTGGTACCTTTTTCAAGGTAGCTCCAAGCGGCCAGCTTGTTGCACTCTACAACTTCTGCTCTCAGGCAGGCTGCGCCGACGGCGGGGGGCCTTTCTCACTCCTCCAAGCCACGGACGGGAATTTCTACGGGATTACCCAGCGAGGCGACGGCAAGGGGAGCGGGACCATCTTCAAGATGACTCCGAGCGGCTCACTTACGGTGCTGCATACGTTTTGCAGCGGTGGCGTGTGTACCGACGGCAAGCTGCCTTCGACGGGGGGGTTGGTCCAGCACACGAATGGAATCTTTTACGGAGTCATCGGACACGGCGGAAATGTTACCAGTAACGGGACGATCTTCAGCCTTGCCACGGGTCTCGCCCCGTTTGTGCTGGCGTCGCCCGTCTCGGCCCCCTCGGGAACGGCCGTGCAGATTCTGGGTACGAATCTCACCGGCGCGACCAGTGTGACTTTCAATGGCACGGCGGCCACCTTCAAGCTAGTTTCCAGTACCGAGATCACCACCAATGTGCCGGCCGGAGCGACGACCGGACCGGTCCGGGTGGTGCTTCCAGGGGGCGCGTTATCGAGTAGTGGGTCCTTCACGGTGCTGCAATGAGGCCGGCGAAAACAGGAGGGTTTGCGATGCATGGAATTCGGTCAGGGGCCAGAATGTTGTATGCTCTGTTGGCACTGGGTCTGGCAGCAGCGAGCGCCTTACCCGCGCAAGTGCTCACGACGTTGTACAGCTTCTGTGCCGGGGGCGGCCAGACTTGCCCGGATGGGGAGAACATTTCCGCCGGGCTGGTCCAGGGCTCCGATGGCAGTCTGTACGGCACGACCCGCCAGGGCGGAACTCACGCCGGCGGCACCGTGTTCCGGATCAGTACCAGCGGCACCCTGACCACGCTGTATGACTTTTGTGCGGTGGCCGGGTGTGCGGACGGCAAGTATCCTTACGCGGGGCTCGCGCTAGCGTCCAGCGGGACCTTGTACGGGACTACCCAGGCGGGCGGGACCAAAGGCTATGGGACCGTCTTCAGCATCAAGCCGGCCGGCGCGCTGACGACCCTCTACAACTTCTGCTCCGAGAACGGGTGCGCGGACGGCGGATACCCTTACGCGGCGCTCTTCCCGTCCACCAGCGGCGTGTTTTACGGTACGACATACATCGGCGGGAACTCCCAAAGTCAAGGCACGGTGTTCCAGATCACGTCCAGCGGTGCCCTGACTACGCTGTACCAGTTCTGCTCGGGGTTCGAGTGCCCGGACGGCCTGGCCGCGATGAGCGGCGCCATCCAGGCTAACGACGGGAATCTTTACGGGACGGCCTACTCGGGCGCGGGGGCTGGCTGGTCCCAAGGCTTGGGCAACGGCGGCACGATCTTCAAGCTCACGCCCGGTGGGACCGAGACGAGGCTCTACGGCTTCTGTCTCGCGGTCGAGAATTGCCCGGACGGCTACGGGCCCCGCGCGGGATTGGTGCAGGGAAGCGACGGGAACCTATACGGAACAACCTATCTAAGCGGGGCTTACGGCGACTATGGCACGATCTACAAGATCACGCTGGCCGGGAAACTGACGACGCTGTATAGCTTCTGTGCCGCGAGAGGGTGTCCGGACGGTTCTAATCCTGCGGCGCGACTGATCCAGGCCACCGATGGGAACTTTTACGGGACAACGCAGTACGGCGGTGCCTATAATGGTGGCACGGTCTTCCGGATCACTCCTGGGGGCACGCTCACGACGCTGTATAGCTTTTGCGCCCAACCCGGGTGTGCGGACGGGCAAGCCCCTTACGCGGGGCTGTTTGAAGGCACCGACGGGAATCTGTACGGGACGACCTTCCAAGGCGGGGCCGGCGGCAGGGGCACAGTCTTCAAACTGTCCACCGGGCTGGGATCGTTTGTGGAGATGCTGCCTGCGTCTGCGCCGGCGGGAAAGGTGGTCCAGATTCTGGGGACGAACCTAACGCGCGCGGCCAAGGTCAGTTTCAACGGAACGGCCGCCGTGTTCACGGTGGTTTCAGCTTCCCAGATCACGGCGACTGTGCCCCCCGGCGCCACGAACGGGGCGGTCCAGATAACGACACCGAGCGGGAAACTCTCAAGCAACGTCGCATTCCAAGTGCTGCCGGGCATTCGGTAGGCTGGAACGCCGGTTCTGCTGCAAATGCTCGGCGTGCCGTCGCGTTACGGCCGCGGCTACCAGGCCGCCGTTAGCGCGAAGGCCACCAGCGCGTCGCCCACCCCCTACCGGAACGTATTGCTTTCCGTCGAGTTCGTCAGTGAGTCACCACCATGTACTCCTGACCGAGCCGCCAGGGGCAACAACTCGACCGTCCGATGACCAACCGCCGCCACCCTCGTGCGCGTCCCGAACGGGTCGGCATCCATCTCCTTGCCGGCTGTGTACAGTTGAAGACCAATGAGAGCCAAATCGTGCGCGACAACGAGGCGGTTTCAAGGGGCCACTCTTCGAAACACGACTCTGGCCCGTGTGAATTGACGCGGACCCGGAGGGAAGTAAATGGTCGCCTCGGGAGTGCTTTGCGTACGCCAGGCCTCGCCTCGCCACACCTGCAGGTGTGCCGTAGAACTTGCCGGGCCGGCCAATTCGAACTCGATCTGGTCCGCACCTGTCCGGGTGTGCAGAATCCGGATGCTCCGCGAGCGGTCTCCGGGCTCGCAGCCGCGCAAGCCGGGCATGATCTCGACTCCTTCCGCGACTCGGAACAGGATATCGGCTCCGGTTACAGGGCCGGTGTCGAGCGCGGCCTCCACATCGGCGCCATGGTCTTCCGCGCGCAGGGGCGCTGGTTCGCCGTTCAAGGTCACGCTCTGCACGATGGTGCCGGGCGGGAACGCCGGCCGGATCCGCAAAGCCAGCGGCTTGCCCTTGATCGCCAGGCGCAGGCGCAACACACCCTTTTGGCGCTCCACTTCACCCGCAACCGCGGACTCCCCAACGGAATAACGCTCGAAGCGCGTGTGCGCCCAAAACGGCGGCAGGTGCGGCGCGAACCGCAATTCACCCGCAATGGCATCTCCATCCAGTCCAAGCAGACCGCTTACCAGAGGATGGACCACCGCCGATGATGAGAACAGTTGATGCGGCACGGCGTGTTCGAGAGCCTGGGCACGGTCTCCGCTGAGGTACTCCGGGATGTCGCCTGGCTCCAGCCAGCCTGTGAGAGCAGCTACTCCGTACAAGTGCTGTAGCGCGGCCATAGCGCGGTGATGGTGAAATTCGGCCAACGTTACAAAACCCGTGACGAACGGCCACACGCTGCCATCGTTATAGCTCAGCGGATCGTAGAACGGACTATCGGTTGCGAACAGCCGGGTCCCCCAATCCGTGCTCAACTCCGGATTATTGAACGCCGCAGCGGCCCGCATCGCCTTGTCCTGCGGCAGCCCGCCGTAATCTACCGCGATGGCCTGCCACGACGAAAGCGCCTCGTAACTCGATCCGTCCGTCAGGCGAGCAAAGGGCAGGAATCCCTTCGTGTCAAGAAACCATGAACGGAGGGACGACCGGCCACGCTCGAGTTCTTCACCCGCGGTGCGTGCCAGCGCGGCCTCGCCGGCCAGCGACGCCAGCCGCGCAAAACCCTCCAAACCGGCCAGCCAAACACCCGCCAGGTAGACATCCTTTTCCACACGCCCGCTGAGTGCTCCGGTTTCCACGGCGGCCGCTCCCGCCTTGCGGTTGGACATCAGCCCATCGGCGTCCAGAGTCGTCAGGCAGAAACGGTAGGCTTTTTCGAAAGAGGCCCAGGATTGGCGCAGAAACTCGCGGTCGCCGCTGCGATAGATGTAAGCAGCCGCGGAAGTGAGATACAGCGGTGTGGTGTCCGCATGAAAGTAACCGTAGGGATACTTACTCCAGTCGAGCAGGGCCGCGCTCTGGGTCAGTTCGTGCATGATCTTGCCATCGGCTCGCTGGTGGTCCCGCACGAACGTGAGCAAGGCCCGCGTGCGCAGGAGATCGCCATAATCCAGGATGCCCCACGAATTCATCAAGGCATCTCCGCCAAAGAACCAGGCAAAACCGGGCCGCTCGCTGGCGCCGGACGGACCGAAGCCCGCCACCAGCCCGCAACCCACTTTGTCAACGCAGATCCAGCCCTTTTCGAGAGCAACTTCTGCCGCCTGAAAGGCCTCGTTCAGGACGGGCTCAGGGGTGTCGACATGCATGACGCGGGCCAGGAACTCCGCATAATAACGATCGGGAGCCTCGGTGATCCGCGGCAGTTCCGCCAGCACTCGCCGGTAGACACGCAGCGCGTCCTGGGATCCCAGTCCGGAGCCTACGATCACGATCGGCACTGGCTGCCGCGCCCGCTCGGGCGTCACGTCCATTTCCATAAGCACCGTGCGGTCCGGTAATTGATGGCCAATCTGGGTGCTGGCGCGGACGAATAGCGGGGAACCGATAATCGCGGCGTGTTGTCCGGTCGCCTCGCCCAGCACGAGCGCGTGCGCGTCTTCGTCGAATTGACTATTCTGGCCGCCGAAGGCTGCCGGCCACATGGGACGCATTTCCGGCACGAAAGTGGCGCGCAGCCGTAAGGGGCGCGCTGTGTCGATGTCGAGCAGCACCACAGCCGCCGGTTCATCCAGGGCGGCGACCCATGTTTGGCGGATCGTGAAGCCCGCATGTGCGTGGGTGATGGTGACCTGCCCCGGGCTTGAAGTAATGCGCTCGGCGACGTCAGCCAGAGGCAGGGGCTCCAGTGACTGATCGAAGTAGACCGCAAGCCGGAAGTCACGCAGGACTTTCACCGGGTAGACCCAGGCTTCAAACGTGCCATCCTGGCGCCCGAGCAGCGCCGCGCGGCGGCCCACGGATTCGGCATAGTGCGAGGGTTGCGCGGGTTGCGATATGGCTGCCCAGGCCGGGCAGGCCAACAGTAAGAACAATGCTTGGCAAGGCCGCATTTCACGCTTATAACACGCGCGCAGCGCTACCGTGGAAGCCTTCTCGGCATGGTGAGCACATCCGGAAACGCGACCAGCCCTGGACGCTGGGATCCCGGCCCTGCTCTTTCGCCTTGTTCATGAGATTGGAAGTCTGCCAGTGCGGATGATCCCGGACCCCTTGATCGGCTTCGACGATTTCGGTGGGATAGGTCGCGGCGGCGAGTATTTCGCCCAGCAACGGATCCGGATAAAGCGCGATTGGCGCCACTAGATCGGCCAACTGCTCCGGTGAGAGTTGCATCGGGGGAAAGGCGGGTTCTGTGAATGTCCGGGGATCGCTGCGCCAGAAAAAGAGCGGCCGTCACGGCTAAGACGCTAAACAAAGCTCTGGCGCGCGTCTGCTCACCCGGCTGGGCTGGCGTGCCAAGCGCATCACGCCGAATGCCCATCACTCATGACTTTACTTTTGCGAGTGCGAAGACGCGTTACCAGAAAATCGGTACTTTCCGCCCGCAAGGACGGCAGTGTCAGATTGATTCGCGGTCGTTACTCATGGCGCAAGGCGGTCATGGGGGCTACCGACGCCGCGCGTCGCGCCGGGAGGAACGCCGCGAGCAGTCCCGTCAACGCAACGATAAATGCCGCCAGGCCCAGAATGCGCGGGTCGAACGCGGAGACCCCATGGAGCATGCCTTCGAGCAGGCGGTCACCAGCCAGCGCTCCGCCCACTCCCAGGATCAGGCCGGCTGCGACCAGCAACAGAGCCTGCTTCAGCACCATCGAGACCACCGCCTGGCGGCTGGCGCCGAGCGCGATCCGGACGCCGATCTCCCGCGTGCGGCGCGTCACGGAGTACGCCATGACACCGTAGAGTCCGACCATCGTCAACACCAGCGCCATGGCCGCGAAGCAGCTCAGCAACAAGGAGTGGAAGCGCGGCTCAGTGACCTGCGTTGAAAGCAGTTCCTCCATCGTCCTGACCTGGAACACCGGCACCAATGGGTCGAGAGCGGCGACCTGTTGCCGGACGGCCGACTCCAGCGTCCGCGGCGGCACGGAAGTCCGCAGCATCATCACGGGCGGCTGCCAGGGAAGCTGCTGGTAAGGGAAGTAGTAAGTAGGCTGTGGCTCGGCGTCCAGTGCAAACAGCTTGGTGTTGCCGACGACCCCGACGATCTGGTGGAGCGATTCCTTCGACTCCCCGGGACCCGTGGCGCCCGGCGTGATCCGCTTGCCGATCACATCCTCGCCGGGGAAGAACTTCTTGGCGAACGCCTGGTTCACGATCAGGATACGCGGCGCGGCGGAGTCATCATGCGGATTGAAGAGACGCCCTCTGAGCAGCGGAATGCCGGCCGTGGCGAAGTAATCCGGCGTGGCGAATGCCATGCGCGCGGAAGGGCGGCTCGACGGACCTTCCGGCCGCTCTTCGATATCGAATGCGACGGTGGCGTTGTCGCCGCCCAGCGGCAGAGGCCAAACACCGGCCACCGATCGCACGCCGGGCAGCGCGCGGACGCGGCGCAGCAGCTCGTTGCAGAAGTTCACTTGGCGTGTGGCATCGTATTGCGCGTCCGGCAGGTTGAACCAAAACGTCAACAGATGGTCCGGCTTGAGACCGAGATCACCTCTCTCCAGGTGCAGGAAACTCGACATCAGCAACCCGGCGCCGCTCACCAGGATCAGGCCTCCCGCTACCTGGCCGACTACCAGCACATTGCGGATGCGGTCATGCTG
>DATKNQ010000329.1:0-7267 GCA_035541265.1 Bryobacteraceae bacterium
GCTGTAGCAGGAAGCACTCCGGTTGGGGGTGTGAGCCGCGATCCGGCGGGCAATCTTTACGGAACTACCTTTGGGGGCGGTCCCGCGGGCGTAGGTGTTGTCTATAAGCTGGATCCGAGCGGCCGCGAGAAGGTCCTTTACGGCTTCACCGGTGGCTCTGACGGCCAATACCCTGAATCCGGTGTGGTAGGCGACTCAGCCGGCAACCTCTATGGGACCACCTATGGTGGCGGCGCGAGCGGGAGTGGCCTCGTCTACAAACTCGATTCCGCAGGCCACCAGACCGTACTACACAGCTTCACCAATAATCCCGACGGGGCGCTACCGAACGGAAAACTGATACGTGACGCGGCCGGAAATCTGTATGGAACCACTTTCGTCGGCGGCTGGGGCGTCGGTACTGTATATCGACTGGATGCCGCCGGCCAGGAAACCGTGCTCTACAACTTCACAGGTGGGGCCGATGGATCTGGACCCATTGCCGGTGTAGTCCGCGATGCCGCCGGAAACCTGTACGGAACAACTTTCTATGGTGGCGCCTACGGCAAAGGCGTCGTCTATGAGCTGGATACTAGTGGTCATGAGACCGTGCTGTATAGCTTCGCGGGCTGGACCGATGGGAACGGTCCGTCGGCAGGGGTTGTCCTCGATGCGGCCGGCAATCTCTATGGAACAACCCAGAATGGAGGCATGTGGGGCGAGGGTGTGGTGTACAAACTCGACACGAACGGCCTCGAGACGGTGTTGTACAGCTTTACCGGTGGCGCTGACGGCGGTTATCCATCGGGATTGTTTCGCGATCCGGCGGGAAACCTCTACGGGACCACCAGCCAGGGCGGCATTGGAAATTACGGTGTCGTTTACAAGCTCGATACGGCCGGCCATCAAACTGTGTTGTACACTTTCACAGGCGGGACAGACGGGCGTTCGCCTGATGCAGGGTTAATCGCCGATCCTGCAGGAAACCTATATGGAACCGCAGGCTACGGCGGCGCTAAATCTTCCGGTGTCGTATTCAAGATCGCCCCTTGACGGGGTCTAGAAAGCCGCTCGCGGGGACCGCCGGACGTAAGCTTGCTTGCTACGCCGCTGCGGTCTGGAACTTCACGCTGACCAGCTTCGACACGCCCGGCTCCTGCATGGTTACTCCATACATCGCTGCGGCGGCTTCCATGGTCTTCTTCGAGTGCGTGATCACGATGAACTGAGTGTGCGTGGACATCTCGCGCAGCAGGCGCGTGAGGCGCTCGATGTTGGCCTCGTCGAGCGGCGCGTCTACTTCGTCCAGGATGCAGAACGGGCTGGGCTGATAGCGGAAGATCGCCATCAGCAGGGCCACCGCCGCCAGCGCTTTCTCGCCGCCCGAGAGCAGCAGCACGTTCTGCAACTTCTTGCCCGGCGGCGAGGCTACGATGTCGATGCCCGATTCGGCCAGGTTGGTCTCGTCGGTCAGGCGCATCTCGCCCGTGCCGCCACCGAACAGCGTCTGGAACGCCTCGCGGAAATTTTGGTTGATGTGCTCGAACGCCTCGGCGAATTTCTGTCGCGAAACCTGGTCGATATCGGCGATGGCCTTCTCCGTGTCGCGAATCGAATCGAGCAGGTCCTGCCGCTGCGCGCTCAGGAATTCCTGGCGCTGCGACGCTTCCTGGAACTCCTCCATGGCCTGCGCGTTCACCGGGCCCAGCGCCTCGATGCGCGCGCGCACCTCTTCGTAGAGCCGCTCGGCTTCGGCGATGGCGTCGGCATCGGGAACCGTTTCGTCCGCGACGGCCAGTTCCTGTATCGGGGTGTTCAATTCCTTGCGGCTGGTTTCATCCAGATACTTCAGCTCCGCCTGCCGCTTCACCAGCTCCACTTCGATCTGCGCGCGGTTCTGATGCGCCGACTCGACCATGATGCGAAGCTGCTTCAAGTCCTCTTCGGCCGCCGCCAGACCTTCGCGCATGGCCGCTTCTTCGGTGGCCATACGATTCACGGCGGCCTCGGTCTGCAGCGCCTGCTCGGCCAGCGTGGCCAGCTTGCGATCCAGTTCGATGTTGTCCGCCAGCAAGCCAGCACGGTGCAGGCCCAGCCGCTCGATCTCGCCGCCGATCTGCGACAGCCGCGCGGTGGCCTCCTTGTGCTGCCCTTCCAACCGGCTCATGGCCGCGCGCTCGCCGCGATGCCGCTCTTCGAGGCCGGCCAATTCGGCGCGTAATGCCGAATGATCCTCTGTCAGCGCCGCGGCCTCGATCTCCAGCTTCTCCAGGAACTGACGCTGATCGTCCAACTCCTGCTCGCGCTGCTCGCGCAACTCTTCCTTCTCCGCGACGGCCTTCTCGTTCTGGGCGCGCTGTTGCTGCGAATGCTCGGCGTCGCGCTTCAGCCGATCCAGTTCCAGCCGCGCCACCGAAAGGCGCGAATTCGTGCGGCTGGTATCGTCGGCCAGCTTGCGCATATCGTGTTCCAGCGCCACGCGATCTTTCTCGCGCGCCTGCTGCACACCGCGCAGCCGCTCCAGTTCGGTTTCCAGGATCGCCGTCTCCCGGCTTAATTCCTCCTGCCTTGCGACCTGCTCGTCCAGAGCCTTCTGCCGCGCCGCCAGCGCCACCGCCAGTTCGCGCGCTTCGCGCTTCATGGCTAACGGACCGCTGGCGGTCTTCTTGCCACCCGTCACCGTGTGACCGTGATAGCAGAGCCCATCGGTAGTCAGAAAATAGAGATGCGGATAGCTGGTGGCCAATCGCTGCGCCGACCCGCGATCCTCGGCCACGAAGCACAACGACACGCGCGGCAGCAGCGTCTTGGCGCGGCCGGACAAGCCGTTGGTCAACCGCAGCGAATCGCTGAGCCGCGACAGAATGCCTGTCTCGGGTCCGATCGGCGGCTCCGGCAAATGACCGTTGCCGTTACCATTGCCCTCCGGATGCACCAGGAAAGTGGCGCGCCCGTCCAGCTCCGCGCGCAGGAAGTCGAGTCCGCGATCCGCCTGCGCCCAGCTCTTCACCACGACGTATTCCAGCTCGTCGTGCAGAAATTCTTCGGTGGGCTTTTCAAACTGCGGATCGACTTCCACGAAATCGGCCAGCACGCCCTGGGGATGTAGGTCTTGAGCTTTGCCCTTCTCGAGAGCTGCAAACAGGCGCTTTACCGAATCGGTGGTATAGCTGCGATGGGCCAGCACCTGTTCCAGAGATTCCTTGCGGGCCTGCAACTGGGAGCACGCCGTGCGGAGCTGATCGATCTGGCCGCGCACCTCCACGGCAGCCTGCCGGCGGGTGCGCAGATCCTCTTCGGTACGCTGCCGTTCGCCGGTGACGGCTTCCAGCTCCATCTGCCGCTGAGCCATGGTCTCGGAAAGCGTTTGGCGAGCCGCGCCCAGCCGGTCCAGTTCGGCGCTGGCGGCTTGCTCGTCCTTCTGGACGCGCACGGTTTCGCGCTCGATGCCCGCCAGGTATTCGTTCATCTGGGCGAGTTGATTACGCAACGTGGAGACTTCGCCCAACAGCCGCAAAACAGCCGAGCGGCTGCCTTCGATGGCTTTCTCGCGCTCGCGCACGGCGGCCTGCACTTCCTCGCGCAGGCGATTCTTTTCGAGCATACGCTCTCGCGAACCGGCGATCTGCTGCTCGAGCGCGGCGACTTGCTGCTGGTGGCCTTCCAGTTCGGCGCGGATGTGCCCCAGCCGCGCTTCCAGTTCCTGCGACTCCCGCTCGGCCTGCGCCATGCGCTGCTCGATGGCGCCGCTTTCTTTCACCTGCGATTCCAGACGCCCGCGCGTGCGCTCGGTTTCCACCTGGCATTCGGCGAGTTGGCGGCGGACCTCGGTGAGTTGCTGCTCGGTCTGATACGATTGCGCCTGCAATTCTCCGTGGGCCTGCTCTCTTGCGGTGACCTGTTCGGACATGCCGCGCAGTTCGGTAGTGGCCAGGTTCAGATCGATGGCCGCCTTGGCAGCTTCGCGTTCGAGCATCCTGAATCTGCCCGAGAGGGTGACCTTCAGCCGGCTATCCATCTCGGTCTTGAGCTCGCCGTAGCGGCGCGCCTTGGCCGCCTGCCGTTTGAGCGAATTCACCTGCCGCGTGACCTCTTCGAGGATGTCGAAGACACGCGCCAGATTCTGCTTGGCGCTTTCGAGCTTGGCCTCGGCCAGGCGCTTGCGGCTCTTGTACTTGGTGATGCCGGCGGCTTCTTCGATGACGGCGCGGCGATCCTGCGGTTTGGAACTGAGGATCTGCCCGATGCGGCCCTGCTCGATGATGGCGTAGCTTTCCGGCCCGAGGCCGGTGCCCATGAAGATATCCTGAATATCGCGGAGCCGCGCCACATGGCCGTTGATCAGGTATTCGCTTTCGCCGGAGCGGAAGAGCCGGCGCGTGATCGTAATCTCGCCATTCTTCCCCTGACCTGCCGTAATCGGAATCGGGCTCGCGTGCGGATGCGGTGTGTGCCCATTCGTTCCTGCCGGAGAGACGGCCGCGTCGTGCGCTTCCTGATAGATCATGGGATCGACCAGGGTCATGGTGACGGCAGCCAGGCCGACGGGTTTGCGGTCGCGCGTGCCGGCGAAGATCACGTCCTCCATGCGCGCGCCGCGCAAACTCTTGGCCGATTGTTCCCCAAGCACCCAACTGATGGCATCGCTCAGGTTGGATTTGCCGCAGCCGTTCGGACCCACTACGGCCGCGATGCCGCCGCCGTTGAAGCGGAGCTCCGTGCGGTCACAGAAGGATTTGAAGCCCTGCAGTTCGACACGCTTTAGTTTCAGCAAAAACGTATACCTCGTCTTGCTCGGGGGATCGTAACCATACTAAACTCGTCCGCGGCAAAAGTAAAGTACCTGGTGTGCCGCAAAAAGGGCTCAATCGGCACGACCCCCTAGATCTTGTGCCCCGTATGACGGCCAGCGCGGCCGACGCTTCTCCTGAAACGCCCGGATGCCTTCATGGAAGTCGGCGCTGCGGAAGACCTCGTTACGCATCTGGCGCGCCAGCTCGCCGGCTTCCTCCCAGGACTTCCCGCGCGCGTCCCGGATAAAAGCCAAACCCGCGCGGACTGCCGTGGGGCTGGCGTCCGCCACTGCACGGGCTATTTCCCTCGCACGATCAATCAGTTGCGCCGGCTCCACCACCTGATGCACCAAGCCGTAATCGCGGGCTTCGGAGGCACCGAAGATTCTGCCATTCAAAGCCAGTTCGGTGGCCCGGCGCTGGCCTACAGCCGCAACAACCGTCCGAAATATCACAAACGGCCAAAGCCCGATCCGGATCTCGGTCAACCCGAAGGTGGCATCCTCGGCGGCGATCACGATGTGGCAATTGGCCGCCAAGCCCGTACCGCCGGCGAGCGCGGGCCCGTGCACCGCCGCGATCAGCGGCTTGGTCATGCGGATGCCGGCGGTGAAGATCTCTTCGTGCACGGCATGGATGTCGCCGCCGCCGGGCGACATGACCTCGTGCAGATCCATGCCCGCACAGAACGCCTTGCCGTTGCCGAGCAGGAGCACCGCACCGACGCCGGCATCGGCTTCGGCTTGATCGAGCACCGCCGCCAGCGCCGAACACAAGTCCATGTTGAGCGCGTTGCGGCGTTCGGGGCGGTTTAGCGCCAGCAGCAGGACGCGGCCATCGCGGCTAATCTGTAAGCTCTCGTTCATCTACGTCGATCTCCAGGGCCAGCAGCGCCGCGCCCATGGTCTTGCCCTGCGCGTCCGTACGCAGCGAAACCGTACCGCCGCCGCCCAGCGCGTGATGCAGCAGCAGGTTCATGGCGTGCAGGTTCGGCAGCTCAAAGCGCTCGACCGGGCCTTTGACCATCTCGCCGAAGTACGCGCGCACGCGTTCGGGCGTGACCTCGCGCAGCAGGATCGGGTAATAGGCCGGCTGCCACGCGATCACTCCGATGTTGGAGATGTCCCCCTTGTCGCCGGAACGGGTGTGGGCGATACGGGACAACGGCACCTTCATTCGACCACCTCCACGCGCGTCTGGATTTCTTCGCGCGGAATCAGCGCCGGCCAATAGGCTACAATCTCGCGCACCGGGGGCCGGCCTTCGCCATAGCCCGTGCCGCCCGGCGGGCCGGTCAGGACCAGCGGAATCATCTCGCGGGTGAAGCGATCGACGGCGCGCTTGTCCGAGCCGCGCACGCCGATCCGTAACTGCACTTCCGGAGGATCGTCGCCTGCGCGGGCCGCCGGACCGTGGCACGCATTCACCCCGAAATACTCGGTATAGATTTCGTCGAAGTGCAACCCGAGTTGTTCGAGACGTTGGCGGGTAATGCGATCGGCGGCACGAGCTTTCTCGAGCGCTTGCGGCCAACTGTAGACCAGCGTGCCTGACGCTTTCCAGCCGGCGTGATAGCTGATGGATGCTTTGAGCATCGCGGGACGTGCCGCGCCGCGCACGCCGCAGCCACGCACGCGATCGGGGCCGATGTCTTCCAGGTGCAGCGATGTGAAGTCGGCCACGACATCGGGGGTCATATAGCGGCGCGGGTCGCCGATTTCGTAGAGAAGCTGCTCCTTCACGCCGTGCGTGTTGATATGCCCGCCGGTGCCCGGATGCTTGGTGACGACGAACGATCCATCGGGCTCGGCTTCCATGATCGGGTAGCCGATATTGGCCAGATCCGGAATCGATTGCCAATCGACCTGGCAGTTGCCGCCGGAACATTGTGCGCCGCATTCGATGATGTGCCCGGCGACGATGCCGGATGCCAGCTTGTCCCAGTCTTCCCTGCCCCAGCCGAAGCGCTCGATCATTGGCGCGAGCACCAGCGCGGCGTCGGCGCAGCGGCCGGAGATGACCACATCCGCACCTGTGGCTAACGCCTCGGCCAGCGGGAACGCGCCGATGTAGGCGTTGGCGCTCAGGATGCGATCGCGGATTGTCGACAGCGGCTCGCCGGTATCGATGTTGCCCATCTCGTAGCCTTTGGCGAGGAACTCATCGATACGGTCGAGAACGTCGTCACCCAACACCACCGCGACCTTCAATCCCGGCGCGGCTTTTAATACCGCGCGCGCGCAGGCGACCGGATTGACTCCGCCGACATTGGCAACAACTCTGATATGTTTGTCGCGCAACTTACCGGCGATGCGCCCGATCAATGGTGGGAAGTCGCGCGCGTAGCCTAAGTTCGGGTCAGCCTGCCGCTGCTTCTGCAGGATCGACATAGTAACTTCGGCTAAGTAGTCGAGCGTAAGATAGTCGATCGGGCCATCTTCGACGAGGCGCACGGGCGCTTCGAGCCAGTCCCCCCAGAAACCTTGGCCGTTGGC
>DATKNQ010000330.1:0-5447 GCA_035541265.1 Bryobacteraceae bacterium
GGCCATCGTGCAGGAATTCGTATTCGCCCCACACCTGTGCCATGCGCCCGCGAATCGAGACCTTCGGCTCAGCCGTGAAGCGCTCCAGCAGAGCGCCCTCGACCGTGGCGATCCGGCTCAGAAAATCGTCGATTGACAACCCGGTGGGCGCAGCGTCACCCCGCACCGCAAAGATCCGCGCATCGGGCAGCATCGTCGCGCGGATCATCGCCGCATCTCGCGCCGCCAAGCCGTCGAAGGTCTTCTGCACCACGGCGATAGCATCCTTCTCGTCCGATGCATAGGTGGCCAGCGGCGCCAGAAGTGCCGCGACAAGCATCATTTGTACGTGCATCGTTCCATTATCAACCGGTTGCGCCGTGCGCCTTGGCATCCGAGCGTCCGCGCAATTCGGTAGTATCATATCCAACATGCACCGCGAGGAACACAGGATCGCCACTGAAATTTCGCGCCGCGGCTTCATGCGCGCATCGGGCGCCGCCGCGTTAGCCGCCTTGGCCGGTTCGGAAGCGCGCCTGCTTGCCAGCCCCACAAAAATTGCACCGCGGGCCGATAGCATGATCTTGTTCTGGATGGCGGGCGGCATGGCCCAGACCGAGACCTTCGACCCCAAACAGTACACGCCGTTCGAACCCGGCCTGGAATCGAAGCGCGTGCTCAGCACGTTTCCCTCGATCGACACGGTAGTCGACAATATCAAAATCTCCGCGGGCCTCGAGCGCATCGCGAAGATTATGGACCGCGGCACGCTCATCCGTTCGCACCGCGTCGGCGATCTCGGCTTCATCCTGCATTCGCGGCACCAGTTTCACTGGCACACCGGCTATCCGCCGCCGCAATCCGTGGCCGCTCCTCACATGGGCGCGGTGATATCGCGCACGCTCGGCCCGCGCAATCCCGAAATGCCCGCCTTCGTCGACATCGGCCAGAATCTCGAAATCGGCGGCGAAAGCGATGCGGTCAAGGCGTTCCACACCGCGGGCTTCCTCGGCAGCGAGCACGCCCCGTTCCTGATCACCGATCCGAGCGACGCCGTAGCGCGCGTGCGGCCTTCTGAGCATATCGGCGCGGCGCGCTTCACCAATCGCTACGAAGCATACAAGAAACTGGTCGCCGCCAGCCCCATCGGCAAATACAGCAGCGATTTTCAGCGCCAGAGCCTGCTGCGCTCGTTCGATAACGCGCATCGCCTGCTCACATCGCCGGCCGCCAAAGCTTTCGATCTGAGCCTCGAGCCCAAGGCCAGCTACGAGATTTACAATACCGGCCGCTTCGGCCTCGGCTGCCTGCTTGCCCGCCGCCTGGTCGAATCCGGCGCGCGCTTCGTTGAAGTCACCACTGAGTACATCCCCTTCCGCTATTGGGACACGCACGAAAACGGGCACAAGCGCACCATCGGCATGAAGGAAACCGTCGATGCGCCGGTATCTCAATTGATCCTCGATCTGGAACAGCGCGGTTTGCTCGATCGCACGCTGGTGGTGCTCGCCAGCGAATTCGGCCGCGACATGATGACCGAAGGCAAGCCCGGCGCGAAGGTGAAAGAGCAGGTGAAGCAGCCCGACATCATGACCGAGCCGAAGCACTACGGCATGCATCGCCACTTCACCGAAGCCTGCTCCGTGCTGATGTTCGGCGGCGGCTCGCCCAAAGGGAAGCTCTACGGACGCACGGCGGATGAGCGTCCGTGCAGTATCGTCGAAAACCCCGTCAAGATTGACGACCTGCACGCGACCATCTACACCGCGCTCGGCATCCCGCCGGACACGGCGTACGAAGTGGAGAAGCGTCCGTTCTACGTCACCAAGGATGGCAAGGGAAAAGCCGTAGCGGCGCTGTTGGCGTGACCCTGCACGACATCCACTAGAATTTCGAGCGACTCCACCAGCCGCGGTCCCGGCCGGTTGAAATACTGATTTCCATCCGCCACGTAAACGCGCCCTCGCAGCCGCTCCCACTCCGGCCGCTGCGTCAGCCAACACATCTCGCTCACCGCGCGTTGCAGATCGAAGCCGCACGGCATCACCAGGATCACGTCCGGATCGGCGGCCACCAGATCCTCCCACGTGTGCCACACCACGTGCTCTGCGCCCGCCATCGCGATCAGCTCCGGCATCCAGTTCGCCGCCGGCATGGGCGGCTCGATCCACTCGATCGATGCCAATCGTGGGCGCAACGCCGCGGCGCAAGCGTCCTCGGAAATCGCCCGCATGCGCGCCTGTAAGCTCGCGACCACCGCATCGCCGCGCGCCTCGATTTCGAGCGACCGCGCCACGCGCCGGATGTCTTCCCAAACTTCGGCGAGCGATTGCGGATTGAGCGGCACCACGCGCGGCCGGCTCGCCAACTGCCCCGCAATGGACCGCTCCACATCGCGCAAGCTGACCGCGCAAACCTCGCAATGCACCTGCGTCAGAATGTGTGTGGGCTGCAAGCGTTCGAGTACATCGTCGAAAACCCGGTAAACCGAAAGCGAGTCCGCCATGCTCTGCCGCACCAGCCGGTCGATCTCGCGGCTATCGCCATCCACCGCAATCCGCGGCGCGGTGCACACCGGCAGCGCACGCACTTCTTCCGGATAATCGCACTCGTGCGAACGGCCCACCAGCCACGGCAAGGCACCCAGCGCGTGCACGATTTCGGTAGCGCTCGAAATCATGGAAACGATGCGCGGAGTCATGCCGCTACCAGATCCGCGAACATGAATCCGTCGGCGTCGCGCAGTTCGCCAGCGGCCACCGGAATCGGATGCCGGAACATCGGACCATCGTAGGCGAACGTGTGGAACTCGCCGTTCTCGCCGCACGGGTCCGCGCCTGCCGGCAGGTCCGCCAGCAGCGTTCGATCGAACTCCCGCCCGGCGAAACTCGCATCGAGCTGCTTCTGATCCACGCAGGTGATTCGGGCCCGCAATCCGCCGCGCATCATCTCGCGCGCCAGTTGATCGGTTGGAATGTCCCAAAGCGGAAACAGCGGCTCGAGGCCTGTGCCCGCCAGTTTCTGCTCGCGATACGCGCGGATGTCGCGCAGGAACAGGTCGCCGAATACAATCGCTTCAATGCCTTCCGTCACAGCCGCGTGGCAAGCCTCTGCCATCCGCGCTTCGTATTCTTCGTTGGAGCAGGGCCACGGCAGTTCGACCGCGCGCACCGGCAAACCAGCGGCCGCAGCCTGCGCCTCGACCAGCACACGGCGCACCGCATGCATCGCCACGCGATCGGCAACTTGGTTAAAGGTCGTCAGCAGCCCGGCAATCTCTACATCCCGGCCGCGCATCGCATGCAAGGCCCAGGCGCTATCCTTGCCGCTCGACCACGATAATAGCGCGCGCTTCAAGCGATTGCGGGAACCCGCTCGGCGGTGCGCAGCGTGCGGCTCAGCCACGCGTGCAGGCCGAACAGAACGCCGCTGTACAGCAGGTCCGCGGCCAGCGTGCGCCCGAAGAACGGGATCGCCTGCGTGTAGCACAGCGCCAGTCCGGCCCACGTGTGCGCATACCAGCCGATCCAGGTGCCGAAATTGGAGATCGCAAAGAACTGCGCGCTGCACGCCAAACAGACCGCGCCGATGCGCATCGGACTCTCGCTCGACCGCAGCAACCGCCGGCCGATCCACACATTGATCATGAAAGCGAAATACACGAACGGCGTCGCGATGGAGTAGCCGCCCACCAGCGGGTCAGTCACCGCCATCAGCAATAGAGGCAGCGCGAAGGCTTGCCAGCCGCGCAGGCGCGCGCCCGCATACAGGCTCATACCGCCCACCGGCGCGAAGTTCGGAGGATGCGGCGCCAGGCGGAGAATGGCTCCTGCCACCGTCAGACTCAGCGCCAAAGGCCGGACAGTCTTTCCTTGATCCATGTGCTCTCCTTATTCCGATAGTGTACCGCCGCCGGCTGCCTGATTGGGCTCCCACAATGTTTCCGCGGTCGCGCTTCGATGGCTGGCCCAGCGGCTCCAAACAAAAAATGCATCGCTCAACCGGTTCAGATATTTCACTGCTTCCTGCGGCACGGGCTCTTCGCGCGCCAGAGCCACCACAGCCCGTTCCGCGCGCCGGCAAACCGTCCGGCAAACGTGCAGTTCCGCGTTCAGCCGCGACCCACCCGGCAGCACAAACGACCGCAAGGCCGGCAGATCTTCGTTCATCCGGTCCATCTCCGCTTCCAGGCGCTCGATATCCGCCGCCGTAATGCGCGCCTGCCGCGGATGCACGTCTTCGGGCAGCGTAGCCAGGACCGACCCCAGGTTGAATAACTCGTGCTGCACGCGCAGCAGGATTTGGGCCAGCGCCGCGACGGCCGGAATGGCGGCGGCCGTATCGCGCGCCAGTCCGGTGAACGCGTTCAATTCGTCCACCGTCCCGTAAGCTTCGATCCGCCGCGAGTCCTTGGCCACGCGCTGCCCGCCCGCCAGGCCGGTCTCACCAGCGTCGCCGCGCCGCGTGTACACTCGATTGATGGCCAGCCGGGGCTTGTCGAACTTAGCGTCATCCATGGGTGCAGAATACCTCCCGCAGACTCGCCGTTGGTATCATGTAACTAGTCACGTTATGACCTTCGAAGAAAGTCTGCAACAACTGAAGGAACGCCATGACGTGCTGACCCAGACCGTCGAGATCATCGCCGGCATGCAGCGCGCTAACGAAAGGCTGCACCAGCAGAATGAGCAGCGCATGGCGCAGATGATGGACGCCATTACGCGCCTTGACGACCTGCCTCACGACAACTAATCCGCTCATTTCCCCTTCGCCAGGCTCCACTTTAATCCCGCGACAAAATTCAGCTTCGGGGCGGGGAAGCCCAATACTTCCTCGTACGATTCGTTCAGCGCATTACGCAGGTTGCCGTAAGCCGTCAGTCCGCCCGCCAGGCGCACGTTCAAGTTGATTCCCATATCGAAAAAGCCGGAGCACGGGTAAAGCCCCGCGGTCGCGCCGTAAGTGGGATCCACGTCCAGGTCGGAACCGCGGAAGTATCCAGTCACATTCGCGGTAACTCGCCCGCGCGTGAAAGTCGAAACAAACGAGCCGGAATTAGCCGGCCGGCGGATCAGTTCCTGCCCCACGGTAAACGGAATCGGCGCCAGACCGCTCGATCCGTTCAACGAAAGCACGGCCGAGTCCAGATACATGTAGGAGGCCCGCAGCGACATCCACCGCGCCGGCCGGAACCGTCCCGATAGTTCCGCGCCCTGGGCCCGCGCATTCGACAGGTTAGCAGTTTGATAGGCGCTCAGTACCGCTAGGTTGCCGCCCAGTGAGACGATCAAGTCATAGTAGCGGTTATAGAAGTAAGTCGCATCCAGCGACAACCGGTCTTGAAACACGCGCTGTTCGACGCCGAAATCGAAGCTCGCCGTGCGCTCCGGTTTGAGTGCCGGGTTGTCCGTGAAAGCCAGTTCGAACCCGTTGGGCGGACGGATTCCGGTACCGAACGAAGTATGCAG
>DATKNQ010000331.1:0-8061 GCA_035541265.1 Bryobacteraceae bacterium
GCACCACTCTCTTGAGGATCGGATCGAATGCCAGGCCATTGTCTGCGCGCGCCTGCGGCACCGTCGCCGGCTGTTGTTGCACCCAGTCTACCCCATTGTAGGTCCAGGTGTCGTTGTAGGGGACACCGTTAGTCCAGCCACCGAAGAACATCACGTGTTCAGTGACCGCATCGTAGGCAAGCGTGGTCACTCGCGGAGAGGGACTGTGGACGGGGAACTGCTCGGTCCACGTCTTGCTCGTTCCATCCCACTCCCAGGTGTCGTTGAACATATCAAACTGATATGTGTATCCGCCAAACAAAACCACCTTGCCGAGCTGGGCATCGAAGGCCATTCCATTCGTCGCATTCCAACTGCGACCCGCGGGCGAGACTGGCGGAAACTGCTCGGTCCACGTCACTCCGTCCCACGTCCATGTTTCGTTCGAGTTACTGCCGCTCCCGCCGATGTGGGCAAGTTCGCCGCCGAACAGCACAACGGTTCCGGTCGCGGGGTCGTAGGCCATTGACGCACCTTGCAAAGGCGGCGGAGAAGCGGCTGGCGTGAGTTGCTCCCATCCCGAGGTTTTGGAGAACGCCCAGGTGTCCCCATAGAGAGCGCTGTAGGTATTGCCGCCATAAAGCAATGTTGCGCCCATGGCAGGATCGTAGACCATCGCCGCCGAGCATCGCGCCGGAGGCAGTCCAACCAGTGACGGCTCGATCCATTCCAGCGTCTTGGTCTGCGCGACAGCCATGCCAGCCAGCAGCAGCGCTTCGGAAACAGCGGTTCGTAGAGAAAACATCCAGGCACCCCCTCGTTCGGCAGGAGTCAGTATACACCAGCGGAATCCACCGATAAAACCGTTGAGAGGGTTGGCCAGCTCGGCGCACTCAATATGCCAGACGGAATACGCCTCATGCAGCCGAACCTGGAACCCCATAAGCAGATCCTGGTTGTTGAAGATGAAGGAATTATCGCCGCCGATATCCAAAGCCGGCTGGAACGGCTGGGGTACCGCGTGCCGGCCATTGCGCGCAGTGGAGAAGAAGCCATCCGATTTGCGCGGTCCACCCCGTTCGACCTGGTGTTGATGGATATCCGGCTCAAGGGCGATATGGACGGCATCGCTACGGCCCAAGCCCTCAAGAGCGAACTGGAGGCTCCAGTCGTCTACATTACGGCGCACGCCGACGAGGAGACCATCAACCGGGCCACACGCACCGAGCCGTTTGGCTACATTCTGAAGCCGATCCGCGATTCGGAACTGCGTAGCACGGTGCAGATCTCGCTACACAAGCACGAAATGGAGCGCCGGGTGCGCACCAGCGAAGCGTGGCTCGCGGCCACTTTGCGCAGCATCGGCGAAGGGGTGATCGCTACCAACACCGAGGGCGAGATCGTTTTTATGAACCCCGTCGCCGAGCAGCTCACCGGCTGGCAAGGCAAGGAAGCGCACGGGCGCCTGCTCATGGATGTCTTGGACTTGCGCGACGAGGCCACGGGCGCGCCTGCTGAGAACCCCATCCTCGATGTGGTGGCCGGCCAGCCGCTTTCCCCGGCAGGCCCGCAGCGCGGATTCAAGCTCAGGTCTCGCGACGGGGTCACTACCACGGTCGAGATTGCGGCTTTCGAAAACCGCGCGGACGAGAAACTGGGCGCCATCCTGGCGCTGCGCGACATCAGCGGCCGGCGCGATCTGGAGAGCCGCATCATGCAGTCGCAGCGCATGGAAGCCATCGCCAACCTGGCGGCCGGCTTGGCGCACGACTTCAACAATCAGCTCACCGTGATTCTGGGATGCGCTGAAGAGCTGTGTGAAAGCTTGGCCAATGGGGCGCGCGACCGGGCACTCGAAATCCGCCATGCGGGATCTCTGGCTACCTCGATCACGCGCCAGTTACTAACCCTCAGCCGGCGCGAGACGGTTCGGCCAGAGCCGTTGAATATAGATGAAGTAGTTGTTGAGATGCAGCCCGCAATTACCTGTGCCTTAGGCAAGATGCGCACGCTGGTCACGGCTCTGGGATCAAAGCGCGACCGGGCCCGGGCCGATCGCGGCCAACTCAAGCAGGTGTTGCTCAACCTGGCGCTGAACGCGCGCGACGCGATGCCGCACGGCGGGGAGTTGCGCATTGAAACATCGCACACGGATGTGGTGGCGGGCAGCCCGGAAGCGGCGCTGGTCCGGCCGGGTCCGTATGTGCGAATCCTGGTTTCCGACTCCGGGCAGGGTATGGAAAAAGCTACGCTGGCGCGCATCTTCGAGCCATTCTTCACCACCAAGAAACCGGGGATCGGCACGGGACTCGGGCTGTCGATGGCGCACAGTATTATCGTGCAGAGCGGTGGATCGATCACCGCCCGCAGCCAACTCGGAGAAGGCACCTCGTTCGACATTCTGCTGCCCCGGCTGGCGGGCTTCCAGACCCTCCGAGATCTGGACCGCAGCCAGAGCATGGCCGTCGCCGGAGACGCCACCCCCACCGTCCTGCTGGTTGAGGACGAAGACAACGTCCGCCGCATGATGCACCAGCATTTCGAACGCGAGGGATATCAACTGCTGGAGGCTTGCGATGGCGAAGAAGCCGAGGTGATCGCAGAGCGTTATGGCGAGCCCATCCACATTCTGGTCACCGACGTGATGATGCCTGGCATCAGCGGTCCGCAGTTGGCTCATCGTCTGGCGCGCCATCGCCCCGAGATGAAGGTCCTGTTTGTTTCGGGCCTTACCAACGAACAGGTGAGCGGAAATTACCTGCCGAAGCCTTTCTCCGCCGCTCAGCTCTTGGGCCGTGTGCGCGCCCTGCTAACCGCCTGAGCCAGCGGCCGGCGTATGAGCACTGACCTGGGCTATCTCGCCGCGATCGTAGATTGTTCGGACGATGCCATCATCGGGACCCGCCTGGATGGAATCATCGAAATCTGGAACCCCGGAGCGCAGCGGCTGTATGGCTATACCGCAGCGGAAGCCGTCGGCCGCCACGTGGCGCTGCTCGAATCCGCCGAGCACCGGGGCGAGATTGCGAACATCCTGGCGCGCGTGGCGCAAGGCGAAGTCATCCGTCACTATCGTACCTGGCGGCAGCGGAAAGACGGCTCGCCGGTGGACGTGTCGGTTACCGTCTCGCCCATTCGCGACACCCGGCGCAGGGTTGTGGGGGCATCGGCGATCGCGCGGGACATGGGCCCGCAGGCCACCCTTGAAAATGCGCTGCGGCTCAGTGAAGAGCGCTACCGTTCGTTGGCCTTGGCCAGCACCCAGATCGTATGGACGAAAGACGAGCGCGGCGACGCAATAGGTGATTGGCCCGCGTGGCGCACTTTTACGGGCCAGACACAGGCCGAGATCGCCGGCGCGGGTTGGCGGGACGCCGTGCATCCCGGCGATCGCGAAAACATTTCGCGCGTTTGGGCGCACGCGGTCGAGAACGGGACCGTCTACGAGACGGAGTATCGCGTTCGCCGCAACGACGGAGAATACCGGCAAATGGCGGTACGCGGCGTGCCAGTGTTCGATCTGGCCGGGCAAATCAGAGAGTGGGTGGGCTCCTGTCTGGACATCACGGAACGCAAACGGGTAGAAGAGGAAGCGCGCCGATCGCAGCGCGAGCTGGAACTGAAGACACGCTTCGCGACCATCTTTCTAACCTTGTCCGAACACGAGATTTTCGCCGCGGTTCTGGACGCCATCCTGCAACATATGGAAAGCGAACAGGGAATCTTCGGCTACGTCGATGAGCAGGGCGCCCTGGTGTTCCCAATCTGGACCTGGAGCGATTGCCCGGTGCCCGGCGAAACGGTCCGGCTGCCGCGCACCCAGTGGAATGGCCTCTGGGGATGTGCGCTCGTGGAGAAACGGCCGGTCTGCACCGCCGGCCCCAGGCGCAGCATCGTGACCCCGATTCTATTCCAAAATGACGTGATTGGCCTGTTTGTAATTGCCGGCAGAACAATCGATTACACCGAACAAGATAAACAGACGCTGGAGCGGCTGGGGCGGGATCTCGCGCCGGTCCTGAAAGCCCGCCTCCAGCGGGATAATGAGGAGCGCGGGCGTCAGCGGGCCGAGGCCGAGGTCCGCACCATTAATGCCGAGCTGGAAAAGCGCGTCGAGGAACGCACCGCGCAGTTGCAGGCCGCGAATCAGGAACTGGAAGCGTTCGCCTATTCCGTCTCGCACGATTTGCGCGCGCCGCTGCGGGCCATTCACGGCTTCTCCCGTATCCTGCTGGAAGAGCACGCTCCACAACTGTGTTCCACGGCTCAACACTATCTCGAAGTTGTGCGCGCTAACGCTTTGCAAATGGGCGAATTAATTGACGACCTGCTCACTTTTTCCCGGCTCAGCCGGAAGCCGTTGCAGAAACAGACGATCGCGGCGTCGGACCTGGTGGCCCAGGCGCTCGCCGAACTGCGGCCGGAAACGCCGGCTCGTGCCGAGTTGGTGATCGGCGAGCTGCCCGCGTGCCGGGGCGACCAGACGCTGTTGAAGCAGGTGTTCGTGAATCTGCTCTCAAATGCAATCAAATACAGCAGTAAGCGCGCTACGCCCAGAATCGAAGTGGGCTGTCTGCCGCGCGCGGACGGCAGCCCAACCTATTATGTGCGCGACAACGGCGTAGGGTTTGACATGCGATATGTCCACAAACTGTTCGGCGTATTTCAGCGTTTGCACCGCGCCGAGGAATACCAGGGTACCGGCATCGGCCTGGCTACCGTGCAGAGGATTGTTCACCGCCACGGTGGGCGCGTCTGGGGGGAATCGGAGCTGGACCACGGAGCAACTTTCTATTTCACACTGGAGGCGGATCCATGAACGATCCTGTGGATATCCTGCTGGTGGAAGATAATCCGAGCGATGCGGAGCTGACCATGCACGTCCTCGAACGGCACAATTTGGCCGAACGTGTTTATGTGGTGCATGACGGCGCCGAAGCGCTGGACTTCGTCTTCGGCACCGGCGACTATGCCGGGCGCGATGCCGCCAATTTCCCGAAAATGATGCTGCTCGATCTGAAACTGCCGAAGATCGACGGACTGGAAGTGCTCCGGCGTGTCAAGGCCGAACCGCGCACCCGCTCCATCCCGGTGGTTGTCTTCAGCTCATCGTGGGAGGATCGCGACCTGAAGGCCGCCCAAGATCTGGGCGCGGACAAGTACGTGGTAAAGCCGGTGGATTTCGCGCAATTTGCGGAAGCCGTGCGCGCGGTCCTGGCGTCGGGACAGGGAGTTCGCTGAAGTGCCCGAAAAGCCGCCGCTCTCCATCCGCCTTTTGATTCTCGAAGACCGCCCTGAAGACGCCGAATTGATGGTGCACGAACTGCGCCGCGGCGGTTTCGATCCGGACTGGCGGCGCGTCGAGACCGAGCTGGATTTCCTCGCGCAGCTCGCGCCGCCTCCGGATGTGATCCTCGCCGATTACACGATGCCCATGCTGGACGCGCACCGCGCGCTGGAGCTGCTCGAAGGGCGCGGCCTCTCGATTCCTTTCATCGTGGTGTCGGGCAGCATCGGCGAGGACTCGGCTGTCGCCATGATGCGGCAGGGCGCCTCGGATTATCTTCTGAAGGACCGCCTCGGCCGCCTGTCGGCCGCGGTGAAGCATGCGCTGCTCGAAAGCAGGCTGCAGGAGGAGAAGCACCGCACCGAGAACGAACTGGCGGCCAGCGAGGCGCGCTTCGATGCTTTCATGCGCCACCTCCCGGCAGTCGCATTCATCCAGGACGAATCCGGCCGCTTGTTGTACGTGAATCACGAATCGGATCGCGAGGCCGCTGCGCAACTGCGCCAGGGAGACATGCTCATCCCCGCTGGCTCGCCCAGTCAATCGGTGGAAGAGATCACAGCGGACGGGCGGGTCCGCCAGATGCTCGCGTTCCGTTTTCTGTTCCACGATGCGGCCGGGCATCCTCTGTTGGGCGGCGTCTCTGTCGACATCACCGAACAGAAGGCCATCGAAATGGAGCTATCGAAAGCCCTGGCCGCCAAGGACGTGCTCCTGCGCGAGGTCCACCATCGCGTCAAGAACAATCTGCAAACCATCTCCAGCCTGCTGCACATGCAGGCCGATGGCTTGCCCGGCGCGGCCGCCAGCCAGGCTCTGCACGATGCGCAGCGCCGTGTGCATTCCATGGCCCTGATCCACGAGCAGATGTACGGCGACAAGGACATGGACGTGGTCGATTTCGGAGGATACGCGCAGCGCTTGGCCCGCGACTTGATCGATTCGTTCGGCTCGCAGGCGGCCGGCGTGCAACTGCGCTTCGCCACCGATCCCGTGTACCTGGCCATGGACCAGATGATCCCCTGCGGGCTGATCCTGAACGAACTGATCACCAATTGCCTGAAGTACGCCTTCCCCGCGGGACGCGGCGGCCAGATCCTGGTCGCAGTGCGCGAAACCGCGGGGACCGTGACCCTGACGGTGGCGGACAATGGCGTGGGGCTGCCCACCGGCGGTGCGCCCCGGCGCACGGAATCGCTCGGCATGCGCATCGTCGCGATCCTGACTGCGCAGCTTGGCGGCGCCTTTGCGCAAACGTCCGGGAACGGAGTGCGGTCGACGGTCACCTTCGGCAAGTCTGATAGACTAAACCCAGATCATCCATGAGCACAGCCGATGCGGGCCTCACCGCCGGGGAGCGCGCGCGCCTCATCCAGCTTCTCCGCGATTCCGAGGCCGAGTTTGTGCGCCTCATGGCGAATTTGACGGAAGCGCAGTGGACCGCGCGTCCGGCCGCCGGCCGCTGGTCCGTGCAGCAGATCGCCGAACACATCGTGGTGGGCGAGAAGGCCACCTTCACCATGGCCATGCAGGCCCTCGCCGCCGCGCCCGATCCGGAATGGCAAGAGGCGAACGCGCGCAAGACGCAGTTCATCGAACAGGTGCTGCCGAATCGCCGCCTCAAAGCCATGGCGCCCGATCTGCTGGTGCCGCAGCGCGGCTGGACCTGCGCGGAAACCATCGCGCGCTTCCAACAATTGCGCGCCGCGACCGTGAAATTCGTCGAAGAGATCGACCGGCCCCTCAAGGACCGCACCTCCCCGCATCCCTTCCCGGTTTTCGGCGCCCTGAACGCTCTGCAGTGGCTGCTTTATATCCCCTTGCACAACATGAGACACAATCAACAAATCGCGGAAACGCTGCGGGATCTGGCTTCGTGAGGACTATCGTGGTGACCGGCGGCGGCGCGGGCATCGGCCGGGCCGTCGCACTCCAATGCGCCCGGCGCGGCGATCGTGTAGCGATCCTGGATATCGATGGCGCGGCGGCGCGCGACGCAGCGGACGAGGCGCTCTCGGCGAGAGCGCCGGCATCCCTCGGAATCGAGTGCGACGTGCGGCGCGAGCCGGATGTGGCCGAAGCGGTCGCCCGCACGGTGCGCGATCTCGGCCCGCTCTATGGCGCATTTGCCAATGCCGGTCTGGACGCGGGCGGCTTCATCCATGAACTGCCGCTCGAAAACTGGAACCGCGTGCTCGAGACCAACCTGACCGGCATCTATCTCACCTGCAAATACACCGTGCAGGATCTGCTGCGCACCGGCACCGCCGGGTCGATCGTGTGCACCTCTTCGCCCGGCGCCACGGTGGCCTTCGCGGCCGGCGCGGCCGGAGCCTACAGCGCCTCGAAGGGCGGCATCTCCGCGCTGGTGCGCTGCATGGCCATCGACTACGCGCGCTACGGCATCCGCGTGAACGCCGTCGTGCCCGGCGCCACCGAGACTCGCCTCATGTGGGCCAACGTCTCGCTGGAGCAGATGCCCGAGATGCGCCGCCGCGTCTGCGCCGAAGTGCCGCTCGGCCGCTTGGCCACGCCCGACGAGCCGGCCCGCGCGGTCATCTGGCTGTTGTCCGATGAGTCGTCTTACGTGACCGGATCGCACCTGGTCTGCGATGGCGGCATCCTGGCAAAAGCCTGCATCAGTGTTTGAAAATAAAATGGAGTGGAGATGAGAAGAACGGTTTCAGTCCTGCTGGCGCTCGGCGCCGCAGTGTGTGCCGCGCGCGCGGCCGAGCCGCCCGCATCGAAGGCGGCGGACATCGCCCGGCGCATGATGCAGGCCATGGGCGGCGAGT
>DATKNQ010000332.1:0-6848 GCA_035541265.1 Bryobacteraceae bacterium
TGCTGCCCGGCGGCATCGACGTGCACACGCACCTCGACATGCCCTTCGGCGGCACCACCTCGAGCGACGACTTCGAAACCGGCACGCGCGCGGCCGCGTTCGGCGGCACCACAACGCTGATCGATTTCGCCATTCAGGCGCGCGGCACGAAGATGCGCGAGGCGCTCGACATCTGGTGGAAGAAGGCCGAAAATCGCGCCTGCATCGACTACGGCCTGCACATGATCGTCACCGATCTCTACGAGGCCGGCCTCGAAGACATGGACGCCCTGGTCGCCGAAGGCGTCGCCAGTTTCAAGCTGTTCATGGCGTATCCGGGCGTGCTGATGGTGGATGACGCCACCATCTTCAAAGCCCTCTCGCAATCGGCCCGCAACGGCGCGCTCATCTGCATGCATGCGGAAAACGGCGGCGTCATCGACGTGATCGTGCGTCGTGCGCTGGCTGAAGGCAAAACCGCGCCCATCTATCACGCGCTCACCCGTCCCACCACCGCCGAAGCCGAAGCCGTGCACCGCGCCATCGCCATGGCCGAGATCGCCGGCGCGCCGGTCTACATCGTGCATCTCTCGAGCGAAGACGCGCTCAACCAGGTGCGCGAAGCTCGCGACCGCGGTGTGCCGGCCTTCGCCGAAACCTGCCCGCAATACCTGCTGCTCTCCACCGAAGAACTCGCCCGTCCCGGATTCGAAGGCGCCAAGTACGTCTTCACCCCGCCGCTGCGCGACAAGCAGCATCAGCCGAAATTGTGGGACGGTCTCGCCAGCGACCATCTCCAAGTGGTCTCGACCGACCATTGCCCCTTCTGCTTCGAAGACCAGAAGGTGCTCGGCAAAGACGACTTCACCAAGATCCCCAACGGCGGCCCCGGCATCGAAAACCGCCTGCAGCTACTCTTTCACCACGGCGTGAACCAGGGCCGCCTCAGCCTCAACCGCTTCGTGGAACTGGTCGCGACCACGCCCGCGCGCCTCTTCGGACTCTATCCCCGCAAAGGCACGCTCGCGCCCGGCAGCGACGCCGACATCGTGATTTGGGACCCGCAGAAAGAACACATCATCAGCGCCCGCACACATCACATGCGCGTCGATTACTCCATGTTCGAAGGCTTCCGCGTCACCGGCAACGCCCGCATGGTCCTCTCGCGCGGCGAAGTGATCGTGGATGGCGATCAGTATCTCGGCCGTGCCGGCCGCGGCCAATTCCTGAAGCGCGCCGCGCACGGCGGAGCGTTTCGATGAGCGGATCTCCTAAACCAGCACCCAGAACCCAGAACCCCGCACCTGCGAGCGAGCTTTACAACGAAGACCTAGCCCCAGTGCCGGCCGCACGCCGCGATTGGGGCACCTACAACTACGCGTCGTTGTGGGTCGGCATGAGCGTCTGCATCCCGACCTACATGCTGGCCTCCGGACTGATCGCCGGCGGCATGAATTGGTGGCAGGCCGTCGGCACCATCCTGCTCGGCAACCTGATCGTGCTCGTGCCCATGGTGCTGAACGCGCACGCGGGCACCAAATACGGCATTCCCTTTCCGGTGCTGGTGCGCGCACCCTTCGGCGTGCTGGGCGCGAACGTGCCCGCCATCCTGCGCGCGCTGGTGGCCTGCGGCTGGTTCGGCATTCAGACCTGGATTGGCGGCCAGGCCATCCACGCCATGCTCGCCATCCTGTGGCCCGCCTTCGGCCGCTTCGCCGCGGGATCGGCGGTATGCTTCTTGTGCTTCTGGGCGCTCAACATGGTGGTGATCTGGCGTGGCATCGAGACCATCAAGTTTCTGGAAGGCATCGGCGCGCCGTTCATGCTGGCGATCGGCATACTGCTGCTCTGGTGGGTCACGCGCAAGGCGGGCGGCTTCGGCCCCGTGCTCAGCGCGCCCAGCCGCTTCCCCGATCGCGCCGCCTTCCTGCGCTTCTTCGTTCCGTCGCTCACCGGCATGGTCGGATTCTGGGCCACCGTGGCGCTGAACATTCCGGATTTCTCGCGCTACGCCCGCTCGCAAAAAGCGCAGATGCTGGGCCAGGCGCTCGGATTGCCCACCGCCATGACGCTCTACTCGTTCATCGGCGTGGCCGTGACCTCCGCGTCGGTCGTCATATTTGGCGAAGCGATCTGGGACCCGGTCGTGCTGCTGGGCCGTTTCCATCAGCCGGCCGTCGCGTTTGTGGCGCTGATCGCGCTGCTGCTCGCCACACTGAATACCAACGTCGCAGCCAACGTGGTCTCGCCCTCGAACGATTTTTCGAACCTGAACCCGCGCCGCATCTCGTTCCGCACCGGCGGCCTGATCACCGGATGCGTCGGGATGGTGATGATGCCGTGGAAACTGCTCTCCAGCTACAGTGCCTACATCTTCGGCTGGCTCGTGGGCTATTCCGCGCTGTTAGGCCCGATCGCCGGCATCATGATCGTGGACTATTTCGTGGTGCGCCGCTGCACACTGGCGGTAGCCGATCTTTATCTCCGCGGCCGCGCCTACGAGTACTCCGCCGGATTCAACTATCGCGCGCTGGCAGCCTTGGCGGCCGGCATCGCCATCGCGCTACTCGGCCTCGTGCTGCCCGCCGTACGCTGGCTCTACGACTACGCCTGGTTCGTCGGATTCCTCGTGTCAGGAGCCGTGTACCGCGCGATCACTCGGCCCTGAGAGCACTCATCGGATCGATGCGCAGTACCCGCGCGGTCGCTGTCCACGCCGCCGCAGCAGCTGTGATCGCCAGCAGCAAGGCTGCCGACGCGCAAGTTGGAGCATCCACCGGCACGCCGCCGGATATGAGGTGTTCCAGAAACCTTCCCAGTTCACTGGCACCCGCCACGCCGAAAGCCAAACCCACGGCCATCGGCAGCATGGTTTGGCGCAACAGCGCAAACCGCAGCCGTGTTGGCGAAGCGCCTACTGCGATCCGCACACCGATTTCATGCGTGCGCGCTGAGATGGCATACGAGGCAACCCCGTAGATTCCGATCAGAGCAAGCAGTAGCGAGAATCCGCCGAAGACCAAGATCGCCGTGGTATAGAAGCGTGGCTTCGCCAGCGCGCGTTGCAGCCGCGCGTCAAGCGTCATGGCATCATACACGGGCACCTGTGGATCTACCTGTTGAATCCGATCGCGGCAGATGGCCAGGTAGCGCTCGGGATTTCCGTGGACGTGCGCGACGAAAGTCATGTACCCGGGTGGATGCTGCGCGGCGGGCAAATAGAATTGCGCCAGGCTCCAGTTGGGCGCGAAACGCACGGACCGCACCACGCCTACAATCCGGGCGGGCTTGTCCAGATACGGCGTCGTGACCATTCGGCCGATCAAACGTGCCGCGTCTTCATGCCGCGCGAACTCCTCGCTGACGATCGCCACCGGCTCAGACCTCTCGCGATCGGCCTCCGTGAAGTCGCGGCCGTCAATCAACTTGGCCCCAATGCTGGCGAAGTACTGCGGAGTAACGCTTACCGGAACGGCTTTCTGCCTCGCACCGGAATCGAGAGCAACGGCGAACAGCATCAGGTTCTGGGCGCCCAGCGGCAAGTAATTCACGCCGCCCACCGCGTCCACTCCCGGCACGGCACGCAGACTTTCGAGAGCCCGGCGATAATACTGCATCTCGCGGCCGTGGCCTTCATGGCGCGATCCAAGCAGCGACACGCTCACCGTGGCTACGTTGCGGGTGCGAAGCCCCAGGTCGGTACCCAGCAGTCTCAGAAAAGTGCGGCCCATGGTCAATGACCCAGCCAGCAGAACTACCGTGCAGCCCGCCTGGATCGCGATCAGCGCCACGCGTGCGCGGCCCACGCCGCCCGATCCCGCCCCAGGTTGCGCCCGCACCGAATCGACCACCGGCTGTGCGCGGCTCATCAGCCAGGCCGGCAAAATGCCGAACAGCAAGCCGGTCAGCAGCGCGACCGCGATCGCGAACCCAAGCACCCGCCCATCCAGCACGCCGTACTGCTGTGCGGATATTTGGGCCGGCTGCACGCTCGACACGAGCCGCGCGGACCAGTGCGCCACCGCCAATCCCGCCACGGCCGCGGCCAGCGTCAGCGCGACGCTCTCGGTTATGAGTTGTTGCGTCAGCCTGGCGCGGCTGGCGCCCAGGGCCGCGCGGATGGCCATTTCCTGCCGCCGTTCGGCCGTGCGCGAGAGCAGCAAATGCGCCACGTTGGCGCACGCGATCAGCAGCACAAACGCCATGATTCCCAACAGCACCAGCGAAGCCTGCCCAATGGGACCGGCCAGTTGACTCTGCAGGGTCGTCCACCGAGGGAAGCTGGCCAGAGGTTCATCTGGGTATTCGCGATGGAGTTCCGCCTGAAAAATTGCCCTTGCCTGAGCCTCGGTGGCTGCGGGTCTTAGCCGCCCGATGGTCTCACAGAGAATCGCCCCCGCTTTTCCCAGCTTGGGCATGTCAAAGAAGGTCGGGGTCCAGAGCGCAGTGTGGGCCGGATAATCGAATCCGGGTGGCGCTACACCAATCACTGTTAAGGCTGTGCCGTTGATCTGTATGGTCGCACCCAGCATGCGCGGGTCGCCTCCGAACATCTGCTGCCACAATCCATATCCGATGACCGTCACACCGTCATTGGCCGGCAGATCTTCTTCCGCGCGGAACATCCGGCCCAACTCCGGCTTGATGCCAAGCAGCGCAAAGAAACCAGACGACGTCTCGGCGACGTGCACACGCGCTGCCGCGCCCGTCCGGCTGAGGTTCATCTCAGCCGTGCTGTATGCGGCGACATCCTGAAGATACGGACTGCTGTTCCGCCAATCGTACATCTGCTGGCGGCTTTCGATGAAATAACCCGTCTCCACCAGCCGGCCCGGATCGCGGAACGGCAGGCTGCGAATCAGCAGGGCATTCACTACACTGAAGACACCGGTGGTCACGCCGATTGCCAGCGCCAGCGCCGAGATGGCCAGGGTGGTCAGCCACAGGCGCCGCCGGTAGACGCGCGCGGCATATTTCAGGTCCTGCTGCGACTCGCGCGCGAATTGGGCGGGGATCGACATGGCCAGATCCGCGAGCGCCCGCAGCCACAAGATCGCTCTGGCGCCCGCGCCCTGCGCCTCGCGATACTCGTCCGCGAACTGGCGCGCGAGCGGCGCCGCGTATTCTTCGCGGAAGCGCGCCGGATAGAGCCGCAACAGCCAGCGGTAGAGCTTCATATAGACTCCGGCAATCCCCAGCGATGCTCGGCCAGACGCACCAATTCCCGCAGCCGCACGGCTTCCGCTTGCGCCACCCGGCGGCCCAGCGTGGTGATCCGGTAATAGCGGCGACGTTCATCGTCCAGGTGCGGATCGGGGCGTTCGTCGGATTCCGCGATCAGCCCTTGCTCCAGCATCTTGTTGATCGAGCCGTAGAGCGCGCCCGACCCCAGGTTCACCTTGCCGCCCGTGCGCCGCAGGATCTCGCGCTTCAGCGCGTAGCCGTGGCGTTCGCCTTCGCCGAGCGCCAGCAGCATGTGGAACACCGTGGGCGGCAGGGGCAGGAAAGCGTCGATTTGCGATTTGGCTGTCTTGGGCATACTATGTATATATTTGACATAGTATGTCGCAGGGCGGTCCATCGTCAAGCGGTGTACGATAGGTTAATCATGATTGCCAACGACGTCCGCACCGTGACGTTTTATACCAATGGACGCTGGGAATGCCCCACTGGACGCGACATCCATCCCATCACCAACCCGGCCACAGGCCAGGTGATCGCGCAGGTTCCCTACGCCAACGCCGATGACGTGAACCACACAGCGCACGCTGCGCACGCGGCCTTTATGCAGTGGCGCGAAGTGCCTGTGGTCGAGCGTGTGCAGGTCTTCTACCGCTACAAGGCTCTGCTCGAAAAGCACACTGACGAGATTGCCCGCATTCTGTCTTCGGAGAACGGCAAGACACTCGAAGACGCCCGCGGCTCTGTGCGCCGCGGCATCCAGATGGTGGAGGTCGCCTGCGGCATGCCCAGCCTGATGGCGGGCTATTCGCTCGAGAACGTGGCCAAGGGCATCGACTGCCAGACCATCCGCCAGCCGCTGGGCGTGTGCGCCGGCATCACGCCGTTCAACTTCCCGGCCATGGTGCCCATGTGGATGTTTCCCTTCGCCATCGCGTGCGGCAATACGTTCATCCTGAAACCGTCGGAGAAAGTGCCGCTCACTCCTACGCGCACCGCCGAATTGCTGCACGATGCCGGACTGCCCGCCGGTGTCTACAATCTGCTGCACGGCGCGCGCGAGGCGGTCGACGCGCTGCTGGCGCATCCGCTGGTGCGCGCGATCTCGTTCGTCGGATCGAGTCCCGTGGCGAAATATGTCTACCAGACTGCGGCTGCGCACGGCAAGCGCGTGCAGGCGCTGGGCGGCGCCAAGAATCACCTGGTGGTCATGCCCGACGCCCATATCGAGAAGACCGTCGAAGCCATCATGGGCTCGGCGTTCGGCGCGGCCGGCGAGCGATGTCTGGCGGGCAGCGTCCTGGTGGCGGTCGGCGATTCCGGGCCGCTGCTCGATGCGCTGCTTGCAAAGGTCCGTGCGCTGCGCATCGGCGATGGCGCCGCGCCGGATACGGACATGGGACCGCTGGTCACGGCCGAGCATCGCCGCCGCGTCGTCAGTTACATCGAGAAAGGTGTGGCCGAAGGCGCGCAGTTACTGGCAGACGGACGGACGCGCATGGATCGCGACGGCTTTTTCCTGGGCCCTACCGTCTTCGATCGAGTCACGCCCGACATGACCATCGCCCGGGAAGAGATCTTCGGTCCGGTGCTGAGCGTCATCCGCGTGAAGGATCTCGATGAAGCCATCGCCCTGGTGAACAGCTCCGCGTTTGGCAACACCACGTCGATCTTCACGGCCGACGGCA
>DATKNQ010000333.1:0-10250 GCA_035541265.1 Bryobacteraceae bacterium
TTATTGCTCTCCGCTCACCCCGACGGGATGTTCGTAGGCGAGATTGCGGCCGAGTTGGAGATTACGCCCAGCACGTTGTCCCATCATCTGGAGAAGCTCAAGAACGAAGATCTGGTCCGGATGCAGCGGGAAGGCACCTTCCTACGCTACACCGCCAATACGAAGGCCCTGGAAGACGTGCTCGGCTTCCTGTATGCGGAATGCTGTACGCGGAACAAGGCCGTTGAGCCTAAGAAGGTGATTTGCTGCGGTTAGGAGAAACTTCATGAGTACCGTGAGAGATGTCGTGAAAGAAAAGTACGGCCAGGCCGCGCTGCGCGTGGTTTCGGGCGAAGGCAGCGGCTGTTGCGGGAGCAGCCCGTCGAGCTGCTGCTCCGGCGAGGATCCGATCACCTCGGACCTGTACAACCAACTGCAGAAGGACGAACTCCCCGAGGCGGCCGTGCTCGCGTCGCTGGGGTGCGGCAATCCCACCGCGCTGGCGCAACTGGCGCGGGGCGAAGTGGTGCTCGATCTGGGCTCTGGCGGAGGCATCGATGTGCTGCTCTCGGCCAAACGCGTGGGTCCCACCGGCAAGGCTTACGGCCTGGATATGACCGACGAGATGCTCGCCCTCGCGCGCGCGAACCAGCGCAAGGCCGGCCTCGGAAATGTCGAATTCCTGAAGGGCGAGATCGAGAACATCCCGCTACCCAACGGGTCCGTCGATGTCATCATTTCCAACTGCGTGATCAACCTGTCCGCCGACAAGGACCGCGTGCTTCGTGAGGCGTTCCGCGTCCTGAAACCGGGCGGCCGCTTCGCGGTGTCGGATGTGGTGACGCGGGGTGAAGTGCCGGAGGAGATCCGGAAAAACAAACTGCTGTGGGCCGGTTGCGTTGCCGGCGCCCTGGAAGAGAACGAGTACCGGGCCAAGCTCGCGGCAGCCGGGTTCGAGGCCATCGGTATCGAACCGACCCGCGTTTACCGCCTCGAAGATGCGCTGTCCCTCCTGAAGGACAAGGGTCTGGACCTGGCCAGGATCGGCCCGCTTGTCGAGGGCAGGTTTATGAGCGCTTTCGTGCGCGCAAGCAAGCCGGGCGCATAGGCGACGCACATGGACCAGACCAACTCCCGGCTTTCTTTTCTCGACCGGTACTTGACGCTTTGGATCTTCGCCGCGATGGCAGGCGGGGTCGGGCTCGGCTATGTGGTCCCCGGCGTCGTGCCTTTCCTCAATCGCATCAGCGTCGGAACAACCTCCGTTCCCATTGCCATCGGCCTGATCCTGATGATGTATCCGCCGCTGGCGAAGGTGAAATACGAGGAGATGGGGCGCGTGTTCCAACACCGCCGCGTGCTCGTGCTTTCGCTGGTTCAAAACTGGATTGTTGGCCCGGTGCTGATGTTCGCGCTGGCTGTGTTGCTGCTGCGCGACAAGCCCGAATACATGACCGGCGTGATTCTCATCGGCCTCGCCCGGTGCATCGCCATGGTGATTGTGTGGAACGACCTGGCGCGCGGCGACCGTGAATATGCAGCGGGACTAGTGGCGCTCAACTCGGTTTTTCAGGTTTTGTTCTTCTCGGTTTATTCCTACTTCTTCCTGGCGACGCTTCCAAGATGGCTTGGCCTGAAAGCGGTGGAAGTAGATATCTCGATGGGCGAGATCGCCAAGAGCGTTTTCATCTACCTGGGCGTTCCCTTCGCCGGCGGCATGCTGACCCGGCTGGTGCTGCTGAAAGCCAAAGGGCGCGACTGGTATGAGCGGAGATTCATCCCGCGGGTCAGCCCGATCACTCTGGTCTCGTTGTTGTTCACGATTGTCGTGATGTTCAGCCTGAAAGGCCAGATGATCGTTCAGTTGCCCTTCGATGTGATCCGCGTCGCGATTCCGCTGACAGTCTACTTCGTGCTGATGTTCTTTGCGTCGTTCTGGATGAGCAAGAAAGCCGGCGCCAACTATCCCGAGGCGGCGACGCTCTCGTTTACGGCCGCGTCAAATAACTTCGAACTGGCAATTGCGGTGGCCATTGCCACGTTCGGCATACACAACGGAGCTGCCTTTGCCGCGGTGATTGGTCCGCTTGTGGAGGTGCCGGTGCTGATCTCCCTGGTGAACGTGGCCCTCTGGATCAATCGAAAGTGGTTTGCAGGCAGGTTTGCCGGCGTCGAAGTATGCAGCCCGCGGCGAGTCAGTTCAACGTGAATCCTATAAGGTCCCAGTCAACGGAGGGCGATATGACGAAGCGACACTTCAACGTGCTCTTCCTGTGCACCGGCAACTCGGCGCGATCCATCATGGCGGAAGCGATTCTGAACCAAAAGGGCCAGCCGAACTTCACCGGCTACAGCGCCGGCAGCCAACCCGCTGGACGCGTGCACCCCGAAGCGCTGAAACAGATACGAGCAGCCCACATGCCGGCGGAGGGACTGCGCAGCAAGGGCTTGGATGAGTTCACCAGGGCTGACGCACCCAAGATCCACTTCGTCTTTACCGTGTGCGACCGGGCTGCGGCAGAGGTCTGTCCCATGTGGCCCGGTCACCCCCTGATTGCGCGTTGGGGAGTGCCTGATCCTGCTGCGGTCATAGGCGCGCCGGAGCAAATTGAACGCGCCTTCTTTGAAGCGTTCACCATTCTCGACCGGCGTATCACCCTATTCCTGTCCCTGCCGCTCGCGACGCTGGAGCGGGAAGTCATCCAGAGCGAGATTGACCGTATCGGCCGGCTCTAAAACAAATAGTTCGAGTGGATGGAAGCGACGAACATGCGAATCCTGGTTTTATGCACGGGCAATTCCGCCCGCAGCCAGATGGCCGAAGGACTGCTCCGCCGCGAGGCCGGCGGCCACTGCGAAGTCTTCAGCGCCGGCACCAAGCCGAGTTCGGTGCGTCCGGAGGCCATCGCGGTCATGCGTGAACTCGGCATTGACATCTCAGGCCACCGGTCAAAGTCAGTCGGCGAGTTCGCCGGCCAGGCTTTCGATTACGTCATCACAGTCTGCGATAACGCCCGCGACAACTGTCCGGTCTTTCCGGGCAGCAGGGTGCGTCTTCACTGGAGCTTCGAAGACCCGGCCGCCGTCGAAGGAAGCGATGCGGAACGGATGGACGCATTTCGCCGCATTCGCGATCAGATTCACGAGCGGGTGATGGCGTTCGTGAAACAGGATCTGCGGGCGGCAAAGCAAGTGTCTCCGTCTCACTGAAACGATCGGCGCACCCGGCGGCCAACCGGTCCTACTCGGATCTCAGCACCAGAATGGGATCGACGCGTGCCGCGCCACGCGCCGGCGCACTACAGGCAAGAAGGGCCGCCACGATCATTTCAGCAGTGCATCGATGGCGGCTCGCGCGATGGCTTCGTCCACTTCCGAAGCAGCTCCGCTCGCGGCGATGCCGCCGATGGTTTTGCCATCCACCTTGATGGGCAGCCCGCCTTGATTGGGAAACGCATCCGGAAATGCCAGCACCTGGAGATTGCCCGCCTTCAGTTGATCGGCCGCATCTTTCGATGGAGTGCCATAGAGTGCGGCGTGCCGGGCCTTGCGCTGCGCAAACTGGATCGTATTGAGTCCCGCCCCGTCGGCCTTTTGCAGGAACAGCAGGTTACCGCTCTCATCCACAACGCAGATGGTCACTTCCACGTTGCGCTTGTGGGCTTCGGACTCCGCCGCCGCGACCATCGTTTTGACAGCCGCCAGATTCAACCACTTCTTGGTTGGGAGATCGGCGGCAGACAGGACGGCTGCCACCACCAGGAATTCCGCGATGATCTTCACCATGGCCCTTATGGTAGCAGCAACCCTCCGCAGCCCCGCCGGACTAAAGCACGAGTCTTGACACAATCTCACATTAGATATAATCTAAATGCTTGGACGCCGAGGCGATTAAACGGTCTCTGGAGGACAGCGGGCTGCGGTGTACTCCGCAGCGCTACGCGGTCATGAAATTCCTGATGGATCACGCCAGTCATCCCACGGCCGCGGAAATCTTTGAAGCCGTGAACCGCGTGGATCCGCGCTGCTCCAGAGCCACAACCTATAACAATCTGCGGGACCTGGTGCAGGCGGGTCTGGTGCGTGAAGTGGCCGCCGAGGGCCGCGCCGCGCGATTCGACGCGAAAGGTATGCGGCATCACCATTTCATCTGCGACCGCTGCGGCAATGTGGAAGACATGGAGTGGTACGACGTGCCCAGGCCTGCCTCAGGCTCCCTCGGTAAGCGGATCCTGCGCGAATGCGAACTCATTTTCCGGGGGCTCTGCCCGAAGTGCGCTCCGCGGCCGGCCTCCCGCGCAGCATCGTAGTTTCTCGCGATCTTTTTTTGACTCATCAGAAGGAGGATGAACACGTGGAGAAAGAACTCATCACCGCAACGGGGACGCCTGTCCTCAATAATCACGAGCAAAACTCACCGGCCGTAAGCCAGTGCCCGGTCCACAGACACGCGGCGGCTGCCGGCCCCACCAACGCCGACTGGTGGCCGAACCAGCTCAACCTGAAGATCCTGCGCCAGCACTCTTCCCTGTCCGATCCCATGGACAAGGGATTCAACTATGCCGGGGCATTCAAAAGCCTCGACCTGAACGCCGTGATCAGGGACCTGCATGCCCTGATGACGGACTCGCAGGAATGGTGGCCGGCCGACTACGGCCATTACGGGCCATTCTTCATTCGTATGGCATGGCACAGCGCCGGCACGTACCGCATTGGCGACGGCCGCGGCGGCGCAGGCTCCGGCACACAACGTTTCGCTCCCCTCAATAGCTGGCCCGACAATGTGAACCTCGATAAGGCGCGCCGGCTGCTCTGGCCGATCAAACAGAAGTACGGCCGCAAGATTTCCTGGGGCGACCTGATGGTTCTCGCCGGCAACGTCGCATTGGAGTCGATGGGTTTCAAGACCTTCGGTTTCGGCGGCGGGCGCGAGGATGTCTGGGAGCCTGAAGAAGACATTTACTGGGGGCCGGAAGGCAAGTGGCTGGCCGACGAGCGATACAAGGGCGATCGCGAGCTCGACAATCCGCTCGGCGCGGTGCAGATGGGCCTGATTTACGTAAATCCGGAAGGACCCAATGGCAAGCCGGATCCGGTCGCCGCGGCGCGGGATATCCGGGAGACGTTCGCGCGCATGGCGATGAATGACGAGGAGACCGTGGCCCTTATCGCCGGCGGGCACACCTTCGGCAAAGCACACGGCGCTGGCGATGTGCCCCGGTATGTTGGTCCCGAACCCGAGGGCGCCCCACTCGAGGAACAAGGCTTGGGCTGGAAAAACACCTATGGCACCGGTAGCGGCGCCTACACGATCGGCAGCGGGTTGGAAGGCGCCTGGACCACCAACCCTGTGAAATGGGACAACAACTACCTGGAGAACCTGTTCCGCTATGAGTGGGAACTCGGGAAGAGCCCGGCCGGCGCGTACCAGTGGACTCCCAAGAACGGGTCCGCGGCGGGCAGCGTTCCGGACGCCCACGATCCCTCAAAGCGGCATGCCCCGATCATGTTCACAACGGACCTCTCCCTGAAAATGGACCCGGTCTATGCGCCGATCGCGAAGCGCTTCTACGACCATCCGCAGGAATTCGCGGACACGTTCGCCAAGGCCTGGTATAAGCTGACACACCGCGACATGGGGCCGCTTTCGCGGTACCTTGGTCCGCTGGTTCCCGCGGAGCCGCAGTTGTGGCAAGACCCGGTTCCCGCTGTGGATCACGAATTGATCGGGGAAAGGGACGTTGCCGATCTGAAGGCCAAGATCCTCAAGTCCGGACTGTCCATCTCCCAACTAGTCGCGGCCGCCTGGGCGTCGGCGGCGACGTTCCGCGGCTCCGACAAGCGCGGCGGGGCCAACGGGGCGCGCATTCGCCTGGCGCCGCAAAAGGACTGGGAAGTGAACCAGCCGGCCGGGCTCAAGAAGGTCCTCGACAAGCTGGAGGCGATCCAAAAGGCCTTCAACAGCGCGCAGTCCGGCGGGAAGAAAGTCTCGCTCGCCGACCTGATCGTTCTGGGCGGCGACGCGGCCGTCGAGGAAGCCGCGAAAAAGGGCGGCTACGACGTGAAGATTCCCTTCTCGCCCGGACGCACGGACGCTTCGCAAGAGCAGACCGATGTGCACTCGTTCGCCGTGCTCGAGCCGAAAGCAGACGGCTTCCGCAACTACCTCGGCGCGGGACAGGCCATTCCGGCGGAGGAACTGCTCATCGATCGGGCACAGTTGATGACGCTGACGGCCCCCGAAATGACCGTTCTCATCGGCGGCATGCGCGCGCTGAATGCGAACTTCGGCCAGTCCAAACACGGTGTCTTCACCCAGCGGCCCGAGACGCTGACAAACGACTTCTTCGTCAACCTGCTCGACATGAAGACGAAGTGGCAGCCCTCCTCTACTTCCGAAGGTGTGTATGAGGGGCGCGATCGCGCGACGGGCGAAGTCAAGTGGACCGGCACCCGTGTCGACCTCGTCTTCGGTTCGAACTCCGAGCTAAGGGCCATCGCGGAAGTCTATGCATGTGACGACTCTAAGGAGAAGTTCGTGAGAGACTTCGCGACTGCGTGGAGCAAGGTGATGAACCTGGATCGCTACGACCTGGCCTGAGTTCGCGCGACTACTCCGGGCGACTCTGCAGCGCCGCCGAGGGCAGCGTTGCCGAGTCGCCTGCCAGCACTGAGTTCGTGATCTCCGGCGCCACATTGGCGCCGCTGGCGATCAGGATGATGTTGCCTCTGAGCGGGCCGCCGTGGCCCAGCAGGGCGGCCGTGCTGGCTGCTCCGGCCGGTTCGGCGACCACATGATCTTCGAGCCACAAATGCCGAATCGCCGAGAGCATCCGCTCCTCGCTCACCAGGCGTAGGTCATCGACGAGTTCCCGGATGGCTCGAACGTTTTCGGCTTCCGGGATTCGCGTCGCCAGTCCGTCGGCTATCGTGTCGCAGTCCGGCGTCGTCACCGCGTGGCCCTGCTGCCATGAAAGGTAATAAGAAGGAGCGCGCTCGGCCTGCACTCCGATAATCTGAACACGCCTGGAGATTTGTTTTGCCGCGGCAGCGATGCCCCGGATCAACGCAGTATCGCCCATCGGCACGTAGATCGCATCCGTATCCGGCAGCTCTTCGAGGATCTCGCAGGCTATGGCCGCGGGCCCCGTGGGCAGGTCCGGATCCGTCGCGTCGTTGAGGAAGTACAGGTTCTCCGCGCGCGCATAAGCGGCGGCCCCACGGAAGGCATCACGGATGTCCCGCCCGCTTTCGAAAATCGTCGCGCCCAATTCGGCGATTCTCGCCCGTTTCACCGGGTTCGCGTTTTCAGGCAGGAACACCACCGCGGGAACGCCCAGACGCTGCGCCGCGTACGCCACGGCCGCGCCATGATTTCCGGTGCTCGAGGCGACGACGCCTCTTAACCGGCCGCGCGCCATGTTGACGCTGAGCGCGTACAGCGCTCCCCGCGGCTTGAACGAGCCGGTGGGCAATTCGCCTTCCAGCTTCAGGAACACTTTCGCAGCGCTGCGCCGGGAAAGCGACGGCGACGGCGCCAGGCGCGTGCGCGGCAAATATCGAGCCAGCAGGTACCGTGCTTTCTGAACGGTCGAGAGCGGCAGATGCATTCTCACTTACGGTACTGCTCGTCAGTGACGTGTTCCATCCAATCGACAACCTTGCCATCGAGCTTTTCCTGAATGGCGATGTGCGTCATGGCCGTCGTGGGAGTGGCGCCGTGCCAGTGCTTCTCGCCCGGCGCAAACCAGACCACGTCGCCCGGCCGGATGTCCTCGATCGGTCCGCCTTCGCGCTGCACCCAGCCGCAGCCTGCCGTAACGATGAGGGTCTGGCCGAGCGGATGCGTGTGCCATGCCGTGCGCGCACCCGGCTCGAACGTGACGCTGGCGCCTTGCGCCAATGCCGGGTCGGGGGCCTGGAAAAGCGGATCGATGCGGACCGTGCCGGTGAACCACTCCGCCGGCCCTTTCACGGAAGCTTGCGAGCCGGCTCGTTTGATGTCCATATTGTTCCCATGATGGCACGCTCAGCGGCCGGTCATGCGCTCCAGGCTTTCCGGGTACCGCGCCCCTTGCACGGTGATGTTCGCAGCGGCGCTCTCGATTTCACGGAGATCATCCGGTGTCAGTTCGACTCCTGCCGCTCCGATGTTCTCCTCCAGGCGCGCCAGTTTCGTGGTACCTGGAATGGGAACGATCCACGGCTTTTGAGCCAGCAGCCAGGCGAGCGCGATCTGAGCGGGTGTCGCCCCTTTTTGAACCGCGATCCGGCCCAGCAGATCGACCAGCGCTTGATTCGCTTTCAGGGCCTCCGGCGTGAAGCGCGGCAGAGTGCTGCGGAAGTCGGAGTTGTCGAACCTCGTGTTCTCGTCCATTTTGCCGGTCAGGAATCCTTTTCCCAAAGGGCTGTACGGGACGAAACCGATGCCGAGTTCCTCCAGCGCAGGTAACACTTCCTTCTCGGGCCCTCTGGTCCACAGCGAGTATTCGCTCTGCACGGCCGTGAGCGGCTGGACCGTGTGCGCCCGGCGAATGGTCTGCGCCGCCGCTTCCGACAAGCCGAAGTGCTTCACCTTGCCTTCCTGAATCAGGCCCTGCACCGCGCCCGCGACTTCTTCGATGGGCACGTCCGGATCCACGCGGTGCTGATAGAACAGGTCGATCGCCTCGATCCTGAGCCGCCGGAGCGACTCCTCGGCGACTTGCCTGATGCGCTCGGGCCGGCTGTTCAATCCCAACCAACCCGGTGCGCCGTCGGGACGGAGTTGGAACCCGAATTTGGTGGCGATCGCCACTTGCCCGCCGAACGGCGCGAGCGCTTCGCCCACGAGCAATTCGTTGGTGAGCGGGCCGTAGACCTCGGCGGTATCAAAGAACGTGACGCCGCGTTCGACGGCCGAGCGGATCAGCGCGATCATCTCTTGTTTGTCTTTGGGCGGACCATACGAGAAGCTCATTCCCATGCAGCCCAGCCCGATGGCGGAAACTTCCAGGTTGCTTTTTCCCAGTTTGCGCTTTTGCATTGTCTTCTCCTGTTTCCAGCTTAGAGTCGAGCTGCCTCAAGTCGGTATCCCGATCCTTCCGATTTATTGCCTATTCCTGCCGCGCTCGAGTCCTCGGGAGTGCTCCACGAGTTGCTCCGGATGCGCCACTGGCAGTGGACGCAGCATGAGGGCATAGAACAGGTTGTAAATCGGAGTGCTGGCGCCGATGCCCAGCGCTAGCGAGAGGACTGCGGCCGCGGTGAAACCCGGACTGCGCGGTTCCCGCGGCTTAGTTTTCGGTCGAGTGCAATCCGCCGGCCCCCGCGCGGAACGCGATGTTCGTCCGCACGGGGTCATCGTCCAACGGCTGCCGGCAATTCCAGAGGCACGCCCCGCAGAAGACGCACTTCTCGCGATCGAATAACGGCACGCCCTTGGGCCCGGGCGTGAGCGCCTGGCCCGAACAGATTTCGATACAGACCTTCGCCTGGCAGCGCTCGCAGAAATCCGGGTAGAGGAACGTGACGTGATCGGCGTATCCGGCGGGCGCCTGCACCTTGCCGCCGAGCAGCAGCGCGTCCTGCTGCGAGACCAGCAACTGGCCGTCAAAGGCGATCGCCGGCCAGCCGCAGCGGTCCATCAGCGCGTCGTGCACCGCCTGGCCGCCCGAGTAGCACTGGTGCCGCACCTGCTCGATTTCCTCCGGCGACAACTTGCCGCGATAATACTCCTCGAGGCTGGGCAGCACGCGCGGCTCGCCCGCCACCGCGAAGCGTCCCTCGGTAGCGCCCGCCACGGCCATGCCGACCAGACCGTTCACCACGCCGCGATGGAATCCGTCGCGCGCTTTTTCCGCGATGCGGCCTTCAGTCTCGACCCAACTGGCGCGGCGGCGCGCCACGTAAGTCGCTTCCAGATTCGCCTTGGTGAATGGCTTGCCCGCCTGCCGCAATTCGCGCACGGCTTCGGCGAGCTGCACGCCCGTAGTCCAGGCTTCATCCACGCCCGACCCGGTCAGCACGTTGGTGCTGCCCGAGCATTCCCCGATGCGCGCGTATCCCTCGCCCGCCAGGAACGGCTCGCCGCGCTTGCCCGCTTCCTGCAGGGACTTGGCGCCCCACGAGCGCAGCTTGCCGCCTTCCAGATAGCGCCACAAATAAGGATGCCGCATGTAGTGCTGCAAATAGCGGTACGAAGTGCGCGCGGGATTGTAGAACCACGACGGCACAAAAATGCCAACCGAAGCCACGCGGTTCGGATGCACGTAGAAGAATCCGAAGATCTC
>DATKNQ010000334.1:0-6740 GCA_035541265.1 Bryobacteraceae bacterium
CGCATCGCCAGCGGCGTGTTCCGTTCGATCGCGCGCCTGCTGGTGACCTTCTCCCGGTTCCCCCAGATGAACGCCGCCAACATCGGCGAATGGATCCGCTACGAAGGGTTTGAGCACTTCGAACAGGCGTTGCGGCGCGGACGCGGCGTGTTGTTCGCGACCGCGCATCTGGGCAACTGGGAACTCAGCGCCTTCGCCCACGCACTGCTGGCCGCACCCATGAACGTGGTCGTCCGGCCGCTCGATAATCCCAAGATCGACGCCCTGGTGGAAAGCTATCGCACGCGTTCGGGCAACCGCCTGATCGGCAAGAAAGAATATGCGCGCGGTATCTTGAAAGCCCTGCACGACAATGAAGCGGTGGGCATTCTGATTGACCAGAACGCGTCGCTCGAGGAAGGCGTCTTCGTGGACTTCTTCGGCGTGCCCGCCTGCGCCGGTACCGGTTTCGCCAAGCTGGCGGCGCATAGCGGCGCGGAGGTGATTCCCGGATTCGCGCTGTGGATCGAGGCGGAGCGACGGTACGTCTTGCGCTTCTATCCGTCGATCGAGATGACGGGCGATACGGAACGCGATACACGCGCGCTGCATCTTCGGCTAGAGGCCGTGATCCGCGAGTATCCCGATCAGTGGCTGTGGATTCACCGCCGTTGGAAGACGCGTCCTCCCGGCGAGCCGCCCGGCATGGCCGGGTGACTACCCGGCCGTCGATTGTGTTAGGTTGTGAGCTGGAATGCGATTCTTTACTTTACTCAGACCTGTGATTACGACTGCGGCCCTCGGTTTCTGCATAGTTGGAGGGAGGGCGCAGACCCGAGCTTCGGCGGCTGCGGTGGCCGAAGCTCACGAACGCAAGGGGATGTCACCGCGTGCCACACCGTCCGATTACATGGCGCATGGCGCAGCGGGTAAGGTGACGGTCGGCGCGGAGTTTGTGGGACACTTTGTTCCCACCGATGAGGGAACTTACACGACTGAAGATTATGTCGCAGTCGAGGTGGGATTGTACGGCGCGCCGCCGGAGCACGTGGCGATCTCGTTCGACCAGTTCGGGTTGCGCGTCAACGACCGCAAACAGCCGGTCCCCGGGCAGCCTTTCGGCGTCATCTTTCATTCCCTGAAGGACCCGAACTGGTCGCCGCCCGAATCGGAGGAGTCGAAACAATCGAAAACCAGCATCGGCACGGGCGGCCAGCAGAACGAGCCTAAGGCTCCGGTCCACATGCCCTTGCCGTTGCAGCGAGCCATGCAACAGCACGTGGAAAAGGTGGTGCTGCCGGATGGCGATCGTCCGCTGCCGCAAGCCGGACTGCTCTTCTTCCCGTATCACGGCAAGGAAACCGCTATCCACTCGGTGGAATTGATCTACACCGGCCCAACGGGTACGGTCACGCTGAATTTGCAGCCGTAATTATCGCCGCCGCCCGAAGGAGCGCCCGGCGCCGCGGAAGCTGGGGTGGAAACTCGGCGCGCTGCGGGGCTTGAAACCAGAGCTGGGGAGCTTCGAGCCGAATTTCATTCCCTTGCCGCTACCGCCTTCGCGCAGGCTGCGGCTGGCGTATTTCGAGCTGCTGAAGCCGCCCGAACTGCGCACATAACGGCTCGAGGAGTAATGCTCCTGCGTGAAGGTGCCGTGCGTCCCGTAGCGCGGAGCACCGGACTGGTCGTGGCCATAATACGTCTGGCCGCTGCTGCGCGCGGTGCGGTACGACTCCCACTCGTAAGAGGGGATCGGCCGGTAGCTGTGCCCCCACAGCAGATCGCGTAACAACGCATACTGCCCGTACCAGACCCAGAAGTTGCCGCCGCTGTTGTGGTCCCAATAGCCGTACTGATTGCGCTGCCCCACCGGCGCCATGTAGGCGAAGCCCGCGGGCTCGGGAACGGAGTCGGCCTCATCGTCGTACTTGCCCACCGGCTTGTGCCCGATAGACATGCCGACGTTCTGATCGGAAGCCTTGTAGGCGGCGGATGAAATCTCGACCCATTCGTCCGACGACGTGGTCACGCCGTCTTTGCCCGTGGCGTCCGGAAACTTGGTGGTGACCTTACGGACCTGTTCCTCGTAGTCGCGCACGCCGCCCGACTTGCGGTCGCGCAGATCTACCAGGATCTTGTCCCAGGAAGTGTAAAGCTGCCCGGTGAGCGTCTCGAGCTCCTGCGTGCGGGCGGGCAGCACAGTAACGTCGGTGTGCAGCGTATCGGCGGAAGTCAGCAGCGTGCCGTAATCGAGGCCCGCCAGATTCCCGGCTTCCGCTTTGCGCCGCTCGGCGTCGCTCGATTGCCAGGCCTTCTCGGCATCGGCGGGAAGCGCGCGCAGGGCCGTCAGCCGCCCGTCGAGGTCCGATTTCTTTGGCGGCCAATCGGTTTCCGCGCGTGTGACCACGGTGGTGACCGGCGCGAAATCCCAATGCGTCAGTGTCTGGTGGTCGGCCTCCATCTGCTTCAACTCGGTGGGCAGATTGCGCTTCATGTCCACCCAGTGGCGGGCTTCGGTCAGGACCGCCGTGGACTCGTTGAGTGCGGCCGAGCGCAGGGAGCGCTCTTCGCTGAGCAGTCTGCGGGCCTGATCGGTATCCTGGCGGCGATTGGCCTTCAGCAGCGTGTCGAGCGCGGCTCGATCCCGCTCGGCGCCGTCCAGTTCCTTTGCCGCGATGCTCAAGCGGCTGGGGAAGACCGTGTTCATGTCTCGCGCGCGGAACAGGCTGGGGTCGGCCGTCAGATCGCTCGAAACTTCGCTCTGCGCGGCGGCGACCTGCCTCTGGGTTTGCGCGAGTTGTTGCGTTTCCGAGGTGATGTCCGCGCGCACCGTGCGCGGCAGATTGTCGAGTCCGGCGAACAGGACCACGACAATCAGAAAAGCGAGAATAACAGCTAAGACTTCGAGCCCTCTGCGGCTCATGGTGAGACTCCTTCTCAGGTCTATGGCGGCGCGGGCAAACGCGCCACCTTGCGCTCAGGCGGGCCGGAATACCGTAATATCCGCCGGGTTCAGCTTGACTGCCAGCGCGGCGGTGAACGGCTCGCCCTCGCGCTTGCGCACGGCGATATAACGCTGGCCGCCCTCTTCGACGAATTCCCAACCGTAGAAACCGGCGCCCTGCGGCTGGCCGTCGTGAAAGACGCCCACTTCTTTGCTCAGCAGGTAATACCAGGCCTTGCCGTCGAATTCGAAATTGTCCGCGGTGTTCTGGCGTTCGTCGATTTGCGCCAGATCGTCTTCGGAAAGGCCCAGGTCTTCGAGCGTCAGCTTCTTGCCGTCGAGGAAGCCGCGCACATCCAGCTCGTCGTCCTCGCTGCGGACTTCCACCACCACGCGGCGTTCCGCGTGCTTGCCGCTCACGTCGAACCATTGTCTTTCGCCGGCTTCGTAGCGGTTGCGATGTTCCACCGTGAAGTCCAGGTCGCTGAAATTGTCGCCCGCGCCGGGAATGGAAATGTTATCGCCGATGCGTGCGTCGGCGACGGTCAGGCTGGCGAGATCCGGTTGGGGCGCGGCCGGAGGCGGGGCCGGCCGCTCGAAGAGCTTTTTCAATACCATGATCAGCAGTGCTCCCAGGACGACAACCAGCGTGAGTGTGATGGGCCCCATGGCGCGCGGCTACTGGCCGGAGGCCTGTCCGCCCACTTTTTCGCCCGGCGCGGGAAGCGACAGCGGAATGCTGGGCGCTTTCAACTGGCGCTCGTGCTTGAGCGCGGCGAGTTCGTCATCTACGCCGTGCCCGCCCAGTTGGGCGAATTGTTTCTCCAGGTCGTCATCTTTGCCGGTGGCGGCCAGTTGATTGAACGCCTGAGCCGTGGCCTCTTCTTTGGACACAGTTTCTTCAAAACGGTTCAGCGCGGCAAACGCATTGTCGGCGTTGCCCACGCCGGCCAACGCCTCGGCCACTTTGCGCTGCGCCTGCGCGGCGTTCTTGCGGGCCACCAGGGTGGTCGCCGTACGTTCCGCTTCGTCGATCTTGCGCTTCAGCTCAGTCACCTGCTGCTTCAGCGTTTCACTGGCCTTGTGCGCCTGATCGACGGAGGTCTGCATCGACGCCACCTGCTGGTCGCATTCGGCTTTCTTAGCGAGGGCTTTGCGCGCCAGGTCTTCGTTGTTCGCGTCGAGCGCCATGCCCGCGCGATCTTTCCATTCCTGGGATTGGCGGACATACTTCTGATACTCGGCGTCCAGGCGGTTGTAATTGCTCATGGCCACGGCGGAGGCCTGCACGGCTTTATTCAGCTCGGTTTTCATGTCCGCCACGGTCTGCCGGACGGTGGCGTCGAACGTCGCGTCTTCGACGGCGCTCATGCCCTGATTGGCCTGCCCGCGGGCGACGCGGCCTGCGCGATTGAAGATATCCGAAAAGAATGCCATATATCCTTATTGTCTCCGATTACGCTAACGCACTCAGAAGCTGGCGCGCCGTCATGACGTCCGCCAACAGGAAATGGACGCAGGACAGAATGTCGTCCTGATCCTCCGGGCCCAGATCCTCCAGCTTACAGAAGTTGTTCAGGGTGATGGCGGTCTTGCCGTTCCCCGCGTCGTAGAGCTGGAAGTACGACGTGGAAATGCCGTTGTGCGCGTCGAGCATGCTGCGCATGATGTGCGGGGTGATGGCGGATTCTGGCGCCACCGTGCACGTCAGCGAGAGGAACAGAATGTCGCCTTCGAGCACGGCCTGCACGGCCACACCGCTGTGCAGTTCCTGTACGCGCAGGACGCCCGGCTGGGGTTCGCTAACTTCATAGCCTTTCTCGGCCAGGAGCGCTTTAATCCGATCGGCGTGGATGCTTGCGATTTGAGCGGTCATAAGTTGGCTTTGGTTGTGGACACTCCTTAGCACCTACGATCGATCCGCGGGAAAAGTTCAAAAAGGCGGACACTTACCGCGGCGCCCGAGTTCCTTGTCCAGTATAACCGGAGGCGGCAGCGTGTGTGCATAGTTCGAACGGTCTGGACATGATAGGCCTTGCCGGGCCGGGCTGCGGGGAGTAGACTATTGCAACCGGCAGCCTCGCAGCCGCCGGGAGGAGGGCAGCCCATGAAGGGTCCAACCGGGTTCATCGTCTTGAGCGGGGTGCTGTTAGGGGCGCTCGAGTTTTCCGCTGAGCCGGCCGCCGCGCAGGCTCAGTTCACCATCGTCTACAGTTTCAGAGGATACCCGAGCGATGGCGCAATTCCCATTGCGCCCCTGGTACTGGGTGGCCAGGTGTTCTACGGCACGACGTTCGCGTCCGGTGACACGCGCTGCGGATGCGGAGCCGTGTTCTCGCTAACCCCGCCTGCCACGGCGGGTGGTGCCTGGATTGAGGAGATCCTGCACAAGTTCGCCGGCTATGGCGACGGCGCCACACCAGAGTCCGGCTTGACTCTGAGCGCGGATGGGGTGCTTTATGGCACTACCGACGCGGGCGGCAACCTGAACCTCGGGACGGTGTATTCCATGACCCCTCCAGCTTCACCCGGTGGGAGTTGGACAGAGACGATCCTGCACAGCTTCGGCGCCAACCAGGATGGGGCGAATCCCGTCGGCGGCTTGGTCATCGGCCTCAGCGGAGCGCTTTATGGCACCACCTGGAGCGGCGGCCAGTACAACGGCGGGACCGTGTTTGCACTGTTCCCGCCCGCTTCGCCGGGCGGGGTGTGGACCGAACAGGTGCTGTACAACTTCACTGGCGGCCTGGATGGCCGATATCCGCAAGCCACGCTGGCCATCGATCCAGCTAGCGGCACGCTCTACGGCACCACCACTTACGGCGGCAGTTCGCTCGACGGAGTTGCATTCATGTTGACGCCCCCGGGTACGCCGGGTGGCGCCTGGGCCGAGACGGTGCTCCATAACTTCACGGGCGGCATCGACGGGCTGAACCCCAATTCGCTGGTGCTCGGCTCCAAGGGGGTGGTATACGGCACCAGCCACGGCGTGCCGGGCGTCAACCTGGGCGCCGTTTATTCGTTATCGCCGCCGCAGTCGAGCGGCAGCGGATGGGCGATCGATGTGCTGCACGACTTCTTTGGCGGCGCGGACGGATCTCAACCCGCCGCCGGACTTCTGATCGGCGCCAACAACGTGCTCTATGGCACCACCACTGGCGGAGGCGGCGGACCCTGCCAGGGCGGTTGCGGCACTGTCTTTTCCCTGACGGCGCCGGCCATCCAGGGCGGCGCCTGGACGGAGGCGGTAGTGCACAGCTTCGGCGGCACCAGTTCGGTTCCCAGCGCGCCGCTGGTCACCGGGCAGAACGGAGCGATGTACAGCACGGCTAAGTACGGCGGCGCCCGGGGAGTTGGCGCTGTTTACAGCGTGCTGTTGCCATAGCTGGATCTGCATCCTCGCGCTCGCGCAATCTGGCAATAATAGTGGACTGGTCCATGGATGCCGGTTGCCTCAACTCACTGTGTACAAGCAGAGACTCGTGAGAGCAGTGACCCGCCTGTGGCGAGACGGCGCAGCCGCCTGCGCCTGACAATCCGCCGGCCGATCAATAGTACGATGAAGAATCGGAATGAAATATTACCTCACCACGCCCATCTACTACGTCAATGCCGCGCCGCACATCGGGCACGCCTACACGACCATCGTTGCCGACCTCATCAAACGCTTTAAGCATATGCAGGGATTCGATGCCCGGCTCACCACCGGTTCGGACGAGCACGGCGTCAATGTCGAGCGGGCGGCCGAGCGGGCGGGGAAGACGCCCAAGGAATTCTGCGACGTGATCGCCGCCGAGTTCGAGCGCCAGTGGAAGCT
>DATKNQ010000335.1:0-21807 GCA_035541265.1 Bryobacteraceae bacterium
GTTCACTCGTCCTTCGAGGTCGATGTCCATGGTAGGGCGGGATTGAGGCGCGCGCCAGGCGGTCAGCAACAAGGCCCCCTTCAAAACGAACCGATCCGAGTATGGTGATTTTGCCAGCCGATACAGGAAGCGCTCCATCGCGAAATACTGAAGCAGTTCCTGAAACGGGCGGCCTTGCGTGCGCGACTTGTTGAGCAAGCGTTGCCTAACGGAGGCGCCGATATCGCGTCCGCTCACAGTACAGCCTCAAGGTACGGTCGCATGACTTTCTGAACGCGATTGATTTGGGCGAATTTTGTCAGAGCTGCCCTGTTCGGCTTTCGTGTGCGTTCGCGATAGGCACGCAGAGCCTCAATGGCAATGTCGAGGCCAATCTTGTTGCGGTACTTGAAGCAGTCGGCGATCGTTTTTTCCGGAGAATAGATCTTCACGCGAACATCGTCAACGGAGATCAGATCGACGCCAGCGCGAAAAGAAGACTCGGGATACCAGAAGACCCGGAGAGGGAGGCCATCAACCTTCGGAACCTGCGCGTGACTGGGCAGCGCGATGTCGACAGCGTGCGGAACCTGGGTGGTTAGCCCGTGATGTGCCAGAGCCGAGACAAGGCAAACGACGGCCCGTGGAATCCGGATCGCGATTGGCACCAGGTCCGGGCTTGAAAGCGGTGGTGCCGTGGAGAGCCGGTAGAGTCCGCGTCCGACCTGTTCTACGTCGCCAGCGTCGCGGAGAGTGTACAGTGTACGCGGGTGAATCCCAAGCCGCATGGCCTTCGAGGTTCGAAGCATGCCTCCGTGTTTGGAGAACACTTGCCGCGCTTTTGCGATTGCGGTGTCGGCAGCGGCCATGGATAGAACCTACGGATAGTGTACATGATATCCGAGCATTTTATCCAGAGGACTTCTTCAACAACCATGCCGGCTGTGGGAGTCAGACGCCGGACATTATGCCAGGCGGTCCTGGGAACATCGAGAACTACCCACCCAACTGCTCACCCACGAGTGTACTTTTGGTACTTAAATTGAGGTTTTACACCAAAATATTTGCTCTGTATTCATGGAGATAGCGGGGTACCCCTGATTCGGGACCAGGAGGTCGGTGGTTCGAATCCACTCGCCCCGACCAATTCTTTCAATGGCTTACATCCCTTCGCAACGAGACCCGCTTTCGCGCTGCAGATAATTCGGTAGATAGCACGAATTCTCCGGCCCAGCCGGGAGTCTTGATCTCAAGCGATCAGTAGAGCTTGCTCTATTCGATCTGCCCGTGCGTTACTAGAAGCGTGAATAGATATTGGGCTCACTCCGACCCCGCTGGTCTCCCCGAGGCTCACCCAAATGCACACTGGCAACCGCTTAACCAGCACCTTCGGCAGGTGGCGACGCTTGCCGAGGCTTTCGCGAAGGAAGCAAAACCCGAGGATCGCGACTTTCACGTTGCAGCGCGCGCCGCCGGTCTCCTGCACGATCTCGGGAAGTACACTGAAGAATTCCAAAGAAAAATTCGCGGGGAGGTAAACAAGGCGTCACACTCTATTGAGCGCGATAAACCGTGGTGGTGCGATCGCTGGCCAGCCAACCGAGGACGGCGCCGGCCAGTGCTCCGGCAGCCCCGGACACAGCGATAATCGGCCCCTTCAGATTCGCGAAGTCTCCGCCGCTGGTTTTGGTAAGGCTTTCCCCGGCGGCAGCACCCACACCCACTCCGGCGCCGGCGCCGAGGGCCATTCCGATGAGTGCTGGCCTCCGGCGCCTACCCGAGCGCACGCGCACCACTGCGACCTCGGAGCGGGCCACCGCTACCGTGCGCTGTCTCACGGCTACGGCGATGGAATCGTCCAGGACATTGACTAGCGTGCCCTTGATTGCGCGGCCCTTACGGTCAACAACTTCAGTCGGCCGGCCTGGCGGCAGGCGCCGCAGGCTGTGCCAGGAGTTCACGTCGCTGGTCTGTCCCACCAGCGTCGAACCAAGGCCGGCCAAGATCAGTAACAGGATTCGAAGCGATGGCATGCTGCCTCCTCCGCACACTCAAATCATTGCGAGAGCGAAGCTGGGAATCAATCCGGATATCCACCCTTCCGCCGGCCAGGTCAGGTGGTTAAGACTGTCAGTTCTGTAGTACGACCGTCTTGGCCAGGGAGCGCACCCTCAACGTCTTGGTTGACGCGTTCCATTCCATTTCGCCGCCTGTGACGGATTTTGGCGCCCACACACCCATCTTGAATTCTTCAGTGGATACCGCATCGAACTTCGTGTAGCGGATCGTGGAGCGGCCGTATTGGATGGACTGCAATACGGAAGACGTGCGTAGCAGGTGATTCTGGTCGTCCGGCGCCAGCTCCGGCGCCGAAGCCATCGCCCGCAAGAAATGGCGAACATAGTCGCCGTAGCCGTCCGTGAGCCAAATGTCGTCCCGGATGTAGCGATTCTCTCCGCCGTTGCCCATCGTGTAAGTGGCCCAGTTCAGGCGGCGGACGGCGTCTTCTTTGGAGGCGCAATCACCGGTCTTTTCGCAGTACAACAATTCCACCGAAGCGTGCCGCGAGGTATGGCTGTTGCCCGGAACCCGGTATGCCGTCTGCTCGTTGATGGGAATCACGCCCCACTTCTCGTACTCGTGATTGGCGAACGTCGCGTAACTCCAGTGCAATATGCCCTGGGCCTGCTGCTTCCAGGCTGGATCCCAATCCGGATGGTTCAGGATGTAGGCGGCCATCGTATCCGCATTGATCTCCGTATCCGAGTAGTCAGACGTCGGGATATCTTCAAAGAACGGTCCCCATTTGTTGGTCTTGAGCGGATACGCTTTCAGCCATTTGGCTAGAGTTTGCGAAGCCTCGGCGTACGCCTTGCCGCTTCCTTGCTTCATCGCGACCAAATCGGCAAACAGCCGCAACACACCGGCATAATTTGTGGTGTAAGAGGCGCGGACTGCCCTTCCGGATTTATCTTTGGCCGCATGCACTGCGCCTGTTTGGGCATTTACCCGAAACGGCCAGGGGGAGTTCTCGCCATCGCCCGGCTGGATTCTGGCCACCAGTGTATCCGCGATCCGAACCGCCGCATTCAGGTACTTACGCACGCCGGTCATCTTGTAAAGAACGACCAGTTCAGCGCCAAAACTTCCGGCTTTGTCAGGCTGGAGGAAGCCTTTGCCGGCCCGCATATCGCCGTCGTATGCGCCGGAGTGGACCTCCAGGTTGTAAGGGTAAGGCAAACTTGCCCACAACAATTCCGGTTGGGACATGCCGTGCGCCAGCCAGTAATCCGCCATTAGCACCATGTTGTCTTTCGGCGCCGGATCGCCCAGGTACCCATAGAGCAGATACCAGGAACTAAGCGCCATGGGGATCTGATCGCCACCCAAGCCTCGCGGGTCGCCGGCATCCGCCTTCCATACCTGGTGCTGCAAGTAATAAGGAACTCCGTTGGGGCACTTGCGCATGTTGATCCAGAAACCGAACGCCAGCCGCACGACGTGATCATAAGCCTCGGAGGGGCCGCTGCCGTACCACGGAACGATCCGGCCTCCGGAATCAGTCTTCACCTGGTGATAGCCGATCCAATTTGGCGGCGTGCCGTTGGGCTTGTAATCAGGTGTTTGCGCGACCCCCAGAGCCGCAGCCAACATCGATATCGCTAGTCTGTAAGACATTTCAATGCATCGTCCATGCGGGGTCCGGTGCCCCACCAACATCATGTTAGTCGAATCGGGCACACCGGGGGCAATGCTATGGCCCGCAGGAGTTCAGTCCGGATGCATGGCGGCGCGATCTGTTCGCGCGCACCACCGCGCGGCGCTACGAAATCGTTTGTGCCGCCAGTTCCGCCGGTCCGCAGATTTGCGAGATGCTTCGGGCCGCGGGATTCAACTGCTCAGAAGCTCAGAGCGGTCCGGAATACGTTGACGGCGAAGAAATAGAGCTCGGCGTCGAGCGCGCGCTTGATGTTCTCAGCCTTCCGGAAGCCGTGCTGTTCGCCCGAGAACAGAACGTATCCGACCGGCAGACCCTTTTGACTCAGTTTCTTGACCATGGTCTCGGCCTGGTTCGGCGGCACTACCCGGTCCTCTTCGCCCTGGAAGAAGATCACGAGAGCGGAGAGCCGGCCGGCGTGAAAAATAGGCGAGCGTTCGCGGTATAGATCCTCCCGCGCGGGATACGGGCCCACCAGGGAGTCCAGATAGCGCGATTCGAATTTGTGCGTATCGCGAGCCAGCGCTGCCAGGTCGCTCACTCCAAAGTGGCTGCTCCCACCGCGGAAATAATCGCGGAAGGTCAGGGCCGCCAGAGTGGTGTAGCCGCCCGCACTGCGGCCGGTGATGACGCTGCGGGATCCATCCACCCGGCGCTGGTTGGCCAGGTGACGCGCACCGTTCACGCAGTCGTCGACATCCACGATTCCCCAGTTGCCGTCCAGACGCAAGCGGTAGGCGCGGCCCAAGCCGGTACTGCCGCCGTAATTCACGTCCAGAACCGAGATGCCACGGCTGGTCCAATACTGAATGCGCAGATCCAGCGAACTCGACGCGGCGGACGTGGGACCGCCGTGGCACGTCACGACCAGCGGCGGCAGGTCTCCTTCGAGCGGCTGGTATTCCGGATTGAAGGCAGGATAGAAAAGACCAAACGCGGTGCGGTTTTCTTCTGTGGGAAACTCGATTGACTCCACGCCCGTAAAGTAGCGCGCCAGGCCGGGATCGTCCGCCAGCGCGGTCGATTTCTTCAGGACCTGCGCCTTGCCGGTACCCAAGTCCAGCAGAACGAAACTGGCTGGTGTAGATGGCGATCCAGCGCGAAACACGACTCGATCCCGCTCCGCGCGTACAGACGAAAACTCGGAGTACGGTAGATCCATGGGCGTCAACTTACCGGTGGTCAGGTTGATTACTCCGAGCCGGCCGAGGCCCTTCGAAACATACGCGCAGACCAACCGTCCGGGGCCGGCGAAGGAGTAGGTCGACATGCCGAAGACCCATTGGGGCTGGCCGAACTCGGCTTCCATGGGCAGCACGGCCTGGACACTTCGCGCCGGCCAAGCCGCACGGTACAGGTTCCACCAGCCAGTCCGGTCCGAGACAAAGAAGAGCGCTGTGCCGTCGGGACTCCATTCGGGTTGAAAGATCGACTCCTCGTCCTTGCCCGCAACTGCGATGGGGTCGCCGGCAGGAACTCCCGCCGCATCGAGCGGCACAACGTAAAGTGTCGTGCCAACCCACGGCATTCGAGGATGGTCCCACGCCAGGTAAGCCAGCGAGGAGCCATCGGGCGAGAGCTTCGGGGATGAGTAGAAGTCGTGGCCTTCCGCCAGAATGCGGGCGCTGTTTGGCCGAGTCGAATCGAGCCCTACAAGCGTATTGGCGGGCTCGTGCCCCGCAGCGGAATGATCCTCGCGGACGCCAATCCATAGCCGGCGGCGCACGTCGACGATCCCATCCGCATATCGGAACGGTCCCTCGGGTGTGAGAGGCTCAGGTCCAGCCGCACCGGGCTCCAGCCGGTATAGGCGCTGGTCCTTGTCATGGGAAAAGTAGAGCGTTCCATCGGCAACGTTCCAGGCACCGCCGCCATACTCATGCACACGTGTGCGGACGTCAAACGATGGCGGGACCAGATCGCGGCCGGAAACCACCACACTGCGTCCAGATTCATGCGGCCTTCCTTCCAACCAATACGGCTCGCCGCGGTCCAGCCGAATCTCTGAAAGGACGATCGACTGGGCGACGATCAGGCCGGAAGCGATGGGCGATTTCCAGGATCCACAGGGGGCGGTTTTCACTATGCCGCATTCTAGCAGCCCGCCTGTGGCCCTCGGGTTACGCCTGCCACTCCATTGCCAGGCGCACTAGCGTCCGCACGGGCACGCCAGTAGGACCCTTCGCCAGGAACGGCTTGGCATCGTCCAGCCACGCTGTGCCGGCGATATCCAGGTGCACCCACGGCGCCGGATCGGCGAATTCCTTCAGGAACATGGCCGCCGTGACCGCGCCGCCGTAGCGCCCGCCGATGTTCGGAATGTCCGCGAAGGCGCTCTTCAGGTAGTCCTTGTAGTCGTCCTCGACCGGCATGGCCCACATCTTTTCGCCTTCGGCGCGCGCGGCCAGCATCACGCGCTCGCGCAACGCGTCGTCGTTGGCGAACAGCCCGACGTTGACGTGTCCCAGCGCCACCACGATCGCGCCGGTCAACGTGGCCGCGTCCACCAAGTGTGTGCAGCCCAGCCTTTGCGCGTAAGTCAGCGCGTCGGCCAGGATCAGCCGGCCTTCCGCATCGGTGTTCAGCACCTCGATGGTTTTGCCGGAAAGCGACGTGACGATGTCGCCGGGACGCTGCGCCCGGCTGCCCGGCATGTTTTCGACCGCCGGGATCAGCCCCGTCACCGGGATGGAAGGCTTCAACTGCGCAATCGCCCGCATGGCGCCGATCATGGCCGCGCCGCCGGCCATGTCGTATTTCATCTTCTCCATACCCTCGGAAGGCTTGATGGAGATGCCGCCGGTGTCGAAAGTGACGCCCTTGCCGACCAGTCCCAGGTGTGGAGATCCGGGCGGCACGGACGCCGGACGATAGCGGATTACGATCAGCACAGGGGGTTCCGCGCTGCCGATCGCCACGCCCAGCAGGCTGCCCATGCCGAGCTGCGTCATCCGTTCGCGATCGAGAACTTCGTACTCCAGGCCGAACTCTTCCGCCATCTGGCGGGCATGTTCGGCGAGCACCACGGGCGTCAGGCGATTGGCCGGTTCATTTACCAGGCTGCGCGCGCAATTCTGGGCTTCGGCGATCACCCGCCCGCGTTCGACCGCCGCGTCGAGCAGCGGGCTGCCGTCCGGAACCACGACCGTGAAGCGTTCGATCGACGCCGCGTCCTGCTTGTCTGTCTTGTAGCGATCCGGCTCGAAGCCGCCCAGAATTGCGCCCTCCACCGCGGCTGAAGCGTAATCGGCGCCGGCATAGGCGGGATCGAGGAACAATGCGGCCTCGGTAATCGATCGTGACTTCAACTGGCGGATCGCGGCGCCGGTGGTCTTACGCAATTCCGCCGGGGTGAACTTCTCCGGTTTGCCGGAGCCGATCGCGGCCACGCGTTTGGCGCGCGCGCCCGCGGCGTGATGCAGCACGGTAAGCTCGAACGGCTTCCCCTTGATCTCGCCCGCATCGAATAACTCGCCCAAGCCCAGGCGATCCTCGCGCCGGCCTTCGAACACGTTCAGCAGCAGGGCTTCGGATTCTACCTTCTCGATGGGCTCGCGTAACAGGCTGACTTGCATCTTCTGTCAATCTCCGTATTGTTTGGCTTTACTGGCGCGCACCGCGGCGCGGGCCTCGGCTTCCGCCGTGCGCGAGCGCTCGGCCTCGCGCTTGTCGTGCAGTTTCTTGCCCCGCGCCACGGCGATTTCGCACTTGATCCGGCCGTTCTTCAAATAAACCTTGGTGGGGATCAGCGACAGTCCCTTTTCGCGGGTCTTTCCGAGCAGCTTGTCGATCTCCGCGCGATGCAGCAGCAGCTTGCGATTGTGCACCGGAGGATGGTTCTCGCGATTTCCAAAATCGTACTGGCTGATGTGCGCGTTTACCAGCCAGGCTTCATTCTTATCGATGGTGGCGTACGCTTCTTTGAGCTGAATCTTGCCCGTGCGCGCGGCTTTCACCTCGGTGCCGGTTAGGACCAGGCCGGCCTCGAACCGTTCCATGAGAAAGTAGTTGTGGCTTGCCTGGCGGTTGTCACTGAGGATCTTGAAATCGGCGTCTTTTCCGGCCAAATTTTGCTCTCAACGCTCGCAAGCTCCCGAGCGTCATCAGAATGAAGAGCGTGGAGCAGAGGTTGTCTTTTATCTTAGCATATGCCTGTCCGCCAGCCAGCAATCCAGAGAAGTAGATTTATTTTCAATAACCTAACAACCCTGCTCGCGTTTGCGTGGCTGGTTTTTTGTGTGGCGATTCCTGCGGCCGGACGGACCCGCAAGGGCGACCGGTTCCTGGCCGAAGGCAAGGCGCACGAGGCGCGCAAGGAATGGGACGCGGCGCTCGACAGCTTCGAAAAGGCTCTCGCCCAGGACCCCAGCGAGGTCGGCTACCAGATCGAAGTCGACCATACCCGTTTTCAAGCTTCCCAGGCGCACGTGGGTCAGGGACTCAAGGCGCGCAAAGCGGGGCAGTTGGGCCAGGCGCTGATGGAATTTGAGAAAGCCTACGGCATCGATCCTTCCTCGAGCGTCGCCGAACAGGAGATCCAGACGACCCGGGAGATGATCGAGCGGGAGAAAAAAAAAGGCGATAAATCGGACACCCGGTCGTTAACGCCGGCCGAGTTCACGAGAAAGGAGGAGGAAAGCAGGCTGAGTGAGATGCTGCCGATGCCCGAGTTGCGGGCGCTCAATCCGCAGCCGATCAACGTCAAGATGAACAATCAGCCGCCCAAGGTCCTCTTCGAGACGGTCGGCAAACTGGCCGGCATCAACGTGCTTTTCGATCAGGATTTCCAGCGCGAGAACAAACCCCAATCAATCGATCTCACCCATGCCACAGTGAGCCAGGCGCTCGATTACCTGAGCCTGGTTACCAAGGCTTTCTGGAAACCGCTCTCCGCGAACACCATCTTCGTCACGCAAGACAGCACCACCAAACGCCGCGATTATGAAGAGCAGGTGATGAAGGTTTTTTACCTGAACAACGTGACCACGCCGCAAGAGCTGCAGGAGATCGTGACGGCGGTGCGCTCGGTATGCGACATCCAGCGGCTGTTCGTGTACAACGCCCAGAATGCCATCATTGCGCGCGGTGAAGCGGACAAGATCGCGCTGGCTGGAAAAATCATCCACGATCTCGACAAGCCCAAGTCTGAAGTGGTGGTGGATGTGCTCGTGATGCAGGTGAGCAGCGATATGACGCGCACGCTGGGCGCGGCGCTCAGCAGCCTGAATGTGCCCATCAACTTCGCGCCGCGCACCAGTATTCAGTCACCCAGCACGAGCACCAGCACCACGACCAACACTTCGACCACCACCGCCAACACTACCAACACGACGGGCACGACGGGCACCACCGGCAGTTCGACCACGGCGTCGATTCCCCTAGCGTATCTGGGCAAAGTGAATACGGAAGACTTCTCCACGGTATTGCCGTCGGGCCTGCTGCAGGCGGTACTGAGCGACAGCGGCACGCGCGTGCTGCAGTCGCCGGAAATCCGCTCCGTGGATAATCAAAAAGCCACTCTGAAGGTCGGTGAGAAGGAACCGATCGCGTCCGGCAGCTTTCAGCCAGGCGTGGGCGGCGTAGGCATCAACCCGCTGGTGAACACCCAATTCACCTTCATCGACGTCGGCGTGAACGTGGATCTGACCCCCAAGGTGCATGATAACGGAGAAATATCGATGCACGTGGAAGTCGAGATCTCGAGCGTGCAGAGCTATGTGAACCTGGGCGGCATCCAGCAGCCCATCATTGCGCAGCAGAAGGTGATCCACGATATCCGCATGAAAGACGGCGAAGTGAACCTGCTGGGCGGACTGCGGCAGTCGCAGAATTCGACGACCGTGAGCGGCATCCCGGGCCTTTCGAGCATCCCGGTGATCAAGTGGCTGTTCAGCAGCAAGACGGTGTCCAAGAGCTCGCAGGAATTGCTGATCGCATTGATCCCGCATATCGTGCGGCGCCCGGATTACAGCGAAGAGGAAATGCGCGGCATCGCGGTGGGCAATGCCACGGTGGTGAAGCTCAACTACGCCGATCGTCCGCAGTCTGAAACGGCGCCCGCCGCGGCGCCCACGGCTCCGGCCATCACGCCGCCGGCCACCGCTCCAGGGGCTCCGCCTCCTCCGGCCGCCGCGCCTCCTGCTATGCCGTTGCCGATAGCCAATGCGCCTCCGGCGGCTTCTTCCTCGACAGCGTCGGCGAACTCGGTCTCCGGCAATGCCGCGATCAGCTTCATGCCCGGCCAGGCATCTCCGGCGATGGGCGCGACGTTCAGCGTCAGCCTGGCGGTGGCCAACGCCACGGACCTGTTTTCCGCACCGCTGCAGATCAAATTCGATCCGAAGATCCTGAAGCTCAACGATGTGACGCAAGGCTCGCTGATGAGCAGCGACGGCCAACAGGTCAGCTTCACGAAGAACATTCAGAACGACACGGGGGAGGCCAGCATCACCCTGAACCGCCTGCCGGGCACCGGCGGTGTTACAGGGTCCGGCACATTGGTAACGCTCTCATTCACGGCCACGGCTCGCGGCAACACGGTGGTGTCCGCTCCCGCTTTCAGTCCGGCGAATTCGCAGGGACAACCGGTTGCGAATGTTTCTCCGCTACTGACGGTAAGTGTGAGGTAACAGATGCGACGGAAAAATCAAGGAGGACTCACGCTGATTGAGCTCATCGTTGCCTTTTCCATCATGATGATCCTGACCACCATGGCCGTGCCGCTGGCGCGCGCCCGGGTGCGCATCGAACGCGAAAAGGAGCTGCGGTGGGCGGAGCGCGAAATCCGGAAAGCCATCGATAAATACAAAGACTACGCCGATGCCGGGTATCTCGGCCCGCAGAAGCTAGATTCCGATAATTATCCGGACAAGCTCGAGACCCTGGTGGAAGGCGTGAAACTGCAAGGCCAGGTCGATAAGAAGATCCGCTTCTTGAGGCGCATCCCCAAGGACCCGTTCACTAACTCGACTGACTGGGGTTTACGCAGCACCAAAGACGACCCAACCTCGAATAGCTGGGGCGGACAGAACGTCTTTGATGTCTACACCAAGACAACCGAAAAGGCGCCCGATGGAACCAATTACTCGGATTGGTAGGGAGCGCCTCGTGCGCGCGCGGCGCCGCCGGCTGAGCCGGCGCGAATTCGGCTTCACGATGGTCGAGCTGATGATCGTGATGGCGATCATCGTGATTCTCATCTCCATCGCCATCCCGCAATATCAGAAGTCCATTATCCGGTCGAAGGAGAGTGTGCTCAAGAATAACCTGTTCACGCTGCGGCAGGTCATTGACGAATACACTTACGACAAACAAAAAGCTCCCCAATCTCTGCAGGACCTGGTTTCCGCGGGCTACTTACGCGACATACCGATCGACCCCATGACGGATTCCAATCAAACCTGGCACACGATCATGGAAGACGCGCTGCAGAGCGTGGATCAAACCGAGCCCGGCATATTCGACGTCAAGAGCGGGTCAGACAAAACCGGTCTGGACGGCACCCCGTACGCGGACTGGTAATCCGTCCCGGAATCGCCGCTATTGTACCTGCGGGAGAGGTACAATAGCGTCCATGATTGGACGTTTTTCCGTTATTTTATTAGTACTCAATTTATTTATTCCATTCGCCTTCTCGCAACAAATCTCTGCGGTGTGCGCCGTTTCTGCACAGATTCCTTATGTGCATGCGGAGGGCTTGACAGAACAACTGGGCGAAATCCTCCTGCAATGTTCCGGCAAGCCCGGCGCCGCAGTCAATGCCAGCGTGAGCGTGCTGCTTCCTACAACCATCACGAATCGCGTCAACGCCTCCGGTTTTTCGACCGGCGCGACGCTATCCATCAACACGGGCGCGGGACCCGTGGCTTCCGGTGTGGCCGGACTGGTGACTAATCAGAGTATTGCTTTTAACGGTTTCACGTTCACGATCCCCGCAAATGGTACGTTTCAGATCACGGTCGACGACATACGCGCGGACGTCAATCAACTCGGCCTACAACCGCAAACGCGCATCCAGGCGATCCTTTCGAGTTCGCTGGCGCTGAGCGGAAATCCCGTGATCGTGGGGATTACGCAACAGGGGCTGCTGGCCACCAGCATGGATTCCGGAGTCACTTGTACGGGATCGGCCGCGCCCTCCACGGTGAGCCTGACCAATCTGTTTGCCAACGGCACCGCCGAGCAGACTACACGCCTCACCGAGGGCTTCGCCGCCGCATTCGTGGCTAAGGACCCGACCAGCGATACCGGCACCCGGTTCATGCTCACTTATTCGAACTTCCCAGCCGGTGCGAATATCTACGTTCCCGATGCGGTAGCAGGCACGGATGCGGCGCTGCCATCTGCCGGCGGCGACCTGGGAACGGCCGCCGCCGTGGGCCAGTACAAACCGAACAGCCAGACGCTGCTACTGGTCCGCGTGCTGAATGCGGATGCTACCGGTGAGGGAGGTGCGCTCGCCACTCTTCCGGCGCCCAACGGCTCGGGGGTGTTGGTGCTCGATGGCGCCAATCCTGTTACTTTGACCAACGGCGCAGGTTACGCCGTTTACGAGGTGGCGGATTCGAATCCGTCGGTAGTCGAAAGCGTTCAGATTCCCAACTTCTTTTCCATCGCGCCGAACAGCCCGCCTTCGTCGGCCAATGGCTCTGTCTCGCTCGCGCCGGTATCCACGATTTCTTCCGCGTCGGCCACGGCGCCGATTCCGCGCTTTGTGGCAGTCACTCCGCCGTCGGATTGCGGCGTCATCGGCGACTGCGGCGCGTCGTATTATCCCGTGCTGCAGGTCAACTCACAACCTATGCAGGCCAGCGCGGTGGCCGGAGGCAAGCGCGTGGGTCTCGGCAATCTCACGATCAAAAATACGGGCGGCGGTGTGCTGGGCTGGTCGGCGAACATCACTTATAACAACGGCTCTAACTGGATTCTATTGACGCAATCGACAGGGATTAATGGCGGAACAGTGCAGGTCGTAGCCGACCCGAGCAGCCTCGCGCCGGGTACTTATACCGCGACCCTCACGATCGATGCCGGTTCTGTCGCCGGTAATCAGACTATCCCAACCACCCTGACGGTGACTCCGGCATTAACTGCGCCCGCGGTAGTGATCAATGCCATCACCGATGCCGCGGACTTCCGTGCCGCGCCGGTAGTGGCTGGCGAGTTGGCCACGATCTGGGGGACCAACCTGGCCGGTCAAACTGTGAGCGTAACTTTCAATGGCGTCCAGGCTAACTTGCTTTATACCGGTGCGCAACAGATCAACCTGCGGATTCCGCCGTCGCTGGCGGGTGCCCCTTCGGCGCAGGCCGTAGTGACCGCGGATGGCAACAGCAGCGCGCCTTATACAGTGCAACTTGCAGCCGTAGCTCCCGCCGTCTTTAACCCAGGCGTGCTCAATCAAGACAACACTGTGAACTCAGCGGCGGCCCCCGCAGCATTGGGCACGGTCTTACAAATCTTCGGCACTGGCATGCCCGACTCAGGCGGATCGGTAACGGTGACTATCCAGAACACCTCCGGCCTGGTTCCGATATACGCTGGCGCCGCGCCCGGCTTACCTGGCATCGAGCAGGTGAACGTGGCTATTCCAGCGAACGCAAGCCCGGGCTCGGCCAGCCTGATCGTCTGCGCTATGGGTTCGGGCAATCAGCAATACTGTAGCCAACCCGTGCCGATCAGTTTGAAATAACACCTTCTTGTGGCATACACCAATCCGCGCCACGGCGCACTACTTTGCAGCTTTGCGGCCCTACTGTCATTGCCGGGCTGCGGTTATATTGGAGAACCGCTGCCGCCGCTGTTGAACATACCGCAGCGCGCCGGCGGCGTGATAGCCGCGCAACTGGGGTCTAACATCGAAGTGCGGTTCGCGTTGCCCACTTACACTACCGAAGGCCAGATCCTCAAGCAGGATGTGACCACCGAGGTACGCATCGGGCTGAAACCCGCCGGGCAATTCAATGCGGATGCCTGGGCTGCCACCGCCAAATCCGTACCCGGAGGAGCGACGGTAAACGGCGGGGTCGAGTATCTGATACCAGCCGCCGAATGGGTGGGCAAGGAAGTCGCGATTGCCGTCAAGATCGTGGGCCTGAACGGCCGCGATTCAGGCTGGTCGAACCCCGCGACGCTGGTGGTCGTGGCTCTGCCGGAGACGCCGCATGGCTTGGCTGCCGAAGCGGCGCCGCAAGGCGTACATCTCACCTGGCAGGGCACGGGAAACTCGTTTGCGATCTTCCGGCGCGGTCCGGACGAGAAGGAATTCAGTGCGCTGGCCCAGTCTGAGAAACCTGAGTGGATGGACTCGACCGCCGAATTTGGCAAGTCCTACACTTATGTTGTGAGATCGCTGGTCAAGGCGGGGACTGGCGAGGCCGAAAGCGAGCTATCCAACGAGGCGGCGATTACTCCCCTCGACACCTTCGCCCCCGCAACTCCCGCGGGCCTCACTGCGGTACCTTCCACGTCCAGCATCGAGCTGGTCTGGGAGCGGAATACGGACAACAACTTGGCCGGTTATCGCGTTTATCGCGCGTTGGGGGACGGGCCCTTCACCCGGATCAGTGACACCGAACCGCTCCCCGCGTACAGCGATCACCAGGTCGAGCCGGGCAAAACTTACCGCTACGCAGTCACCGCCGTAAAGAAGAACGGTAAAGAGAGTCCGCGTTCGGCGGTAGTGCAACCCAGTGCTCCATGATGCAAGCCGGCGCAACCGCCCGCCCGCTTGCCGCGCGCTAAAATCGGACACATGCGCGCATTCCTGCTCGTGCTGTTCACTTTGGCGGGCGCGGCTGTGCTCCCCGCCGCCAAGAATCTCGAGATCTATTTCATCGATGTCGAAGGCGGCCAGGCTACTTTGTTCGTCTCCCCGTCGGGCGATTCACTGCTGGTGGATACCGGCTGGTCCGGCCACAATAGCCGGGACGCCGGCCGCATCGCCCTGGTTGCGAAGCACGCCGGCGTGAAGAGTATCGACTACCTGCTCGTCACTCACTTTCACGAAGATCACGTGGGCGGTGTGCCGCAATTAGCCGCCAAGCTGCCCATCCGCAACTTCATCGATCACGGTGAGGACGTCGAGCACGATCAGCGCGCCAAGGAACTGTACAACGCTTACCTGGAGTACCGCGCGAAGGGCAATCACATCCTGGCCAAACCCGGCGTGACAATTCCGGTGAAGGGTCTGGATGTGCAGGTGCTCACCGCGGACGGAGACGAGATTGATGCGCCGCTGCCGGGCGCGGGACAGCCGAACCCGGTATGCGCCACCGAGAGCCTGAAGGCTCCGGACCCGACCGAAAACGCCCGCTCGACCGGCATCCTGGTTACCTTCGGGAAATTCCGCGCGCTCGATCTGGGCGATCTGACCTGGAACAAAGAGCACCAACTGATGTGCCCGAACAATAAGATCGGCGCCGTGGACCTATACATCGTGACGCATCATGGCGCGGACCTTTCGAACTCGGCCGCACTGGTGCATGCCATCCAGCCGCGCGTGGCCATCATGGATAACGGCGCGCGCAAAGGCGGTTCGGCCTCGGCCTGGCAAGTCATCCACAGTTCGCCCGGCATCGAAGATATCTGGCAGTTGCACTACGCCATCAGTGGCGGGAAAGACAACAACTCGCCGGACACGTTTATCGCCAACACGGACGAAGTGGGCGACATGGGGAACTGGATCCGTGTCACAGTGAAGCCGGATGGCAGCTACACGGTCTATAATGCGCGCAATAAGTACACGAAAGTTTACTCACCGAAGGGATAAGTCTCGCTTCGCATGAAAATCGCGGTCCTCGGGCTGGGCTTCATGGGCAGCACGCACGTGAATGCCTGGCGTCAGATCCCCGGCGCGCAACTGGCCGCCGTGGCCAGCAACGACAAGCAGAGACTCTCGGGCGACTTGACCGCCGTGCAGGGGAACCTCGGCGGCGCGGGCGCCAAACTGGATTTCTCCGCCGTCGCGAAGTACACGCGCGCGGAGGACGCCGTGCGCGATCCGGAGGTGGACATCGTGGACATCTGCCTGCCCACGGATCTGCACGAACGCATCGCCACGCTCGCCGTGCGCTGCGGCAAGCACGTGCTTGTGGAGAAGCCGATGGCGCTGGATGGCCCCGCTGCCGACCGCATGATCGCGGAGGCCGAACGACACGACCGCATTTTGATGGCTGCGCAGGTGGTGCGGTTTATTCCGCCCTATCGCGCGGCGGCCGGCATTCTGGAATCGGGACGCCTGGGGCCGGTGCGCTCTGCGGTTTTTCGGCGCCGGTGCGCGGCGCCGGCCTGGAGCGCCTGGCTGGGCGATCCGGAACAAAGCGGCGGCGGCGTCCTCGACCTGCTGATCCACGACGTGGATTTCTGCATGCAAGTCTTCGGCAAACCAGAGGCGGTCACCGCGTCCGGCTATCAGGATCTGCCGCGCGGCGTGGACTGGATCCTGGCGCAGTTCTGGTATCCGTCTGTGGGCACGGTCGCGATCACAGGCGGCTGGCACCATCCGGCGGCCTATCCTTTTTCGATGGAGTTCACGATCGTGGCGGATTCGGGAACGCTGGAATTCGGCTCAGCAGGGAGGCCTTTAGCCGAGTACGGCGCCGATGGGCACCCGCAGGTGCTCGACGTGCCGGATACGGATGGCTACCAGGCGGAGATTGCGTATTTCTATGATTGCGTCGCGCACGGGCACAAGCCGCTCGCATGTCCGCCCGAAGAATCGGCGGCCGCTGTAAAGCTGACGCGCCTGATGCTCGAATCCCGCGACCGAAACGGAGAGAAAATCCCATGCAACTTTTGAAGCCGCTCGAGATCGGTGTGATGTTCTGGGCCGGAGGCGATCCGTACGAAACCATACGCGACTTGAAGTCGCTGGGCGTCCGCTGTGGACAGATCGGCATTCCAGGCGACATGCCCCTGGAGGGCGCGGCCGCGCGTTGGAAGCAGGCGCTGGCCGATGAAGATTTCACTGTCGTCACCGTCTTCGCGGCTTACGCGGGCGAAAGCTACGCGGACATTCCCACCGTGCAGCGAACCGTAGGATTCGTACCTCGAGCCACGCGCGCCGCACGCGAAGAGCGCACTTATGCAGTCAGCGGCTTCGCCGCGGAGTTAGGCGTTCCATCGATCGCCACGCACATCGGGTTTGTGCCGGAGGATCGCCAGTCGCCGGACTACGCCGCGGTCCGCGACATGGTGCGGCGCGTCTGCGACCAAGCGGCGCTGCATGGCCAGACGTTCGCACTCGAAACCGGGCAGGAACCCGCAGAGGCTCTGCTCGCATTCGTGCGCACCACCGGGCGCGCCAATCTGCGCATTAACTTCGACCCAGCCAACATGATCCTGTACGGCACCGGCGATCCGATCGAGGCGCTGCAGACGCTCGCGCCGCTGGTGATTACGGTGCATTGCAAGGACGGCGATTGGCCGCCACGGGCGATTTCCGGAGCGCTCGGTGAGGAAAAGCCTCTCGGCCAGGGATCGGTTGGAATGGAGCGTTTTGTCACAAAGCTGCGATCGATCGGGTACCAAGGCCCGCTGACCATCGAGCGCGAGGCCCACGATCCCGCGCCCCGCAGGCGCGATATCCTGATGGGTGCGGACCTGTTGCGCCGGCTGACGGCCTAGTTTAAGGAACGTCGCGCGGCGCCGGACCGTCTGAATATTCAGCCGTGAAGTATGCCCGGACCGTCCTCCAGCCAGGAACTCGAGCTCGAATACGTCATCTGGAACCTTCCGGATTCCTCGCCCGTCGCCATTCAGCGGCGCGTGCAGGATCGGATCCACCAGGAAGTCAACGAGGCCTTCGCCGCCGCGCCGCATCGTGGTGCCGAAACGGGCGGCATCTTGCTTGGACACCGCGAAGCGGACCGCATCGTGGTGGAAGACTTCGAGCCCGTCCCCTCGGAACATAGCTTCGGCCCCGGCTATACGCTTTCGCAGTCCGACCGCCAGTTGCTGCAAGAGACGCTCGAGTGGTTCCGCAGCGGGGCGCAGCCGGGACTTTCGGTACTTGGATTCTATCGCAGCCATCCGCTGCCGGATTTCGCGCTTCGGGAGGACGACGAGGATCTGATGCGGGCCTACTTCGCGGAAGGTGAGGACATCGTCCTGCTCGTCAGGCCGAGCTTGCGGGGAACGAACGCGGAGGATTTTTGCCTGCGGCGTTCCGGCCGGGCGTGCACGGCTGCGCCGTTCAACTCGCCAGTGCTGTCATGGCCGCCACCCCGTCCCCGCATGGAACCGGAACCGGAGCAGCCCGCCGGGAAGCGATGGTTCTGGTACGCCGCGGCGATTGCGCTCGGACTGTTGGGCGGCGCGGTGGGATATGTGCTGCTGCATCCCACCCATGGCGCAACGCGACCGCCCGTGAGTGCTGCTTCGCCCGCGGCTTTGGCCGCGCCGGCGGCCGGACCCGCACAGCCGGCCGTGGAGGGCTCGCGCGCGCCACAGGATCCGGATGTGGCGGGCATCCATGAACTGCTCAATCGCTGGTCGGGCGCGTTGAAGCGCGGCGATGTGGACGCGGCCGCCCAATGCTACGCGCCGGTGGTGACGACGTATTTTGCGCGTCACGATGTGCCCCGCGCGGTCGTGCGGCAAACGATCCGGCAGGCGCGCGCGCGATACGGGCGCCTGGAGGTCTACCGCTTGTCCGCTGTGAACATCACGCCGGTAGGCGACAATCGCGCGGTGGCTACATTTCGGAAGCAGTGGAAGATGGCCGGCCGCGCGAGATCGGCGGGATCCGAAGCGGAGCGCATGACCCTGGTGCGGAATGACGGAGCCTGGCGGATCTCCTCCGAGCAGCCTGAACTGGGCGCCTTACGCGACGAGTAGGGGCCTACCGCGCCACCTTGCCCTCCTGATAGATGGTGGCCCCCCGCTTGATTGTCGTGTGCACCAGGTTCACGCCAAAATGACGCGGGATTTCGCGGTAATCGGCGGCGTTCAGGACGATCAGGTCGGCGGGCTTGCCTACCTCGATCGAGCCCGCAGCCTGTCCTACTCCGATTGCGTAGGCGGCGTTGACGGTCGCGGCGCAAATGGCCTCCGCGGGCAGGAGGCCCAGGTCCGCGCATGCCAGCGCGACGATGTAGAGCATGCTATAGGTCGAACGCGCGCTCGGGTTGAAATTGGAACCTAGCGCCACGCCCACACCGCTTTCGATCATGTTGCGCGCCGGCGCCTGGGTACCCGGTGTCAGCACCGCCATCGCCCTGGAGCGCGACAACAATTCCCAATCCGCGGACGAGCCGCCGTCTGGAACTTCGACACTGATGGCTTCGGATTCTGCCGCGAGGCGAACCCCTTCTCCCGATCCCTGGACTTTCAACCCAAATCCCAGGCCGCGCGCGGCTTCCAGCAGACCGCGCACCTGCTGGACACTGAACAGCGGCCCGCCGCACCGTACCGAGAAAAACCGGGCCAGCCCGCGGCGGCGGATAGCTGGCAACAGGTCCGCGCACATCCAGGAGAAATACTCATCCCGCCGGTTTTCAAACTCGGCGGGACACTCCCGCGGCGTCAGAAACGTGGAGACGACGTCCAGCGGTGCGCGATCCAACTTGGCTTGCACGCGCAGGATTTTCAACTCGCCGCGCTGATCCAGCCCGTGCCCGGACGTGGATTCAAGCGAGGTCGTTCCATGGCGCGCCATGCCGTTCGCGAACTGGCTGGCGCGCAATTCCAGGCGTCTGGAAGATGAACTCCGCAGCACATTCAGAGCCGCGGCATAGTGCTGCACGGGCGACGACACATCGTCCGTCAGGAGATCGTCATGGCCGTTACAAGGCGCGCCGTAAACCAGGTGCGCGTGGCAATCCACGAACCCCGGCATGACTACGCGGCCGGTGGTATCGAGTTCCTGCGCACGGCGCGCCTGCACCAGGTTTTCGATACGCCGGCTGAGTCCAACCTCAGCAATCCGCCCATCCTCGATGAGTAGCGCTCCATCGTGAATGATGCCAAGTTCTCCCAGCGCCCTACCACGCCGGGGCTCCGCAGGACCACGCAAGGTGAGAAGTTGACGCGCCCCCCGGACTAGAATAGTTCCAGACATTCGGAGGACCTTCCATCAAGATAGCAGGATGTTCCGGCGGTTCCCCTGCTTTTAGTTGGCGGTGTTAACCGGTGGTGTGCCGGACTGCGAGGACTTGATCCTCCGCAAGGCGATGAGTGCGCCGCGCCGGACGCGCCAATCCGGGTCGCGCAGCAGGCCGCGTAGAACCGCAGCGTAGCGTTCCTCGCCGGTCTGGCCCATGACCCAGGCAGCCGCGGCCCGAAACGCCGCTTCAGGACGGCGCACCATACCCGCCACATGCTGAGTCACGACGCGGCTGTGCCCGGCAAAGTGCAAGCCAACCAGGGCATTGCCAACCACGCGATGGTGCGGATCCTGCAGCGCCTCGCGGAACAGTTCTACGTGGTTGGCCGGCAATTTCCAAAGGCCCTCCACGAAATTAGCACGCACGCGATCGTCAGCGTCCCGCATCAGCCGTTGAGTTAGGCTGCGGGCCGGGGCGATTCGTCCCAGAGTGAGCGCCGCCTTCGAGCGCACCCGGCCGTTGGAGCTTCGCAGGAACTGAATGAGGATCGGAATCAGCCGCCCACAACTGGGAAGTTGTTCCAGGATCTTCAGACCGCGCTCCAGGGCCCCTTCGGTGATCTGGTCATCCACCAGCAGGTTCTTGGCGAAGTGGGCGTCGAAACGCGGCTCCTGCGTGGCGAGGGACTGAGCCATACTAATGGCGCCCTCCAAGGCACGGGTAGTATCGCACAGTGTACCGAAGGCATGGGCGTTACGCGCCAGCAGGCTGGCCACCACCGAGGTCGCTTCGCCGCAATCTCCGGCCTCGTAACGCATCACCAGCGCCCTGGCCGTCAGTTCGGGATTTTTGGCGGACAGCTCATTCAGATTTCGGGTGGCGTCGGCCGGGCTCCGCCCAAAATTGTTGATCCAATAGTCGACCGCGTGGGTGACCGCCGCCGGCACACCGGTGCCAAGCGACTCGACCGTGGCTGCCGGGGTTTCGGGAACCTGCGGCGCTGCGCTCTGGCACGATACGGCCGAGACGAGGTCGCGAAGAGCGTCTTCCAGATCCTTTGCCGAGACTGCCTCGGACGGAGCCTGCGGCTGGTCGGGTTGATCGTTCAGGCCTAGTTTGATCAGCAATTTTCGTCTCCCATCCGGACGCGGCGGCGGCACCGGAAGGAATAGGGTGGATTACCCTCCACACTCTCTTAGATCGGCCATTCTGCAGAAAAGGTGTAGGGTGCCTCAGACCCCGATTAAGATAGCGGCATGCCCCCGCAGCGCCCTCTAAAAACCCTGGAACGCGTGCTATCTAAAGCCGGACTCGGCTCGCGCAGCGAAGCGCGCAGTTGGATCGGCGCGGGACGCGTGCGGGTGAACGGCAGAGTCATCCAAACGCCCGACCATTGGGTGGACATGGAGCGCGACCGCGTCACTTTGGACGGCAAGCCGGTGCGCGGCGCGAAGAAGGTCTATCTGCTGCTCTACAAGCCGAAGGGTTACATCACCACGCATGCCGACCCGGAAGGCCGGCCCACGGTTTATGACCTGATCCGCGACGCGGGCGCCTGGCTGGTGCCCGTCGGCCGTCTGGACCTCGACACGACCGGCTTGCTGATCATGACCAACGACACGCAGTTCGCCGAGCGCCTGACGAATCCCGACTTCAAAGTTCCCAAGACGTACCAGGTGAAATGCGCGGATCGTTTGAGCGACGAACAGATCGATAAGCTGCGCGCCGGCGTAGAACTCAGCGACGGTCGCACGCGCCCCGCACAGGTGGAGCGCCTGCGCGATACCGGCAAGTACACGCATTTGGAAATCATCATTTCGGAGGGACGCAACCGGCAGGTGCGCCGCATGGTAGAAGCGATCGGGAGCAAGGTGCTGAAGCTGGTGCGCGTGGCGATCGGACCGGTGCGCATTGGAGATTTACAGATCGGCAAATGGCGGCTTTTGTCCGCGGCCGAAGCCGGCATGTTATCCCCTGAACTTCCCGGCCTCCGCGGACGTATGGTGAAGAAGAGAGAGTCACTTTGACAAATCGCCGTTCGTTTTTGACGCTGGGGGCGTCCGC
>DATKNQ010000336.1:0-3615 GCA_035541265.1 Bryobacteraceae bacterium
CCCGGACTGGCTTGTCTGCTGGGCTTCATCCCCGGCGTGGGAGCCATCTACAACGGCCAGTATGCCAAAGGCCTGGTGCACGCCATCATCTTCGGATTGCTGGTCTCGATCACCAGTTCCGGCACGGCCGGCGACCTGGAACCGCTATTCGGGATCATGATCGGCGTGTGGGTGATGTACATGGCTCTGGAGGCCTATCACACGGCGCGCAAGCGCCGCGCGGGCGAGCCGGTGGACGAGTTCTCGAGTCTGCTGGGGCAGAACCGGCACACCGGCTTTCCAGCCGGCGCCATCACCCTGATCGTACTGGGCGTGGTGCTGCTGCTGAGCACCATGGACATCATCCAACTCCGCTACCTGCTGCGATATTGGCCGGTGCTGCTGATTCTGGCGGGCGCTTACCTGCTGTACGAGCGCATCGCGGCGGGCGGCCCGGTGCGGGAGGTACGCCATGAACGCCAATGAGGCGAACCTGGTGCGCGCGGTCCGCTGGCCGGTGACCCTGATCACGGTGGGCGGCTTGTTCGCGCTCAACAACTTTACCGATTATTCATTCGGCCAGACCTGGCCCGTGCTGCTGATCGTGTTCGGATTCCTGAGCCTGTTGGGACGCACGGCCGGCAGCGCGCCGGCGGGAGTGCCCCCGGGGCCGGGGGCGGGGGGCCGGCGATGAGGCGGCGCTCGGTTACCGGGCCAATCCTGCTGATCCTGCTGGGAGCCGGATTCCTGATTTACAATCTCCGGCCGGACATCCAGCTCTTCGATCTGCTGGCGCAGTATTGGCCCTTCCTGCTGATGGCCTGGGGCGCGCTGCGGCTGCTGGAAGTGCTGGTGGATTACTTCCGCGGCAGCCTCAGCCCGAGCTCGGGATTCACGGGCGGCGAGGTGGTGTTGATCGTGTTAATCTGCTTCGTCGGCTGGGGAGCGTTCGCGGCGCATCGCGAGGGTATCCACTTCCGTCCCGCGTGGGAAGCCTTCGGCGAGCATTACGACTACAACGTGAACGATCAGAAGCCGGCAGGCACGGCCACGCGCGTGGTGTTTGAGAATAGTCACGGCAGCCTGAAAATCACCGGCGCCGACACCAATGACATCAGCGTCACCGGACGGAAGACGGTGCAGGCCATCAACCAGTCCGAAGCGGATCGCGGCAACCAGGCGACGCCGCTCGAGATTGTGGCGCAGGGCGATACCATCACGGTGCGCAGCAACCTGGACCACAATCCCACTAATGGAAGAATGGCGGAGGACCTGGAGATCACCATCCCGCGGCGCCTGAACGTGGAAGGGCACACCAGCTCGGGCGACTATGAAGTCTCCGAAATCGACGGCACGGTCGAATTGCACAGCAACCGCGGCGACGTGCGGCTGAACAAGATCGGCGGCGCGGCGCGCGTGGACCTGGATCATAGCGACCTGGTGCGCGCGGTGGGCCTGAAGGCGGGCCTCGATGTGCAAGGCCGTGGATCGGACATCGAACTGGAGAACATCGCCGGGCAGGTGACCATTAACGGATCCTATTCCGGGAGCCTGGAGTTCAAGAATCTGGCCCAGCCGCTGCACTTCGAATCGCCGAACACGGACTTGCAGGTGCAGGCAGTGCCGGGACAGATCAGCATGGACTTGGGCGAGCTGACCGCCAATAACCTGGTCGGGCCGGTGCACCTGGTGACCAAGTCGAAGGACGTCAAGATCGAGGATTTCACCAATTCGCTCGATCTCGAAACCGAGCGCGGCGACATCGACCTGACGCCGAAGCACCTTCCGCTGGCCAAGATCGAGGCGCGCTCGCGCAGCGGGCAGATCAGCCTGGCGCTGCCGGAGAAGGCCGCCTTCCAACTGGTGGCCACCACCGACCACGGAGACGCCGTGAACGATTACGGCGCGCCGATCCAGAAGGAGACCGACGGGCACTCCTCATCGCTCAAGGGAATGACCGGTCAGGGGTCCAGCATCCACGTCGTTACCGAGCGCGGCACGGTGTCAGTACGGAAGGCCGATACGACCGAAGACAGCGAAAAGACGGATAAGGCAGAAACCTAGGGCGACAGCGCCGCTGGACTCTGATAGTCTATGTTTTCGGAGGGGGCGATCCGATTGTACAAGCCAACCGAGCATGTTATCCAATCCGGCTTATATCGCTGCACCACCTGCGGCGTAGTGATTCCGGTGAACGCGGGCGAGACGCTTCCTACTTGTCCCAGCCGTTGCGGAGATGCGATCTGGACCTTCTTTAATGAGAAGTGGCACGCGCCGGCAGGCGAGACGCGGGAAGCCATCGACAACTTCCCAGCTTTGGATCTGCATGGCGATGCGGAACAGATTCCCGCGGGCGCCCGGCTGACGGAAGTGCACTTGGGACCGGCTCCTCCCGGCCATCCGCTGGGCGATCCCACGCTGGCATCGTTCTACTATGGCGGTCGAGTCTACTTCATCAGCGCGGTCGAGCTGAATCAGAAGACCAAGCCGGTTCCAGGCAACGGGCCGTAGCCCGCACTTCGGGTGGGCAGAGTGCCCGCCGCAGGCCAATGGGCTTGCCCCGCGTAGCTTACTTGGTCAAGCCCGCGATGTAGACCGCGCGATAGGCGCCCACGTGGGCTTCGGTGCCGATCACTTTGACGATGTGGCCCATGTTCTCGGCGCCGGCCGTACGGATATCCACGCCGCCGTCGCGCCGCGGGTCGTGTTCTTCCGGCATGAGCATGTAGAGCTCGCCGGTCTTGGTCAGCAGGCCCACCGGCTGGCCGTTCTGCACGCACTTCTGCCCGCAGCTCCGATGCTTCTCGCCGTGCTTGCCGAGTTGGATGTAACAGGAGAAGTCCACCACCTCTCCCACCAAAGTGACCTCGTGGCCGGGCTCGGGCTTCTTATCCACACCGGCCGCGATCGTGGTAGCCGACCAAGGTTCGGCCGAGGTATGTCCCAAGGTGGCGGCAGGCTGCTCGTAGGTGCCGGTTTCGGCCTTCATCTCGGGGTGCAGGATGCCGGTGGCGGCCAGTAGCAGGGTGGCCGCGAAAGTGAGTGCGGTCACAGACACGATCGCTTTGAATTGGTTCGACATGGTTCAACCAGTTTACAACGGAGTGAACAGGGTGGAGCGCGGATCGTCAAGTTACAATAGTCACCGATGAAAGCTTTGGTATGGTTACTCCCATTGGCGGCCGCGCTGGCCCAGTCACCGCCCGCACAGCGCAAAGTGGAACTGCTGTGGCCGGACGGTGCGCCCGGTGCGGTGGGCGCGGAGGCTGTGGACAAGCCGAATCTCACGCTCTATCCGGCGCCGGAGAAGGGGGCGGTGGGGACCGCCGTGGTGGTGTGCCCGGGCGGCGGCTACGGATTTCTGGCCAAAGATCATGAAGGCGACCAGATCGCGCGCTGGCTGAATTCGCTGGGCATTTCCGCGTATGTGCTGCAATACCGCATCGCACCGCGCTATCACTATCCGGCGCCGTTTCTGGACGCGACCCGCGCGATGCGCTTCGTGCGCGCGCACGCGGCCGAGTATCACATCTCGCCGCAGCGCATCGGCATCTGGGGATTCTCGGCGGGCGGGCACCTGGCGTCCACAGTGGGCACGCATTTCGACGCGGGCGACGCGAACGCGGCCGATCCGAT
>DATKNQ010000337.1:0-17735 GCA_035541265.1 Bryobacteraceae bacterium
ATCGCCGGCGCCAGCTTCCAGGCCGCCATCAACAGCGGGAAATTCCAGGGGATGATCTGGCCCACCACGCCCATCGGCTCCTTGAAGTGATAAGCGATCGTGTCGTCATCCAGTTCGGTAACCGATCCCTCTTCGGCGCGAATGCAAGCCGCGAAATAACGGTAATGATCGATCGCCAGCGGCACATCCGCGTTGCGCGTTTCGCGGATCGGCTTGCCGTTGTCGATCGTCTCCGCCAGCGCCAGGACCTCCAAATTCTCCTGCATGCGATCCGCGATGCGCAGCAGAATCTGCGCGCGCTCCGTGGCCGAGGTGCGCGCCCAATGATCCTTGGCGGCATGCGCCGCGTCCAGCGCCTTCTCCACATCTTCCGGCGTCGACTTGGCGAACTCGGCCAGCGGCTCCCCGTTGATCGGGCTGTGACTCGTGAAGTAGCGGCCGTGCACCGGTGGCTTCCAGCGCCCCCCGATGTAGTTGTGGTACCTGGACTGAACCCCGGCTTTATGCAGACTCTCCAGAGCATGCTGGACAGTCGTTTCCTTCTCTAAATTGATTTCAGCCATCGCGAATTCCTCTTTTCTTTGTGTCTGCGAAATTAGGATGCAAGGTAGGTCTTCGGCAAACGGACGATACACTGTCCGAAATTTGCCTCAAGTCCATATTACTATTCAGACCTTATTATCTGACTTAGCGCGCCACCGGTCAATGGAATCACGGTATGGAACCGCACGAAGCGCCCGTCGTAGGCAGCGCCTTGCGCTGCGCATACCCGCGAGGCGCTGAAATAGCGGAGCCGAGCGAAGCGAGCCGGGAACAAAACCCCAGCCACCAGCCCCCGATCCCCAGCCCCAGCTTTATTGCTTGATCACCGTCCCGTCCCGCCGCCGCACTTCGCCCCAGCCGCCGTTCATTTTCTTACGTTCGCCCTGCTCGAACGTGCCGTAAGGATACTTGGCGGCCGCTTTCTCGTCCACCTCGATCCCCCAGCCGGGCGCCTCGTTGGCGTAAAGATACCCGTTCTTCATCACCGGACAGCCGTGAAAAACTTCCTGCAGCCGATCGTTGAACGGCGAGTATTCCTGAATGCCGAAGTTGTAGCAAATCAGGTCCAGCGTCACGTTCGCTGCATGCCCGATCGGCGACACATCGCCCGGTCCGTGCCACGCCGTCTTCACGCCGAAGATCTCCGCCATCGCCGCAATCTTGCGCACCGGCGTCACCCCGCCCGCCTGCGTCACGTGAATGCGGATATAGTCGATCAGCCGCCCCGATATCAGCGGTGTCCATTCGTGCGGGCTGTTGAACAGCTCGCCCATGGCGATCGGCGTCGCGCACTGGCTGCGAATCTGGCGGAAGTAATCGATGTCTTCCGGCGAGAGCGGATCTTCCATGAAGAACATCTTGAAGCGCTCGGCGTCCTTCAAAAACTGCACAGCCTGGTTCGGCGACACCCGCTCGTGCACATCGTGCAGTAACTCCACCTCATCGCCAAGTTGCTTGCGGCACTCTTCAAACAGCTTCAGCGCGCGCCGGATATAGTACGCCGGCTCGAACACCGGACCCTCGTCGAGCGCGCCCACCGTCGCTTCGCTGCGCCCCGCGCCGTAACCCGCCATGCCCGGCACGCCCACCTGCACGCGCACGTGCCGGAAGCCCGCGTCCATGAACTTGCGCGCCTGGTCGATCGTCTGCTGGATCTCGGCGCCCGCCGCGTGCGTGTAGCAAGCCGCCGCCTCGCGGCACTTGCCGCCCAACAACTCATAAACCGGCATGCCCGCCTGCCGTCCCTTGATGTCCCACAGCGCCTGGTCCACGCCGCTGATCGCATTGTTCAGCACCGGACCGTTGCGCCAGTACGAACTGTCGTAGGACGCCTGCCAGATATCTTCGATCCGGTCAGCTTTCTTGCCGATCAGAAACGGTTTCAAATACCGCTCCACCGCGGCATTCACCAGTTCGGCGCGCTGCGTGAACGTCGCGCAGCCGTAGCCATACAGCCCGTCTTGATCGGTCGTGATCTTGACCACCGAAAGCCGCAGCCCCGCGGGCGCGGTCGCAATCACGCTCACATCTTTGATCACCGGAGACGGCAGCGCCCGTGTGGCGGCCTGCGCGCGGCCCGATAGCAGGGCGGCCGGCGCGGCGGCCAACCCCGCCACAAAGCCTCTGCGATTAACGGATGACTTCACTTACGGTCCTTGTAATCCAGCATGCCCTTCAGTCCTTTCAGCTGCTCCGCAATCTTGCGCTCCCGCGAGACCAGCGAAAGCACATAGACCACCAGGATCAGCCAGGCAGCCAGAAACCCATAAAACATGAAAGTAAAATTACGTGTGTCCATTTCGGATTCCTTTACACCGCGTGCGCGTACCGCCGCAGTGAATCGATTTCGCGCTGCACTTCCTCCTGCCGCAGCCGGATCAGCGTCAGCACCACGGCCAGCAGAACCAGCGCCAGCAGGTTCAGCGCCGCCGTCCAATACATCGCCGGATCGATGCTGCCGCCGCCCCAGAACACCGGCTGCGGATGCTGCGTGCGCCACCACTTGATCGAGAAGAAAACAATCGGCACATCCGTGAAGGCGAAAATATTGAACACCGCGCCGATGCGTGCCCGCGCCGTGGGCTCCTCGATCGCCTGCCGCAGCATCAGGTACCCCGCGTACAGCAGCCAGCAAACCAGCGCCGATGTCAGCCGCGCGTCCCAGGTCCACCAGATGCCCCAGATGATCCGTCCCCAGATCGATCCCGTCACCAGGTTCGCCGCCAGAAACGCCAGCCCCACCTCGGTCACCGCCACCGCCACCGCGTCGTACTTGAAATTCTTCGTCACCAGAAATGTCACGCTGGCAATCGCCGCTGTGCCCGCGCACAGCATCGCCGTGATCGCCGCCGGCACGTGAAAGAAGATGATGCGGTAGATCATCCCCTGCGACGCTTCATCGGGAAGCTGCATGAAGATCGAGTACAGGTTGCGGGCCAGCAGCACCGCCGCCAGAATACCCAGGCCGTAAATGATTTTTTCACGCATAATTCACCCCACCAACACGGTTTCGAGCAGGAGCAGCGACAGCGCCGTAAAGATCACGTCAAACGCCACCAGCAGCCGCAGCCAGATTTCGTTGTCTCCGCCCAGCGGCTTGCCGGCGATCAAATCCATGGTCAACTGCATCGCGCTCATCAGCGCCGGAATCAGCATCGGGTAAACCAGCAGCGGAGCCATCAGTTCGCGCAACCGGATATTCACAGTCAGCGCGCTGAAAATCGTCCCGATGACCGTCAACCCCCAAGTGCCCAGTGCCAGCACCAACAGCAAAGACCAGAACCGGCTGGTCCAGTGCACATTATAAAAGATGCCAAACACCGGTAAGGAAACCAGCTCCACCGCCATCACCAGCACGAAGTTCGCCAGGGCCTTGCCCAGAAACAGCGCGCCCCCCGAAATCGGCGCGGCCACCAGCGCGTCCAGGCAGTCATTCGGCAGCTCGCGCGCGAAGCTGCGATTCAGCACCAGCGTGCCCGCGAACGCAAACACGATCCACAGCAGTCCGCCCGACATCTCGCGCGTCTGATCGGCCGTCGGGTCGAATGCAAAACTGAACAGCACCAGGATCACCAGCGCAAACGCCAGCGAAGCATTGATCGCTTCCTTGGTGCGAAGCTCGGCGCGCAGATCTTTACGGGTGATCACCAGCACTTGCCGGATGAAGTCCATCAACCCTCGCCGTAGTGCGCGTAAACCCAGCCGGGGTCGGCCACCATCTCCGGTGTGCGCTCGCCGTGGAATGCGATCTTGCCGCGGTTCAACAGGGCTACCTGGGTGGCCAGTTCCAGAGCCTCGCGCAACTGGTGTGTGGACATCACCACCGTGCGGCCCTCGGCCAAGGCCTCCCGCAACAAGCGCTGCAGCACGGCGATCGCGCGGTCGTCCAGAGCCGTGAACGGCTCGTCCAGCAGTAGCACCGAAGGCTGATGCAGAAACGCGCGCGCCACCGCCAGCCGCTGCCGCATGCCGCGCGAAAACTCGCGCACCAAGCCGTCTTTCACGCGCTCCAGGCCCGTGCGCTCCAGCCACTCCATGGCCGTTTTCCGCGGATGCGGCAGATTGTAGAGCCGCCCAAACAGGCTCAGATTCTCGAACGCCGATAACTCGTCGTAAACCGAAATGCCGTGCCCGATCCAGCCCACCCGCCGCCGCGTCTCCGTCTCGCGTGGATCGCTGCCGAGGATGCGCACCTGTCCCCGCGCCGCCTTCGAAAACCCTCCGATGATCCGCAACAGCGTCGTCTTTCCCGCGCCATTGCGGCCGATCAACGCCAGGCAGGCGCCCTGCTCGGCGTGCAAAATCACGTCGCGCAGTGCGGGATAGTCGCCGTAAAACTTCCAGACCCCCTCAGCGGCGACTGCGGTCATTCGGTCCTTTCGCGGTGGGTTGCGAGGTAGGTTGCGCGCGATAGAGCACCATGAACCCCAGCGCCAGAATCCCGAAAGCCAGCGCCAGGATCCACTTCATGTTCTGCTGCAGAATCTTCGGCGACACTTCTTCGAACGAAGGCCCATTATCGCTGTCGCTCGAATCATCCGAACTGGCCACCGGCGCCACGCCCGCGATCTCGACCTTGTAAGTCGCGGTCTTCACGCTATAAATCGATGCCTGCGAGCGCGGCTCCTGTCCCCGGCTCTCCAGACCTTCGCCCTTGATCGTGATTCCGTTCGGAACCACCAGCAGCGTCGGCTCTTCCGTCTTGCCCAGTAACTTACCTTCGTACACCGCGCCTGAGTCATACGGAACCGTGTAACTGATCTGGAAATCCGTCTCACCGGGCTTGATCGGAAAACCGACTTTGTAAACGTCCGCCTGCTTGGTCCGGTCCGCCTCCGTGTCGATGGGCATGCCATGGGGCGCGGTAGCTTTCACCTGCACCTTGCCCTTGGCCGCGGCTGGAAGATAGAACTTCAAGGTGCCGCCCTCCGGATCGTTATAAGTCATCTTCCCGTTGTTACTGAACTGAAAGCCCTCACTGACTTGCATCTGGCCGCCGGTAGGCTGAAAAATCAAGAAATGCCGCGCAATCTTAGCATCGCCAGGCTGCTTCGAGGAGTTATAAACATCCAGCGAAAGTCCCGTACTAGCCGTGCCCGGAGGCAGGATGTTATTATAAACGACACCATCGAAAGCCGTCTGAATCAAGTGCGGCCCCCCCTGCACAGGCTGATCAATCGCAAACTTGCCCTCCGCCCCTGACTTCACGCTCTGGATGGACTCCATCCCGGCCTGCCCCAACTTATACAAAGTAACCGTAGCCCCAGCCTGAGGTTGGCCCGTAGTCCGGTTAATGACCGTGCCATCCACAGCCAGCAAAGGAAAACACAAAAGAAATGGAACCACAGACACATACAGATGCACACGGATAAACCGGGTTTTATCCGTGTGCATCTGTGTCCATCTGTGGCTGAATAATGTGTTCATGCCCTCACCTTCATCGGCTTCCCGCACTCTCCGCAAAACTTCAAGGCCTGTGCAAACTTAGCCCCGCAATGCGGACAAGTCAATGGATCATCCGTGGCTTTCTGAACCGGGGCCGGCGGCGGAACAGCGCCATTCAAATTCAATTCCTGTTTCAGCCGGTCGACCTCCGCCAGCACCCCAGCCAACTCCGTCTGCAGATCCTTCTTGGTCTGCTGATAATCCTGATCGGATAACTTACCTACCCGGTATTCAAACTGTAAGTCGCGCAGGTTATCGTAAATAGCGGCTTTGCGCTCGTCGAGATGCTGGAAGGGGGAAACCGGCTCCAGCTTGGGCAAGTCCTTGGCCCGCACGCCCAGGATGAAAACAATCACCCCGATAGTAAGCAGAGCTGCAATCGCAATAGTCATTTAGTCCAGGTGCGCCAGGTCCTTCTCGATCTGTTCCCGGTATTTGGCGAGTTCCGCTTCGTCCACGGCGGGTCCAATCTCCGGAATCGGGCGCGGCTTGCGGTAGCGCCGCACAAACCACCAGATGAAGGCCAGCCCCGGTAGGATCAGCAGATAGGGAACGATCCAGCCCATGGCGCTCGGGTAGCCCAGATAAACGCCCGGCCCGTACTCCGCCACAAACTCGTCGATGATCGCCTTGTCCGTCCACCCGGCGGCTTGTAACTTGGCGATCTTCTCCTTCGCCGGCTTCGAAAAACTGCACTCCAGCATGGCGCAAGTAGCTACCGAGTCCTTGCACCCGCACTGACAAGCGATATGCGCCGCCACGCGCCGGACATCGACACTGGGTTTTTCCGCGGCAGTGTTGGCAAAGGCAGGCGCCAGCGGCCAGGCCGCCAGCGCCAGGATCAGAAGATTATTTCGGAACTTCTGCATAGTTTCTCGCAATCCCGACTACCTCGGTGCGAGCGTATTGTAGCTTCATTTTGCTCGGAATCAGGCACACCAGTGTACCGCCAATCAGCACCAGGCCGCCGAGCCAGATCCACGAGACCAACGGGAAAATATATGCCTGAATAATCGCGCGCTGGCCATCGTCGGACATGCCCCCAAAATTAAGATACAGGTCTTCGTTCAGCCTGGGGCGTACGCCGACCTCCGAAGTGCCCTGGCGGCTGGCCTTATAAAAGCGCTTCTCCGGCTCCAGAGTGCCCAGCACATCGCCGCCGCGCGAGACCTGAATGACGGCCTTGTTCGAGCTATAGACGGGATTGTCTCCACTCTGCAGATCCAGGGCCTTCAGGCTGTAGTGGCCCAACTGGAACGAATCGCCGATGTTCAACTCTCTCACGTCCTTCTGGTCGAAAGCCGCGCCGGTAAAGCCGATGAACATGAGCACGATCCCCATGTGGACCAGGTATCCGCCATAGCGCCGCGTGTTGCGATGCGTGAGTTCCACGGTGGCGCGCAGCAGGTTCATATGCGTCTTGGTCCCGATGGCGTGCGCGCCTTTATAAAACTCCATCAGCACCGTCAGCGCCACAAACAGGCAGAAGCCGAATGAGATCAGCGCATAGTAATTCCGAACCCCGGCCGCCACTAACACCCCGATCAGCACCAGCGACGCGATGCCCGGCCATTGGAAATTCCGGCGCAAGCTCTCCATCGACGTGCGCCGCCACGCAAACAGTGGCCCCAGTCCCGTGAGCAGCAGCAGAAACAATCCCAGCGGGATCATCAGCCGGTTGAACCATTCCCTATCCAGGCTGATCTTTTCCCCGCCGAAGATATTCAGTTCGGAAATGACTGGAAACAGAGTGCCCCACAGCACCGCGAAGCAACTCGCCAGCAGGATCAGGTTATTGAACAGGAAACTGGATTCCCGCGAGATCACACTTTCCAGTTGCGCTTCGCTCTTCAGATAGTCCAGCCGGTCAAGAATCAGATAGACCGTCGCCGCGATACTTACCGCCAGAAACGATACAAAGTACTTACCGAGTGGTCCCTGCGCAAACGCATGTACGGAATTGACTAAGCCGGTGCGCGTAAGTGACGTGCCGAAGATACAAAGAAAGAAGGTGGCCGAGACCAGCACCATGTTCCACACCTTCATCATGCCCTTCTTCTCCTGCATCATCACCGAGTGCAGAAATGCCGTGCCGCTCAGCCAGGGGAGCAGCGAAGCGTTCTCCACCGGATCCCAGCCCCAGTAGCCGCCCCATCCCAGCACGTGGTACGCCCACGCCGCCCCGAGCATGATCCCGGTGCTTTGGAACAGCCACGTGACCAAAGTCCAGCGCCGTGTCGTGTGGATCCATGCATCTCCCGGCTGCCGCGTAATCAGCGATGCGATTGCAAACGCGAAGGGCACCGCGAATCCCACGTAGCCCAGATACAGCATCGGCGGATGGATAGCCATCGCCGGATACTGCAGCAGCGGATTCAATCCGTTGCCGTCCTGCACCGCGGTAATCGAACCTTCCACCGACAACATCTTGAACGGTCCGGCCACAAAGTTATTCAGTAACAGAAAGAACGTCTGCACGAACATCAGCACCGACACCACATACGGCATCATGTCGCGATGCTTGCGCCGGTTCGTGAATACCACGATCGCGGAGTAAGTCGAAAGTAACCAGCTCCAGAACAGCAGCGAGCCTTCCTGCCCGCCCCACCACGCCGCGATCTTGTATAACAGCGGCATCGCCCGGTTACTGTGCTCGGCCACATACGAGAAGCGGAAGTCGCCGGTGACCAGGGAGTAAACTAAGATGCCCGAGGCGGCGGTAATCAGGATCCATACCGAGTAAACCGCGCGCTCGCCGCTAACTATTAGAAACGGTTTGCGTTTCAGCCGTCCCACGAGCGACGCCAGTAAGGCGTAAATTGCCACACAAAACGCCAGCAATGCCGCCAGCGACGCTATGTTTTCCATGGGTCTGCCTTTCTAGCTGGCCTTGTTCACAGGTGGGGCCGGGGCCGCGCGTAACTGGCCCGGCTTAGCTTCATACTTGGATGCGCACTTCGCCTGGACCTGGCTCGCGTGAAACACGCCATCGTGCCCCATGCGGCCGTCGGCCAGCGCCTGCGCGCCGTCGCGGAAGGTATCGGGAAGCGGATCGCGGCCGGTGTACAAGACGGCCAAATGCAGCTTGTCTTGCACCAGCGTGAATCGCACCATCCCCTGCGCGCGTTGGATTGAGCCGCTTTCCACGTCGCCCGCTACGCGTACCCGCTGGTCAAAGGCCCGGTCGCCCATCTGCCCGACTTCGGCGATAGTCTTGTAGTAGGTCTTCGTTTCCTTAATCCCAGAGCTCGCGAGCCACACCAGAGCAGCAATTACCACCGCAATCAGGGCGGCAAATTTCCCGTATTTTCTCATACGTCCCTCTGAAGTCATTATTATATCGAAAAGCGCGCGGGATATGTGCGCAGCATTGCGCTGCTCGCCCGCCAGCTCGCGCCGCGCCCAGGTTGACCTGTCCGTCAGCCATCCGGCTCGCGTTCCGCAAAAACAATCTCCAACAACCAGCGCGTCGCCGCCGGAGTGACTGCAGTCGTGCGGGAACACCGCCCGGCTTGCGGATGATCTACAATGATGGGTGCTAGCGTGGCGGCCGGCCTAGGGCATCGCGCCCGGTCGCCGTGCAATGGGTTTGCCAAAAGTTAACATGTTACAAATAAAAGACTTATTGGCTTCGAATGCACGGAAAGCCCCGCCCGGATAGCGGCTTTCGCCCCTCCCGCGTTTTGCGCGGCGGGCCCGTTCACAAGCCGGCCCAAGAAGTTATCCGCCCGATTTCTCAGCAGCCTACAGCCCGCCCTCGTCCCCACCCTCGCACCGCCGATGCTAACGTGTGAGCGGCGGTGGCGGATCGTTGCGCCGGCCAGCCACGGCGCGCCGAGCGGCCCACTCCGCTGCTTGCCACTCCAGCCATCTTGGAAGGAAATCTTAGAAAGTCGATGAGATACATCACCCCTGACCAGCAACAGGAATCCCGGCGGGAAGTCCACCCCGCGCAGCGGCAGCATCATGTTACGCCGATCACTTCGCATCTCTACGTCGTCACCGTCATCGCCAACCCGATGCGCTACTATGTGCGCTACAAACTCTATCAGGCCTTCTCCAAGATGGTCGAGGAGTCCGGTGCTGTCCTCTACACGGTTGAACTGGCCCTCCGCGACCGCCACTTTGAAGTCACCGATCCGGCCAATCCCCGCCACATCCAGCTCCGCTCGCCCGACATCCTGTGGCACAAGGAGAACCTCATCAACCTCGGCATGTCCCGCCTCCCGCACGACGCCGAATATGTTGCCTGGATCGACGCCGATGTCCAGTTCGCGCGGCCCGACTGGGTGCAGGAGACCCTGCACCAGTTGCAGATCTACAAGGTCGTGCAGATGTGGAGTCACTCGGTCGACTACGGTCCCGAGCACCAGCCCATCTCCCAATGCGGCAGCCTGTTTGCCTCCTACCTGAAAGACCGCCGCGTTCTCCAACCGATTCAGCGCAAACCATCGGCCCAAGTCCCCAATCCCGGCGCTTATCCTTACCGGGGCCTCATGCACACCGGCTACGCGTGGGCGGCGCGCCGTTCGGCCATCAGCGATCTCGGCGGCCTCGGGGACATCGGCATCCTGGGCTCCGGCGACCGCCACATGGCCTATGCCCTGCTCGGCCAGGTCGATAAGTCATTCCCGGCCGGCATTAATCAGTCATATGTGAATTACTGGTTGCGCTGGCAGGATCGCGCTGAAAAATACATTGAGCGCAAAGTCGGTGCGGTCAACGGTACCGTCAATCACTATTGGCACGGCTCCAAGCAGCATCGCCGCTACAACGACCGCTGGAAGATCCTGATCCAGGACGGTTTCGATCCCGACCTCGATCTCAAATACGATTTCCAGGGCATCCTGCAACTCACCTCCCGCAACCCCAAACTCCGCGACGACCTGATCCAGTACTTCAACGTCCGCAACGAAGACTCCATCGACCTGTAATTACTGACTGCCTGTTATCATGAAAGCGCATGTCCCAGTCAGTTCCCACGGTGGTCATCGTAGGCCGGCCCAACGTCGGAAAATCGACTCTCTTTAATCGCATCACCGGCCAGCGCCGCGCCATCGTCGGCGACGAGCCCGGCATCACCCGCGACCGCCTCCATGGACTGACTGACCACCACGGCCTTCCTTTCGAATTGATCGACACCGGCGGCATCGTGGTCGATGATTCCGAATACATCCCCAGCCAGATTCTGAAACAGGCGCGCTACGCCCTCGAGCGCGCCTCTCATATCATCTTTATCGTCGATGGCCGCGCCGAAATCACCGCACCTGACCGCGACCTCGCTCGCATGCTCCTCCGTCTGGGCCGCCCGCTCTCGCTGGCCGTGAACAAGGCCGACACTGCCGCGCGCGAAGATCTGGCACACGGCTTCTACTCGCTCGGCATCCGCGACATCTTTCCCGTCTCCGCCGAACACGGCGTCGGCGTGGACGCCTTGCTCGATCACGTCACCGCGGGCTTCGCACCGGCCGCCGCCCCTGCCGCGGAAGAATCCGCGCACTCCGTCAAAGTGGCCATCATCGGCCGGCCCAACGTGGGCAAATCCACCCTGCTCAATGCCCTCACCGGAGAGGACCGCGCCATCGTCTCACCCATTGCCGGCACTACCCGCGACTCGGTCGATGAGGAAGTCGTCCACGGCGGCGCGACTTACACCTTCGTCGATACCGCCGGCATTCGCCGCAAGGGCAAAACTAAGCTCATGGCCGAAAAGCTGAGCGTCGTCATGGCCCGCCGCAGCATCCGCATGGCCGACGTCGTGCTCGTGGTCATGGATGCCTCCGAAGGCGTGCTCGGCCTCGACGCCACCATCGCCGGCTACGCGCACGAAGGCGGCTCCGGCGTCATCCTCTGCGTCAACAAGTGGGATCTGATTGCCGAGCAGAAGAAGCGCGCCTTCGAACAGGACGTCCGCGACCATCTGAAGTTCCTCGAATACGCCCCCATCCTCTTCCTGTCCGCCAAGACTGGCACGGGCGTCGACCGCATCTTCAGGCTCATCCGCGAAGTCTACGAATCGGCCACCAAGCGCGTGACCACCGGCGAGCTGAACCGCTTCGTTGAGCGCCTGCACTTCGAAGAGCGCCGGATCTACTACATCACGCAAGCCGCCGTCCGCCCGCCGACCTTCGTCCTGTTCACCGCCCGCGCCACGCCCCTGCACTTCTCCGACGAGCGCTACCTCGTCAACCAAATCCGCAAGGAATTCGGTTTCCGCGGAACGCCCATCGTGCTGAAGATCAAAGCAAAGGCTCGCTGATTTGGGCAGGCATAGAGCTCAACGCAATACAGGAAAGGGAAAGCCGATTTATTCGATTCTGATCTGGGTTAGGAAGATATCCAAGACCATCGCCAAAACGGATCAGCTCATGAAGAACTATAGTCGAAGCAACGAGTCTACATGTTGACTGCGGAGGATCGTGAGGAAATCAAGCAGCTTGTTGGCGCGATGACCGCGACGGTCATGCCGGAAGCGACCGCAGCCCTGCCGCTCGAGTCTGATCCGGTTGTCGCCCGATCCATTGAGGTCTTTGGCTCGCGGGAAAAGGCGCTGCTGTGGCTCAGGACGCCAGTCCGATCTCTAGGCGACCAGGCGCCCATTACCCTCTTGCGCGATTCAGTAGGTGTGGCACGAGTGTTGGACACTCTCGGTCAGATTGAACACGGCGTCTGGTAAATGATCATCTACCGGCTCGCGAGGCGCCCGGTATCCGGCGAATGACGGCGTGGGTGCAAGCCAGTACGGTGGCCGTTGGAATCACAAGGGAACACGCGGGCCCTCTGCGCCTTTGAGGTGCTCGCCAACGCCGGACAGTTGGGTGCTGGTTACGTGATCAAACCAATCGAACTCTCCGCAGAATCGCTTCCCATCATTTGGAACGCTGATGAACCGCCACGCGAGACTCGTGATCTCGGCACCGAATGGGCCGGTAGCCTCCGGACAGTTATCCTGGTTGTTCCTTCCGTCGTTATCCCGAAGGAGTTCAACTACATCATCAACCCGCGTCATCCCGATTTCGCCCCGCGGCGCTGCCTTCCCCGGAGCCGTTCCGTTTCGACGAGAGATTGTTTCGTGCCGGGGCCAACCAATAGATGTTCGGGTCATGCCTCCCTTTCGTCAGCCCGCATTTACAAAACCATACAAAACCCCGCAAGCAAACGCCGCCCATTTGTTGCATCATCGATAAAGGATGCGTCGAGGGGCCACAATCACTTTAGCCACCATCGCTATCGCGGCGGCACTGCCGGCCGCGCCCGCGTTCGACTTCGCCCTCCACGACGCCGATGGCGCGGCGCACACGCAGCTCGAATGGGCGCGATCGCGCGCCATCGTGCTCTACTTCGTCACCACCGATTGCCCGCTCAGCAACGCCTACGCGCCGGAGATGAACCGCATCGCAGAAGCCTACACCCCGCGCGGCGTGCGGTTCTACGCCGTGCAGGGCGACACTACCATCGCAGATGACGAAGTCCGCCGCCACGCCCGCGAATACGCCTACCGCTTTCCCGTGTTGCTCGATCCGCAACAGGTTCTCACGCATCATACAGGGGCGACCGTCACGCCCGAAGCCGTGGTGCTCTCTCCCGAGGGCGCGGTGCTGTATCTCGGCCGCATCGACAACCGCGTGGAAGACTTCGGCAAGGTGCGCCTTCAGGCGACCGAGTTCGACCTGCGCAATGCGCTCGACGCTGTGCTCGCCGGACGGCCCGTGCCCCGTCCGCGCACCCACGCGCTCGGCTGTGCCATTACCACCGGACACTAAAGGATCAGACGACATGAAATCGTGGAAACTGCTCGCGTGCACTCTCATGACGGCTGCAGCCAGCGCGGCGACCCCCACGTTCAACAAAGACATCGCGCCCATCCTGTATCACAACTGTGCCGCCTGCCATCGCCCGGGCGAAGTCGCGCCGTTCTCGTTGCTGACCTATAGCGATGCCGCCAAGCGCGCCGGCCTGATCGCCGCGATCACCCAAAAGCGTGTCATGCCGCCCTGGAAACCCGAACCTGGCTTCGGCTCCTTTGCCAACGAGCGCCGCCTCACGGACCGGCAGATCGCCTTGCTCGGCGAGTGGGCCAAAGCCGGCGCACCCGAAGGCGACCCCCAAGACAAACCCGCGCCGCCGGTGTTTTCGTCAGGATGGGAAGGCGGCCAGCCCGACAAGATCCTCACCATGAGCCGCAAGGTCTCCGTCCGCGCCGACGGTCCCGACGAATATCGCTGCTTCGTCCTCCCGCTGAACGACGATCATGAGGTTTATCTCAGTGGCTTCGAGTTTCGGCCCGGCAACCGGCGCGTCGTGCATCATGCGCTCATTTTCGCGGATGCAACCGACATGGCCCGCAAACTCGCCGCCGATTCACCGGATGGCGGCTACACCTGCTTCGGCGGGCCGGGATTCCCGCCCGTCGCCTTGCTCGGTGGATGGGCCCCCGGCGCCTCACCGCCGCCGAACTCGCCGGAGCTGTCCCAAATGCTCCCCGCCGGCGCCGACGTCGTGGTCCAAATCCACTATCACCCCTCGGGCAAATCCGAAGAGGACCAGTCTTCCATCGGCTTGAAGTTCTCCGGACCGCCCACGAAGGGCCGCACCGGGATCATCCTTTCCAGCCGCCACATCGACATTCCGGCCGGCGACTCGCACTACGTGGTGAAACAATCGGTGACCCTGCCGCGCGATGTGGACGTCTTCGGCATCACCCCCCACGCGCATTATCTCGGCAAAGAAATGAAGGTCGAGGCCGGCCTGCCGGACGGCACCGTCGTGCCCATGATCTGGATCAAGGATTGGGACTTCAACTGGCAGGGACAATACCGCTACAGGCAACCCCTGCATCTCCCCAAGGGAACACAGATCCGGATGGAGTATGTCTACGACAACTCCGATAACAATCCCCGCAATCCGGCCCATCCGCCGATCCGCGTGCAATGGGGCGAAGAGACCCGCAATGAGATGGCGGTACTCTTCCTCGGCGTGGTGCTGCCGTCGCCTGCCGACGTTCCCGCGCTCCGCCGCGCCATGCGCCTGCAATATGTGGAAAGCTTCCTGGCCGAGGGCAATCGCATCGACGATCTGCCGCAGGAGCTTTCGCCCCGTCAACTCGAATTCATCAAGAAGGTATTTCGCTCCTTCGACAAGAACGGCGACGGCCAACTGGACGCCAATGAGCGCGCGGCTCTGATGGCCTTCTTGAGCCGCTTTCAATAGCGCGTCCGCCAGCATCCCATTCTCTATAGAGTTACTGCACTGACTGGACCGTGTGGTACCATTCGAGAGAGAATCGCTCGTTTCTGCTGCGGCTCAGTAGTGGGCAAGTGGGGAACTGCAGTTGACATTCAAATCTCGTCTGGCTCACACCTCTATAGTTCGCCGAAGTTCGGGCTTTGCCGTACCCGTTCGGGGAGCGGCTGTGTGCGGGGAGGAATCGCTTCAGGGTGCCTAAGATCAGAGCGAACGGGGTAAATCTGCATTACATCACCGTCGGCATGGGACCCGACATCGTGATGCTGCACGGCTTCCTCGGTAACCTGGCGGTCTGGCATCTCTACATGACCCCCATCCTGCGCCGCGAGTATCGTGTCACCACTTACGATTTGCGCGGCCACGGCTATAGCGATGTCACTCCCAATGGCTACACCGCCGCCAACATGGCCGAGGATCTGCGCTGCTTCCTGGACGCCATGGGCATCGAGCGGCCGATTCTGATCGGCCACAGCTTCGGCGCCGACATCGCCATGTACTTCAGCCTGCTCTATCCCGAGCGCGTGCCTAAGCTGCTGGCGCTTGAACCGGGACTGGCGGCGCTGGTGCACCTGCGCAACGACAAAGACTGGATCGGTTGGGCGGCCTGGGTCGCCAAGCTGGAGGAATGCGGTATCCAGGTACCCGAAGACAAGAAGACCGACGCCGAATATCTGTTGCAACTGAGTCTGGAAACCCCCAAGTTCTACGGCCCGGCGCGCGGTCTGCCGCGCAATCGCGAGCCCCTGTTGCACCTGATCCGCCACACCACGCTGATGAAGGATTACGAAGTGGTAGGCGCGATGACCCTCGATGCGGTGCGGACGATCCAGACGCCCACGCTGCTGGTTTACGGGAACAATTCGCACTTCATCAGCTCGTACGAATTTCTGCACAGGGCGCTGCCCAACTGCAAATCGGTGCTGCTGCCGGGCGGCGAGCATTTCGGTCCGCTGGAGCAGCCCGAGTTGCTGACCGAACACATTGTCGAGTTTCTGCGCGAGCCCCACACTTCGAGCCAGGCGCAGGAAAAAGCATTATCGGCTTGACCTCCATGAGCGTGCCGGCCATCTCCCCCATCTCGTCTGTCGCCGCGGAAGATCCCCGGCCGCTGCCGCTCGCGGTGAAACTGCTTTACGGCGTCGGGGAAATGCCGATCACCGTGCTCATGGTGCTGTCGGGCCTGTTCATGTTGTTCTTCTACAACTCGGTGATGGGACTGCCATCCGCGCTGGTGGGCATCGGCCTTTCGTCGAGCTTGGTGGTCGACGCGCTGCTCGATCCGTTCATCGGCCACATCTCCGACCGCACGCGCCATCGCTTCGGGCGCCGGCATCTCTACATGCTCCCCGGCGCGTTGATCACCGGACCCTGCTTTTTTCTGCTCTTCAGCCCGCCGCGCAGCCTAAATCACACGGAGCTTTTTGTGTGGCTGCTGGCCTGGTCGATGGCTCTACGCGCCGGCAGCGCCGTTTACCGCATCCCCTACCTCAGCCTGGGGGCGGAATTGAGCCGCGATTATGACGACCGCACCAGCACCATGGCCATCCGCACGCTGTTCGGCCTGGTGGGCACTCTGGGCGCCGCGGCGCTTTCGTTTCTGGTCTTCTTTCCGGCCACCGCCGACGGATCCGAACCCAAGCTGCACTACGCCGGTTATCCCAAAATGGGGCTGGCCTTCGGCGCACTGATGACCATCACCGCCCTGATCGGCACGCTGGGCACGTTGAGCCATCGCACCTCCGGCGCCGGCCACGATCCCTCCGCGCCGGGCTTCTTTTCCGGCTTCCGGATTTCCATGCGCAACAGCTCGTTCCGCAGCATCTGGTTTTCAACCACCATCTTCTTCCTGGCGGTGGTGCTGAACTTCAGCATGGCTATCCACTATTTCACCTGGTACGCGCATATCAGCCGCAGCGAGATTCTGAGCCTGATCCAAACCTCCTTCTACCTGGGCGCGCTGGCCGGCGTGGTCCTGTGGATGACGCTCGCCAAGCACACCGAGAAGCGCACGCTCTACATCATGGCCACGGTGGCCTCCGCCGCGCTGCTGCTGATGGCCACGCTGCTGATCGGCCAGGGCAAGCCTCTGGGCGTCGGCCATCCTTTTCCGCTGATTCTGGGGCACGTGATCGGCGGCATCTTCGCCAGCGCGGTGTGGGTGGTGCCGGCCTCCATGATCGCCGACGTGGCCGATACCGACGAACTCACCACGGGCCTGCGCCGCGAAGGCATCTACTTCGGCATTATGAATTTCGGCGAGAAGATCGCCGCCGGTGGCGCGCTGCTGATTGCGGGCGGCCTGCTGGCCGTCTTCCGCAAAATGTCCCCCGGCGACGCTTTCGGCACCCCTGGCCATCCGCCTGCCGCGGTTCCCTACGTGGGCCTGATGTACGGTGCGGTCCCGGCGGCGCTGCTGGTCGTGTCCCTGTTTCTGATTCTCCCGTACGGCCTGAACCGGCGCAGAGTGCACGAGATTCAAGGTCAACTGAACGCACGCAGGAAAGCAACCGAATGACCCAGGATAAACCGGTCGTGTTGGTCACAGGCGCCGGCTCCGGCTTGGGACTGGCATCCGCTCTATTACTGTCTTCCCGCAATTTCGAAGTCTACGGAACCGTCTTCAACGACGCCGAAGACCAATACCTGCGCGAGCGCGCCGCCAAGAGCAACGTAACCGTCCGCCCGGTGCGCATGGATGTGACGCGCCGCCCGGACATCGACCGCGGCGTCGAAACGATCGTTCGCGAATCCGGCCATATCGATGGCGTGGTGCACTTCGCCGGCATGGGCCTGCGCGGCTTCTTCGAAGACCTGAGCATGCAGGAGATCCGCCGGCTTTACGACGTCAACGTCTTCGGCATCATGGAAGTCACCCAGGCGGTGCTGCCGTACATGCGCGAGCGGCGCTCCGGACGCATCATCATCGTGGCTTCGGCCGCCGGCCGCATGGGCGAGATGAGCATCGCGGGTTACTCTTCCGGCAAGTTCGCCGTGGTCGGCCT
>DATKNQ010000338.1:0-17294 GCA_035541265.1 Bryobacteraceae bacterium
CATATAACAGTGGGGCGGGCTGGCCATTGAATCGTACGGAGGCGCCTCCCAGCGCGTACGGCAAGGGAGAACTGGAAGCCGCTTCCGTGGAAGTGGCCAGGTTCTCTCCCTTAATCGAGACCAACATCCGAGGGGTCAAGGAAACGAGGCTGAGATTGCTTGCCGTATTCTGAACGCCGCCGTTCTCGATGCGGGCGTCTGCGCAAACAGGCTCGACGCAACGCTCAGGGACGTAACGCTCCAGGTTACAAAGGCTAAGATGCGCGATAACATACCCGGCCATCCTTTACCGACTATACGCGCAGGCCACAAGTCTCGGGCCGGACCAACGCAGCCAGCCCGGACGCTGGCTAAAGTCTTACTCCAACCCGCCGATCATACAGGCGTGCAGCGACTACGCGGAGAAGTCCGGATGCTATGCGCAGACATGGTGGACGTCTGCTGGAAAGATTCGTCGGGCCGCAAACACAAGTCCACGGCGTTGCTCGAAGACATTTCTCCGTCGGGGATGTGTCTGCAGTTCGAAGTGCCCTTGCCCATCGGCACGCAACTGAACATCAATTGCCCAGGCGATAAGCTTGCCGGCACCGTGCGTTATTGCGTCTACCGCGAAATCGGCTACTTCGTGGGGGTGCAATTGGCGCCCCCGCACAAATGGTCGCGCCAGCAGTTCGAGCCGCAACATCTGCTGGATTTGGAGGAACTGGTTCTGCGCAGCGCCCGGAAATCAGACCAATCGATTCATTAGCGCCACCCGGTGTTGCACGCCTGAGCTATCCTGGCTCTATGAAGATTTCACGGCGTGACTTTCTGGGTACCGCGGCATTGACGAGCGCCGCCGCGCACGCAGCCGCGAATGCCATGCCCACGCGCGTGCTCGGCCGCACCGGCGCGCGCGTTTCCATACTCGCCATGGGCGGAGGCAGCCGCTTTCTGATGTATCAGGATGAGGACAAGGCCCTCGAAGCCCTCAGCCGCGCCTTCGACTTGGGCATCAGCTACATGGACACCGCCTACAGCTACGGGAATGGCCGCAGCGAGGAGCGCATCGGGAAGGTTCTGAAAACTCGCCGTAAAGAGATTTTCGTGGCGACCAAAGTGGAGGCGCGCAAGGGCGACGAGGCGCAGCGCATCCTGGAGGGCAGCCTCAAGCGCCTGCAAACGGACCACCTGGACCTGATGCACGTGCATAGCCTGACCGACGAAAACGACTTGGCCAGCGTGGAAGCGCCCGATGGCGTCCTGAAAGTCCTGCTGAAGCTGCGCGAACAGAAGGTGACCCGCTTTATCGGCATCACCAGCCACACCGATCCGGTCGTGTTAAAGGCCGCGCTCGAACGCCACGATTTCGACTGCACGCAGATGGCTCTGAACGCCGCGCGCGCGGGCATGCGCGGCGGCAAACACGGCATGGAGCCGAACCGCGATCTGAAGACCAGCTTCGAAGAGGTGGCCCTGCCGGTAGCCCGGCGCAAAAAGATGGGCGTGATCGCCATGAAGATCTTCGCCCAGGAAGCGCTCGTCGGCCAGGCAACTCCCGCAAAGCTGCTCTACTATCCGCTCTCCCTGCCCGGCGTGACGCTGGCCGTGGCCGGCATGCCCAAGCTCGAATTCATCGACCAGAACGTGGCGCTGGCGAAGGCTTTCGAGCCGCTGCCGCCGGGCGAGATGCGGGATCTGTCCGCCGGCTTGGCGGCGCGCAACAAGGTGGCTCTCGACCGCTTCTTCTGCGCGCACGTGGACGCCTAGCCCGCGGAGGCAGCCCGAATCCGCTGGATGTTACCATCCTAACTAGGATGGCGAAGTTCAAGCCCGTAAAGCCTAAATCGAAAAGCGCCGCCGCGCCGGCGGGCGGTCTACCTTGTGTGATCCTGCTGGCTTCGGGTCTCGCGCTCGTGCTCTTCTTTCTTTACTTCGTAATGAAATATGCGAACGGATAATCGCGCGCCGGGCCAGATGCGTCCGGTCGAAATCATCACCGGCTACCTGGCCACGGCGGAAGGCTCGGCGCTCATCACGGTCGGGCACACGCGCGTGCTGTGTGCGGCCACCGTCGAGGATAGCGTGCCGCAGTTCCTGCGCGGCAGCGGCAAGGGCTGGGTCACGGCGGAATACTCCATGCTTCCGCGTGCCACGCTGAAGCGTACGCCGCGCGAGGTGTCGAAAGGCCGGCCATCCGGCCGCACGCACGAGATCCAGCGCCTGATCGGCCGCTCCCTGCGCGCCGTGGTGGACATGTCGCTATTGGGCGAGCGCAGCGTGGTCCTGGATTGCGACGTGGTGCAGGCTGATGGCGGCACACGCACCGCCTCCATCACCGGCGCGTTTGTCGCGCTGGCGATGGCTCTCGGAAAATGCGTGCAGTACGGGATGATCAAGCGCATGCCGCTGCTCGACTATGTGGCCGCGACCAGCGTCGGCATTGTCCGGGGCGAGCCGGTCATCGATCTCTGCTACGAGGAGGATTCGCAGGCCGAGGTCGACATGAACGTGGTGATGACGGGGGCCGGCCGCTTCGTCGAGGTGCAGGCGACGGCCGAGCGCCACGCCTTCGATGACGGCCAGATGGCGCGCATGCTGGCTCTGGCGCGCACCGGTATCGCGGAACTCATCGAGATGCAAAAGGGCACGGTGCGCATCGCGTGACGGTGTATTGCGCCACGGGCAATCCCGGCAAGCTGCATGAGTTTCGCCTGGCCGCCAGCCAGCACGACGGCTTGCAAGTCGAGACGCTGCCCGGGCTGAACGCAATCGCTCCCTGCGAAGAGACTGGTGCGACCTTCGAAGCCAACGCCATCCTGAAGGCCGAATATTACGGTGCGCACGTCAACGGTCTGCTCTTCGCCGACGACTCCGGCTTGGAGGTGGACGCCCTGGACGGCGCACCCGGAGTCTACTCTGCGCGCTTCGCCGGCCCGGATGCGACCGACGCGACCAACAACCAACTGCTGCTCGAAAAGCTCCGCGGCCTCGGCCGGCGCTCGGCGCGATTCGTCTGCGTGATCGCGCTGGTGGACCGCGGCCGCTTGCTGCAGACGTTCCGGGGCACGGTGGAAGGCCAGATTCTCGAAGGCCCGCGCGGGCCGAACGGCTTCGGCTACGATCCGCTGTTCTACTATCCGCCGTTCGGCTGCTCGTTCGGCGAGGTCGCGCCTGAACGCAAATTGACGGTCAGCCATCGCGGCGCGGCGCTGCGGGCGCTGTTCGCACGCTTGTCCGCGACGCGCGTTTGCTAGAATTAAAGCTGTTCGCACGTGACCACTCCCCCGCTGATCGATTCATTCGGCCGCATTCATACGAACCTGCGCGTCAGTGTCACCGACCGCTGCAACGTCCGGTGCTTCTACTGCATGCCGGAAGCCGGCGTGAAATTCGTCGAGCGCGAGGAGATTCTGGCCTACGAAGAAATCGAGCGGTTTGTGCGGATTGCCGTCGGCTTGGGCATCGATAAAGTGCGCGTCACCGGTGGTGAGCCGTTGGTCCGGCGCGACGTGCCGCGGCTCGTCGCAGGTCTGGCCGCAATTCCGGGTATCACCGACCTGGCATTGACCACCAACGGTGTAACGCTCGGCGAGTTGGCCGGACCGCTTTACGATGCGGGCCTGCGGCGTTTGAACGTGCACCTGGATACCCTCGATCGCGAGCGCTTCCGCCAGATCACCCGGCGCGATGACCTGGACAAGGTGCTCGAAGGCCTGGGCGTCGCCCAGCGCATGGGATTCGGGCCGATCAAGTTGAACGCCGTGGCGGTGAAAAATCTGGTCGAGCCAGATGTCGTGCCACTGGCGCGCTTCGGCCGCGAGAACGGCTACGAGGTGCGGTTCATCGAGTTCATGCCGCTCGACGCGCAGCATCTCTGGGATCGCGGCAAGGTTTTGCTGGCCGATGACATCATCGCCATGCTGTCGCGCGAAATTGCGCCGCTGGTTCCCATCCCGGACGCCGATCCGCGAGCGCCCGCCCTCGAATACCAGTTCGCGGACGGCATCGGACGCGTCGGTTTCATTGCGTCCGTGAGCCGTCCGTTCTGCCTGAACTGCAATCGCCTGCGCCTGACCGCCGATGGCAAGCTGCGCTATTGCCTGTTCGCGATCGAGGAGGACGACGTGAAGAGCATGCTGCGCGGCGGCGCCTCCGATGATGAAATCGCGGCACTGGTGCGGCGCAATGTGGCCGGCAAGTGGGCAGGCCACGAGATCAACTCGGCGCGCTTTGTGGCGCCGCCCCGCCCGATGTACGCTATCGGCGGTTGAGCGGGCTGCGCTCCGACAATTGCAGCATCACCGCGTCACCCAAGGCAGCGCTGGCCGCCCCGCCGGGGGCATTCCGCTGTTCCTGGCGGCCGCGCGGGGCGGCGACGAAGATGGGGCAGCCCTCTCTCACCGTTTGCGGCGGAGCCGACAAGGGAGTTTCGTGAAAGAACTCGCTCAGGAGTGACCGCTGCTCTGCCATCAGGGTCTCGATTTCTTTCTGGGTGCGGGGCGGCAGGCAGGATCGCGCGACGAACAAACCGTCGGGCCGCAGGACGCGGTGGGCTTCGGCGGCCAGCCCGCGGAAATCGTCCGGCCGGTCCGCGCAGACGAAGCAGTGATCGCCGATCACCACATCGCAGGAGGATCTGCGAAGGGGCAAAGCGCGCCAGTCCGCGCAGAGTGCGGCGCGCCTGCGGGGCACGTCCCCAGGCCAGCGGGTGTGGATGGATGACAGGCGCCGATCCGCGGCACGCAACATGGCGCCTCTCGGCCAGCGCATCCCCGCGATTTCCGGCGTGACCCCTAGCAACAGGGCGCGAAGGGGCCGTGCGGTACGGCGCGCCGCGCAGGCGGCGACGATGCTTTCGATGAAGGCGAGGTCCGCGGGAGACGGCTTCGGCTGCGAGCCTGGATTCGTATCGTTCCGCACGCAATGAGCGATCATAACATGCGCCAGACGGCCCACTCCGCCGGAAGGCTAGGCTAATTCCGCGGCTGCGGGCTGGTCGAGGAACCAGGTCACGTGCTTGCCCTGGCGCGATACCAATTGTGCGGGATATTGCTTGGGATCGAAGTCCTGATGGAAGACCTTACCTACGCTGGCGGCTTTGTCTGCGCCGGCAACCAGGAAGACCGTGTTCCTGGCAGCCAGCAGAGCGGCGGGCAGCAGCGTGACGCGCCATTTGCCCATTTTGGGCACGTAGACGGCCCCGGCGATGTGCTCGCGGTCGTCGATCGCGGGGACCCCGGGGAAGAGGCTAGCGGTATGCGCATCCGGGCCCATGCCGCAATGGATTACGTCGAAGTGCGGCTGCTCGCCTCCCTCGAGGCCGAAGAAGTCGCGGATTTCTTCGCTGTACTGCTCACCCGCCACTTCCGGCTTGATTTCCCCGTGGATGCGATGAACCTGCGACGCGGGAATATGCGCGGGCGTGATGAGGTTCTCGTTCGCCAGCCGGTAGTTGCTTTCGACGTCGTTGGGCGGAACGCAGCGCTCGTCTACAAAGAAGAGGTGCACGCGCTGCCAGCGGAGGCCGGAAGCCACAAAGCTTTGGAAAAGCAGCTTCGGAGTGGATCCGCCGGAGACGGCCAGAGTGGCGTGCTCCTGCGTGGCCAGCGCCTGATCGAGCAGGGCGCCGATGTGTTGTGCGCAAGCTGCGGCGGTAGCACGGGGATCGGGATAGGTAAGCCATTGCACGCTCATAGCAAGGATCACGATAGCGCAACTTCGGGTGGGCTGTCAGGCCGATCGCGCGGACTGTGAACCCGCGCCTGCGGGTCACAGAACGTATTCGGTGCGCGTGAACAGGAAGTGATCGAAGTAGTAATGCATCAGCAGCGTGCTGAGGATGACCACGAAATAGCTCTGGTCCGCGGAAAGCGACGTCAGCGCACGCACGACAAAGGTGATCACCACCGTGACGCCCGTGGCCCCGAGGAAACAGAGGTAGTAAGGCACCATACTCTCCCGCGCGGCCAGCGCTCGCACGAACGGGTTATCGATCTCGCCGCGTTGATAGCGCAGGCGATTAATCAGCCACATCAGAAACAAATACTGGAACGAGTGCCACGTGTTGTAACCCTGGAACAGAATATCGAGATTCGATCCCATGGGGAGCAGAAACGAAACGACGCTGGTGATGCCGATGAGCAACGTCTTGGGCCGGCTCAGACGGCCCTGGCGGCTTTCGACGACGGTCTTCGCCACCCACGCGATCATCAGCAGCGTGAAGGCCACCCCAGCCACTTCCGGCAGATGCAACTTCAGCAGCCAGTCCGGATACGGCAGCACCACGCCGCCGACCCGGAACTTGCGCTGCGAGAGCTTGTACATGCCGATGGGATAGAGTCCCGTGAGGATCACGCCGTAATCGACCAGCCGCGACCACAGCGGGTCGGGCCGGGAATTTTTTGCGCGATAGCAATCGCTCAGATAGATGATCTGGTGCAGCACATGCAGCGACGCCCATGAGAAAAAGAACGTCATCAGCAGCGTGTACTGATAGACGCCCAGATAGATTACCACCACCGGAATCAGCAGCGACAGCCATGTATACCGGGGATGGCTGCGGCGAAAGGAACGATCGAGGAAGGTGACCGTAATGGTGGAGAACAAATGCGGACCACCCACCAGCCCGGCCACCAGAATGTTGATGACGTCGATCGCCTGGCGCTCGCTGATCCACCCGGTCTTCTGCGCCGCGTAGGCGATCAAAAACGGCAGGGGCACCAGCACGGCGCTCAGAATGATCCGGGACAGGTCCCAGGATTTGTTATAGATCCAACCCGGTTCCGGTTGTATCAGAACGGGCGCGTTCGCAAGCGCGGCCATTGAAGAATCATACGCTATACCAGGCGGGTTGTCCAAACCCCATCCGCGGGGATCGCCGGTCCCATCATGTGACGGGCCTGCCGGCTACCTCCGCGCTAAGATAAATGGGAATGCCCCCACGGCTCGAAACCTTCTACCGCAAGCTCGGGAGCATCGAAAAGACGTTTGCCGTGCTGCTGGTCCTGGCCGGTGCGCTGTCTTACGCGGCGCCCGCTTCCGGCTTTGGACTGCTGGTTACATTTGCCGCATGGATCGCTGGCATCGTGTTGGTGATCCGGCTGGCGCGTACCGGTGTAAAGAAGCTGATCTGGCGCTTGCGCAACCGCCTGATCGTGGCCTACGCATTCATCGCGCTGGTGCCGGTCGTCCTGATCCTGGTGCTGGTCTTCGTCAGTACTTACCTGCTTACGGCGCAGATGGCGGTGTATCTGATCAATTCGGAACTCGACCGCCGCACCAACGTACTGCGCGGGACCGCGAGCGCGATCGCCGAAACGCCCGCCGCGCGGCGCCAGGAAGTCGTCGAGCGCACACAGGATTTCACGCGCCGTATGTTTCCAGCCACGGAAGTGCTGGTGGATGATGGCGCGGAGTCCCGCTATCCGCCGGAATCCCGCATCGCCTCCCCGCCCGCCGGTTGGAAAGACGCCAGCGGCATTATCGTTAAGGACCGCCAATTGTATAGCTGGGCGCACGTCAGGACCAGTGGAACTCAGGTCACGATCATGGCGCCGCTCGGCCAGGATTTTCTATCCAGCCTGGTGCCCGGCATCGGCCAGGTGAGCTTCCGCGACTTCGCGGAGTCGGCCAACGAGTTGGAGGGCGAACCATCCAGATCGCAACCGGCGCGGATCCCGCCGAAGAACAATTTCGCCGATATCCAGGTGCATTGGGGATCGCTGGTGCCGGTGAGTTTCTGGAACTCTCCGGAGAACAAAGCGAATCGCGGCTTGCTGCTGGTGAATACGCGCATGTCGGCCGTGCTGAGCACCGTGTTCGGAAACAATATCGCGTTTGGCGATATGGCTTACGGGCAGGTCATCTGGGGCGCGTTTCTGGTTACGGTCACGCTGTTCCTGATCGTCGAACTGGTCTCCTTAGTGATCGGCGTCTCTATCTCGCGCACGATTACCAGCGCGGTGCACGAACTTTACGAGGGAACGCGGCGTGTGAAGGAAGGCGATTTCTCGCATCGCATCCCGGTGCGCGGCAACGATCAACTGGCCGAGCTGGGATCTTCGTTCAACACCATGACGGAGAACCTGGAGCGGTTGATCGTGGTGGCCAAGGAGAAAGAGCGCCTGCAATCGGAACTCGAAATCGCGCGCGAGGTGCAGAGCCAGCTTTTTCCGAAGGACGTTCCCGGCCTGAAGACGATGACGCTCACTGGCGTGTGCAATCCGGCGCGCGTGGTTTCCGGCGACTATTACGATTTCATGCCCTTCGATTCGAGCCTGGCATTCGCGATCGGCGACGTGGCCGGCAAGGGGATTTCGGCCGCGCTGTTGATGGCGGCGATTCAATCCACCATGCGGATGCAGCTTACGGCGGGATGTCTGCCGGCGAACGGCGGGGCGCCGCACTTATCCACGGCGGCCATGGTCTCGCGGCTGAACAAACAGTTGTACGCGAATACCTCGCCCGAGAAATACGCGACGTTCTATTTCGCCTTGTATGACGAGAAGACGCAGACGCTCACTTATACGAATGCCGGCCACTTACCCCCGATTCTGCTGCACAACGGCGTACCCGAGTACCTGCAGGTCACCGGTACCGTGGTTGGCGCATTTCCCTTCTCGCGCTATGACGAGATGCAGGTCCAGCTTTCGAGCGGCGACGTGCTGGTGGCCTATACCGACGGCGTTGTAGAACCCGAGAACGAGTATGGCGAGATGTTCGGCGAGAAACGGCTGACCGATCTGCTGGCGAAGAACGCCGGCCGCGGTTCCGAGGAGATCATCGCGCGTGTCATGGAAGCCGTCCAGCAGTGGACAGGTCCCACGGCCGAGTTGTCCGATGACATGACCATTGTGGTTGCGAGGCGCCCGTGAAGGTTTTGACCGCGGCCCAGATGCGCGAGGTTGATCGCCGCACCATCCAGATGGGCATCCCCGGCGCGGTGCTGATGGAGAACGCCGGACATCGCGTGGTTGAGTTGCTCGCTGAAAAATTCGCGCCGGTTGCCGAACGGCGCATCGCGGTGCTGTGCGGCAAAGGCAATAATGGCGGCGATGGCATGGTGGTGGCGCGCCAGCTCTTTACGCGCTTCGCGCCGCGCGCGTTGCACGTTGTTTTGCTTGCACGGCCGGAGGATCTGAAGGGCGATGCCGCGCTGAACTATCGCATGCTCGAAGTATGCGGCTGCCCGGTAGTGCACGAGATTCCGGCGGACGCGCGCCTGGCTGATGTGGTGGTCGATGCGCTGCTGGGCACGGGCATCAGCGGCCCGGCCACGGGCGCCATGCTCGAAGCGATTCGGGAGATCAATCGCGGCTTTCCGCTCGCCAAAGTCGTGGCGGTGGATATTCCGTCGGGCATGCCCAGCGATTCCGGCGCTCCGTTGGGCGAACAGGCGCGCGCCGATTACACGGTCACATTCACCGCGCCGAAGCCCGCGCAGGCGCTGCCTCCCAATTGCGATGCCGTGGGCGAATTGCGAGTCGGGGCGATCGGCAGCCCGCCGTCGCTGTATGACGCCGATGATTCGGTCTGGCTCTCGGTCGTGCAGCCTGTGATGTTCCGCAAGCTGCTGGCGCCGCGTCCGCACGCGGGCCACAAAGGCACCTTCGGGCATGTGCTGGCGATTGCCGGATCGCACGGTAAGACGGGCGCGGCGGCGATGTGCGGCATGGCGGCGTTGCGGGCGGGCGCGGGATTGGTCACCGTGGCATCGGACGAATCCGCGATCCCCGTGATCGCGGGACACGCGCCGGAGTTGATGACCGAAGCCCTCACCGCAGAGAGCCTGCCGGCAATCGCCGAGAAGAAAGACGTCATCGCCATCGGGCCGGGTTTGGGCACGCATCCGGAAACGGTCGAAATGGTACGGCACGTGTTTGCGGAATTTGCGCAGCCAATGGTGGTGGATGCCGATGCGTTGAATGCGCTGGCCGGAGCCGAATGGTCGACCGCCGGGAAGTTTCGGGTGCTAACGCCGCATCCCGGCGAAATGGCGCGGCTGTGCGGCAAGTCAACTGCGGAGGTTTCGGCCAATCGCGAGGGCGTGGCGCGCGCACTCGCCACCGCGCGGCAGGCGGTCATCGTATTGAAGGGCGAGCGCACGCTGATCGCATTTCCCGATGGACGCGTGTGGATCAATCCAACCGGTACGCCCGCGATGGGCACTGGCGGGACCGGCGACGTGCTGACCGGGATGATGGCCGGGCTGTTGGGGCAGTTCCCGAACGAGAGGGACCTAACCGTTGCGGCCGCGGTGTACCTGCACGGTCTTGCGGGCGAATTGGGTGCTGCCGCGCTGACCGAGAAATGCCTGGTGGCCACGGATCTGCTCCGGTACCTGCCCGCGGCCCTGGAGGAGTGTGCCCGTTTTCCGCACCGCCTCTGAAGAAGAGACCATCGCTTTAGGCGAGCGGCTGGCGCACGCACTGCCGCGCGGCGCGACGGTGCTGCTGATTGGTAATCTCGGAGCGGGCAAAACCACGCTCGCGAAGGGAATCGTCAAGGGGCGCGGCGCGGCGCAGCCGCAAGAGGTCTCCAGCCCCACCTTCACGCTGATCCATGAGTACGGCTCACCCGTCGCCGTGTATCACGTCGACTTGTACCGGATTGACGACGCGCGCGATGCGTCGACGCTGGGGCTCGACGATCTGTTTGACGGCCCCGCCATCGTGCTCGTCGAATGGGGTGAGCGCTTCCCCGAACTGATGCCGGCCGAGCGAATCGAGATCCGCCTGCGCGCACTCGAGGGAGACGAGCGTGAGATCGATTTCGATCTTAAACTGAAGTAATGCAGCTCGATCCGCCGCGCGGCATGCGCGACTTTTACCCCGATGACTTGGATTTTCGCGACCGGATCTTCGACGCCTGGACCCAAGCCTCGACTCTGCACGGCTTCCAGCGCTTCGAGCCGCCCGTCGTGGAATCGTTCGAGTTGCTGGCGCGCAAGGCGGGCGAAGAAGTCGCGCAGCAGATCTATCACTTCGAGGACAAATCGAACCGCCAGCTCGCGCTGCGTCCGGAGGTGACCCCGTCGCTGGTGCGTATGATCAGCGCGCGCGCGCAGCAGATCGTGTTTCCCGCCAAATGGTGGACGATCGGGCAATGCTTCCGCTACGAGCGCATGACCCGCGGACGCAAGCGCGAGCACTTCCAGTGGAATCTGGACATCGTCGGCGAGCCTTCCGTGCAGGCGGAAGCCTGGATTCTGGCCACGGTGACGAGCGCCTTGGGCGCCATGGGGCTGGGACCCGCCGAGGTGCGCATCCATGTAAACAATCGCCAGGTGGTCGCGCACTTGCTGTGCGAGTTGGGAGTCCCGCAAGAGCGCCACGTGGATGTTTTCATGGTGCTCGATAAGAAGGGCAAGGTTCCGGTCGAGACGCTCGTGGAGATGCTGGTCGAAAAAGGACTGAGCGCGCCATCGGCGAGTGAGGTGATGGATCTGCTCGGCCGCGAAGGTCTGCCGGCCGGCAGCCCCGCCGCGGAAGATGTGCGCCGCCTGCTCGACCTGGCGGACACCATGGGCTTCGGCGATTATCTCCAGTTCGATTCGGGCGTGGTGCGCGGGCTTTCGTATTACACCGGCACGGTGTTCGAAGGCTTCGACGCGGCGCGGCAATTTCGCGCGATCTTCGGCGGCGGCCGCTACGACAACCTGTTCGGCGATATGGCCGGCGTGAGCCGTCCGGCGATCGGCATGGGCTTCGGCGATGTGGTGATCGCGGAGATTCTCACGGAGCTGAAGGGCATCGGCCCGGCGAAACCCAAAGTCGACGTGTGTGTCGGCATGTTCGATGCTTCGCTCGACCGCGAGGCGGCGCGCGTCGCCACCGGGCTTGCGGCCGCGGGCATTCCAACCGACCTGGCCTTCGCCGCCAGCAAACCCGGCAAGTTCTTCACCTACGCCGATCGCCGCGGCGCGCGCTTCAGCGTGTTTCTGGCGCCCGATGAGTTGCGCGCGGGTGCGGTGGCCGTGAAAGAGATGTCGACCGGCGAGCAGATCACCGTCCTAATCGCCGAACTGGCCGGCTGGCTGCGCTCCCGTCTAACGCTTTGAAGCGACGTAAGTTCTGGTAAGTTAGGATGCATGTCTTCCCTGTTGCGCATTCTCGCCTTACTCGCGCTGTCGTTTCCACTGGCGGCGCAGTTACCGCCGGAGACCACTGCCAAGATCGATGCCGCGGCCGAAAAGGCGCTGGCCGATAGCGGCGCTCCCAGCGTGTCGATTGCCGTGGTGAAAGACGGCCGCATCGCGTATGTGAAGGCATACGGAAAAGCGCGGCTCGATCCGGTAACGGCTGCCGCGCCGGAGATGCGTTATTCGATCGGCTCGGTGAGCAAGCAGTTCATGGCAGCCGCCATCCTGATGCTGGCCGAGGAAGGCAAGCTCTCGCTCGACGATAAGGTCGGGCGGTATCTGCCGAATCTTACCCGCGCCAACGAAATCACCATCCGCCGGCTTCTGACGCACACCTCGGGCTATCAGGATTACTATCCGCTCGATTACGTCGCGCCCTTCATGCAAAAACCCGTGACGGCGGACGAAATCCTCGAAAGGTGGGCGGGCAAGGCGCTGGACTTCGATCCGGGCACGCGCTGGCAATACAGCAACACCAACTTTGTGGCGGCGGGCCGCATTCTGGAAAAGGTCTCCGGCCAATCGTTGTGGTCGTTCCTGGAAGCCCGCATTTTCCGTCCCCTCGGAATGACCAGCGCCATCGATCTGGATGCGCGCGCGCTGGCTGCTCCGGATGCGGCGGGCTACACGCACTTCGGTTTGGGTCCGGCGCGGCCGGCCGAGCCCGAGGCTCGCGGCTGGCTGTTTGCCGCGGGCGAGCTGGCGATGACCGCGCGGGACCTGGCGAAGTGGGACATCTCCCTGATCGACCGCACGCTGCTGAAACCGGCATCGCTCGACGCCATGACGACGCCCGTGCGACTGAAGGACGGCGCGCCCACCAACTATGCGTTGGGCATCGGTGTTGTAGACGATAATGGCTATCCGCGGCTGTCGCACGGTGGCGCCGTATCGGGTTTCGTCAGCCGGAACACCGTTTGGCCGGACGCGCGCGTGGCAGTGGTGGCGTTCGCCAACATGGATGGATCGAGCGCGCCCGGCTTGGTCACGAATCAGATCGCGCCCCTGCTGCTTTCGGAAACCGAGGATCCGCAGGCGGGCCAGCAACTGGCCCAAGCGCGCCGGGTCTTCAGTCAGTTGCAGGAAGGCAAAATCGATCGTACCTTGCTCAGCGGCGATGCGGAGGCGTACTTTACCGCGCAGGTTCTGAGAGACGCGGCTGCCAGCCTGGGGCCGCTCGGAAAGCCGGAGAAGTTCGAGCAGACCGCCTTCGGACTGCGCGGCGGAATGACCTATCGTAATTTCCAGATCGGGTTCAAAGACCGGACGCTACACGCGACCACGTTCACGACGCCGGACGGCAAGCTGGCGCAATACCTGATTCAGTAGTGTTATCGGGCGCAGCAGATCTGGGTCGAGATCAGCGCCGGGGAAGTGTTTGTGCGGGTTCCGGCGAAATAGTTCTTCTGCGACAGGTTGCGGTAGACGTCACCCGCCACGCCGGCCGCCAGGGGACCAATGGCCGGGCGCCCGCCGGTGAGCAGAACCACCACCACGAGCTTGTTCTTTCCCGCGTTGTTGAACGAGCCGAACCAGCCCAAGTGTGTGTGGCTATCGGTGCAGGTTCCCGTCTTGCCGGCGATCGGCTCATCCTGCTGGGCGCGATGCGCGGTGCCGTATTCCACGGCCGCCAGCATCCCGGGTTTGACCTCGGGAATCAGCCTGGCAATATCCAGGCGGCGCTTGATGCGCGGCACGAAGTCGTTGATCTCCTGCTGCGTGCGCGGGTATTGCAGGTAATAAAGGGTGCCGCCGTTGGCCATGGCGGACATCAAGGCGGCTAGTTGCAATGGGGTCTGGGAAATCTCTTCGCCGAAGCTGGTGAGCATTCCAACGCCGCCGTTTTTCGGAGGTTCGGACGGGAAATGCCCGGCGCTTTCACCCTCGATATTCAAGCCGGCTTTCTCGCCGTAACCGAACAGGTGCGCGTAGTAGCTGACCCGGTCGAAGCCGAGCTTGAGCCCCAGCGTGGCGAAGTAAAAGTTGTTCGAGTGCGCCAGCGCCTGCGTCAGATTGTACCCGCCGCGCCGGAACCGCCTGCCGTCACCGCCAATGACTTTCTCGCTCAACGCGGCTAGCGCGACCGAAACCTTAATTGTGGAGCAGGGCTGGAACCCACTGCCGAGAGCCAGCCGCTGATTGACCATCGTCAAGATGCGGCCTGTGTCCGGATCCACCACCACGACCGAACCGTTGTACGGGCCCAAGGCTTCGACAGCCGCGCGGCGCACTTCCAGATCCTCCCCATCGGCGTTGTCGCCGACAGTGGAGTCAGCGTACGTCGGCTCGGTCCACGGCCCGCCGCGTATGACCGGACCCGTCGCGCGGTAGGAGGCGCGGTGCACCAGCGCAGTCCGCCGGGTGACGGCGTCGCCCTCTACCGCCTTGTGGACTACTACGGCATGGTGCACAACATGGTGACGGCGGTGCTTCGGGGGAACCGTAGCAAAAGCCGAACTCGATAACAGGATAAATAAGATAGCGATATATGGGAACTGCTGGAAATTACATCGTGGCTTTGTCATATCCAGACACGAGCGCCCAAGCGGTGAAGCTTGCCGGCGTTGGCCAGAGCCTAAGAAATAAGTGCCGGCGGAGCACCGGTTAATCTAATTGTCCACGGTTTACGTGGTTTTCGTCAAGTTTTCAACAATTAATTATGCCTAAGGTTGTGGAAAAATAAGGACTTCCCAACTTGGGTTAGGCATCAACCCGCAGTCCAGCCACCGTCGATGGTGACCACCGAGCCGTTGACGAACTCGGCTTCCGGGGAGCAAAGATATAACGCCATGTCGGCGATCTCTTCCGGACGGCCGAGACGCCCGACCGGCTGGCGTTGATTCAATTCGGCCCGGACCTTCTCTTTCTCGTGCTTATGATATTTCTCCAGGTAGGCTTCGACGAAAGGCGTGTCGACTGTTCCCGGACATATGCAGTTGACGCGCAACCCGGTCGGATAATCGACCGCCAGTTGCCGGGTCATGGCAACCACCGCGCCCTTCGTAGCGCAATAGGCGAAGCGCTTCTTCACCCCGACCAGGCCGGCGACCGATCCGATGTTCACGATCGCGCCGCGAGAGGCGAGCAGCAGCGGCAGCGCCGCACGCGTGACCAGGAACATGCCCGTGACATTCACGCGGAACAGGCGCTCGAAGTCCGCCAGTTCGGTCTCCTGGACGCCGCCGACCAGCCCGATGCCGGCATTGTTCACCAAAATGTCGAGCGCGGGGATGTCTTTGAAGGCTGCCTCGACGGCGGCTTCGTCTGTAATATCAAGGATGACGGCTCGGGCGTCGAGTTCGGCCGCCAGAGCACGGGCCGCGGGTTCATCGACATCCGCCACGATGATGTGCGCGCCGGCGGCCTGTAGCGCGCGGCAGGTGGCTGCGCCGATGCCGCTCGCGCCGCCGGTGACCAGGGCGGTGCGCCCGTCTACACGGAAAGGATGATGCATCGCTTGGATTTTAACGCCCTGCAGGTTTTACAGGACGAAATCGTCGCGTGCGAGCGCTGCCCGCGCCTGATCGCGCATTGCCGCGAGATCGCGCGCGTGAAGCGCCGCGCGTATCGCGATTGGGAATATTGGGGCAAGCCGGTGCCCGCCTTCGGCGATCCGCACGCCGAGCTGCTGATCATCGGCCTCGCGCCGGGCGCGCACGGCTCCAATCGCACGGGGCGCATGTTCACCGGCGACGCATCGGGCAACGTGCTGTATCGCGTGCTACACCAGGCCGGCTTCGCCACCCGCCCCAACAGCTTTTCCCGCGACGATGGACAATGCCTCACCGGCGCCTACATTACCGCCGTAGCGCGCTGCGCGCCGCCCGCCAATAAGCCCACCCGCGAAGAAATCGCCAATTGCCGCCCGTACCTCGAACGTGAGCTCGACCTGCTGCCAAAGGTGAAAGTGGTGGTGGCGCTGGGGCGCGTAGCTTTCGACACCTACCTCGGCGTCCTGCAGACGCGCGGCCTGATCCGCAGCCGTGCGCCGTTCGTCTTCGCGCACGATCGCGCCTTCGATACGGCCCCGGGGCAGCCGGTGCTGATCAGTTCGTATCATCCGAGCCAGCAGAACACATCCACCGGTAAGTTGAACCAGGCGATGTTACTGGCCGTCTTTCGCCGCGCGCGCAAGGTGCTGAGCCGGGCGCGCCGCTAAAACATGTTATGTTGGCCACCGCAACTATGAAACGCAAACTGGCCACGTTGTGCGTATTCCTGGCCGCTCCGCTGTGGGCGCAACGTCCGCCCATGGCCGAGACGCCCAATACCGACATCTATTATAAGCTGGCTCCTGACGCAATCCCGCAGGACGGGGTTCCCAAGGGCGAGATTAAAGGCCCGTACACCCTTCCGAGCCAGGCTTATCCGGGAACGCAGCACACTTACTGGGTCTATGTTCCGGCGCAGTACGATCCTGCCACTCCGGCCAGCTTGATGATCTACAACGACGGCCAGGCGTTCATGGCGCCCGAAGGCGATGTGCGCGCGCAGTTCGTGATGGATAATCTGATCTACCGCCGCGAACTGCCGGTGATGATCGCGGTGTTTATCAATCCCGGCCGGCGGCCCGATCAGCCGGAGCCGACACCGGGCAACTGGGGCGATCGCGACACGAACCGGCCGACGGAGTACAACACGCTCGACGACAAGTATGCGCGCGTGATCGTCGACGAACTGCTGCCCGTGCTGTACAAGCAATACAACATCTCGAAGGATCCCGAGCGGCATGGCATCGGCGGCTCGAGTTCCGGCGCGATCGCCGCTTTCACGGTGGCGTGGCAGCGGCCCGGCGTTTTCCGCAAGGTGCTCTCGAACGTGGGCAGCTTCACGAATATTCGCGGCGGTAACGCCTATCCGGATATCATCCGCGCGAGTGAGAAGAAGCCGCTGCGGGTGTTCCTGGTGGACGGGCGGAACGACAACCGGTCGTTGCACGCCGACGGCAGCTACGATCCGGCGCGCGACTGGTTCTACCAGAACGTCCAAATGGAGGAAGCGCTCACCGCCAAGGGCTACGAAGTGAATTACGAGTGGGGCATTCAGCGGCACGGCCAGAAAATGTTACAAACCGTGTTCCCCGAGATGATGCGCTGGCTGTGGCGGGACCACGGCGTGTCGACCGATCCGCGCGATATGGTCGAGCGTTCGTTCAACACGCCGAAGAAGCAAC
>DATKNQ010000339.1:0-12672 GCA_035541265.1 Bryobacteraceae bacterium
GGAGGTCTGCAATTTCGATGTGCGGGCTGCAATGCGCGGTGAGCGGACCAGTCCGCCCGTCACCAATGGAGGAGCTGGCGAACGCTCTTAGCCTGCCTTTTGCTTGCCACGAATTCCTGGCCGTTGGTCAAGGTGATCAACCATCTTTGGCTACTGAGGGCGCTCATCTTGCGAACGTGATTCACATTAACTACGGCGTTCCGATGAATCCGCCGAAAGCCACTCTCTTTTAACCGCTGTTCAATGACTTTGAGCGTTTGAGTCGCCTCGTAGCTTCGATTTGCAGTGATAATCCGGACGAGGTCTCCGTCGGCTTGGAAGGCGTGGATCTCGCCGGCATTGAGTAAGAAGAACTCGCCACCGGTTCGTCCCACGATTCTCCTGTTTCGCGATGCAGCGGCTGGGTCGGCGATGTCCTGCAGTCTGGCTAGCTTTTCGATGATTTCCGTGCCACTAAGTCGTTTGGCCTTCTCCAGCGCTGCCACCAGACGCTCATGCCGCACCGGTTTTAGCAAGTAGTCAATAGCGCCTGCCTCGAAAGCCTGCAGTGCGAATTTGTCGTAAGCGGTGACGATGACAATCACCGGCACGCGCGCGCCGTGCTTCAGGCTTCGGATCACATCCAATCCGCCCATGCCTGGCATCTGCAGATCGAGAAGGACTAAATCGGGCTGGTCGGTGGAGATCTTGGCCAACGCCGTTGGGCCGTCGTCGGCTTCTCCGACGATCTGCACGCCGGCGATCGACTCCAGTTCTTCCCGGAGGACCTTGCGGGCTATCTGCTCATCATCCACAATCAGTGCCTTCAGGCTCATGCTGGAGTCCAGGTCAGAAGTTAATGTGCTTCGTTTTAGCATGCGCAAACGAAAACGCCTAGGATTTTCGCATAAGCGGCTTACAGTATTAGGTATGTGATCTGGAATGGCTGATGAGCGGACATGTGCTGGTAGCAGGCTGAGAGCAGATCGAAGCACACATCCGAGGCCGCCAATAGTGGCTAGCGTCGCGGCGCTTCAGCGTGGGAGGCTCGTCCCGATTGCCGGCCGGAGCGTCGCCGCTGCCAGGGCTGCGCCGCAGAGTCGGGCGGTTCGAGTCGTCCTTGCCTTATCCAGCTTCCGGCCATTCCGCAAGGCCTACAGACGCGCCTTCACGTCGTTGAACTCCGAGGTGTTGACGATGTACGCGGGCCTGGCCTTCAGGGTTTGAATCTCTTCCTCGGCGGTCTTGATGCGATCGTCTGTCGGCGGGTGGGTCTCAAACACCTTGGCGACGCTGCCGGGCTTGCGCTTTTCCACGGTCTCGATTTTCTCGAAGAAGTCCACGAACGAGGTTGGGTGGTAGCCGGCCTTGTACATGTACTGCAGGCCCAGGTAATCCGCCTCGCGTTCCATTTTGCGGCTGAAGACCAGAAACCCCATGGGGACGACCATGTTGGCGCCCTGTATGGCCGCGTAACCAGCCATGGTATACGGTAAGACGATGGACGCGGCGATCATGCCGGTTTGGGCTAGCTCGCCTCGGGTCGCCTGCCGGGTGCCGTGCCGCGCCGCGACGTGCGCGATTTCATGCGCCATCATTCCTGCCAGCTCGGATTCGCTGTCGGCCTTCAGGATCAGTCCCGAATTCACGAAAAAGAAACCGCCCGGCAGAGCGAACGCATTCACCTCATCGGAGTCGATCGCCTTGCTCGTGAAGGGCACCTTGGCGCCGGAATTGAGCACCAGGTTCTGCCCGATCCGGTTCACATATTCAGCGATCGCCGGCAAACAGCAGGCGCAGGAGGTGGAACCCGAGTCTTATAGTCCCGTCACCACGTTGGGGTGAAATGGCCGTGGGGGAAGGTCCGCATGATTAGTACCCGATGAGCCGGCTGGCTTGCCGGAGCGCGGATTCTCGCACTCGCAGTCCGGGGGTGCCGTTATTCCACATCACAGCGCAGGGAAAAACGCAGGGCCGCACACACCTCCCTCATTCGCAGTGGTGCGAGATGCGCCACCCGTTTACCCAAACGTGGTTGCGACACGGTAACCGGATGGTGAAGATTCACGGCACAAGGACCCTTCATACCGTCTTCTTCGTCCAACCTCACTTCCGAGGGGACCCCTCGGATGCTGGAAGTGATCGGGGCGACCGTCGCCGTGGACAAGTATCGAAGGGCGCTGTCGCGGGTCAGTACTACGACTGGCCTGGCTTTGTCCGGAGGCGCAAAACGGTAAAGCCGAACATCGCCCCGGGCTATTCCTCCGGCCAAATCGCCTCCGCTTCCCAACTGGACAGTTCCCCTGGGTCGCTTCGGCCGGCTTCGTAGCCTTTGCGGTCGCGCAGTTCCCGTTCCCGGATGTCGAGGTTCTTCAGGTGGGCCCGGAGGGCCTCCCGAATCAGCGCGGAGCGATTCAACTTGGTGCGCCGCGCCGCAACTTCAGTAGCGCGCAATAGTTTCGAGTCGAGGACGACCTGGATCGTTTCCATTGTGGATCCTACTCCACAGTATACTCCACAGTGAATCATCCAGGCTGGCTGCACCGTTGTCGCATTTGGCGGGCTGGGGAGGCCGCCGCCATCACGCCAAATTGACCGATGCGGCCAGGGATTGCTCGAAGGCGGGGTCGCGGCCGGGAATGGATAGCTCTTCGCGCATCAGGGCATAGTCGGTCAGGGCGGGCAGCAGGGCTTTGCTGAGCAGGCCGCCGGTGCGGATCTCGGCGGCGCGGCCTTCGGCGAGCGTGATGGAGGCGATGGGGTCGGGGTTGTCCGGCACACGCAGTTCCACGCTGCAGAGCCGCCAGGTGGGCTCGCCGCCATCGGCCGTGAAGCTGACGCGGGAGTGGCAGCCGATTTTCGCGAGGCCGTTTAGCAGCCAGGCGGCCAGATAGAGCGCAGTGGTGGGCACGCGCGTGCCGCGGTGCGCGATGGCGATGCCGGATACGCAGGGCAGATTGGCCAGGTACGCGCGGTTCGCGAAAATCTGGGCGATGATCTCGCGCCAGCGGGTGAGGCGCGTCCAGGAGAGATCGGCGACGGCGCGCCCGGCCGCGGTCATGGCCGCCAGTTCGCGTACGGCGGCGGCTGGATCGTCGAAGGCCGCCGTATCGACCACCACCTTCTGGGCCATGGCGGCGAGCTGTTTGAAGGCATCCAAATGGAAGATGCGCGGGCTGCGGCACCACAGGAACACGGGCAGATCGGGGACTTTCAGCGGGAGCATGACGGCGGCGAGATCGGACATGCTGGCGTCCGAGGCGGTGATTTCAATTTGCTCGCAGCAGATCTGCTGGCGGTGGCCGAAGGGCATCCAGCATTGGGCGAAGACGCGGGCGTCGAGGGCGCGGTGGTCTTCGGCGCGGAAGCGGATTACGATGGCGCGGCTGGGATGCTCGGGCATCAGCGCGGCGAGAGTTTCGCCGATGGCCTGCGTATCGTCAGACTCTTCGGCGGCGACGACGAGGGTCATGGAGCAGGCGCGCAGCACGCCGGTCTCGCCTTCACCCTGCTTGCCGAGGGTGACCCACAGATCAGCCATCTCGTGCAGGATGCGGTCGGGGGAGATGGTGCCGGCCATTATGGCTGCCTCCAGACGTGGCTGTGGCGGGCGAGCATGTCGTCCGCGGCTTTGGGTCCCCAGGAGCCGGCCGGGTAATTGGGGAAGTCAAACCTGGTATTGTTCCAGACGGTCTGGATGGCGTCGACCACCGTCCAACTGGCCTCGACCATGTCCTGGCGGGTGTAGAGCGTGGCATCGCCGATGATGGCGTCGAGCAGCAGGGTTTCGTAGGCCGAGGGCGAGCGCTCGCCAAAGCTGGAACCGTAGTTGAAGTCCATGGAAACGGGGCGGAGCTGCATGCCGGCGCCGGGGCGCTTGGAAAGGAACTTGAGCGAAATTCCCTCCTCGGGCTGGATGCGCAGGATGAGAAGATTCGGTGCTGTGCTGTTTTCTTCGCCGTTGAAGATGGCGAGCGGCGCGGCGTTGAATTGGATCGCGATCTCGGTGACGCGCTTGGGGAGGCGCTTGCCGGAGCGCAGGTAGAACGGGACGCCGGCCCAGCGCCAGTTATCGACGTAGAAGGTGACGGCGGCGTAGGTGTCGGTTTGCGCTTCGGGATTGACGCCGGGTTCCTGGCGGAAGCCGGGGACGTCGCCGCCGCCGATGCGGGCCGGGCCGTACTGGCCGGATACGCTATTCTGCAGCACTTCGTCGGGCTTCATGACGCGGATGGAGCGCAGCAGCTTGGAACGTTCGTCGCGGACGGAGGTGGGGCGGAAGGTGGCGCTGGGCTCCATGGCGATGGTGGCCATCACCTGCGAGAGGTGATTCTGGATCATGTCGCGCAGGGCGCCGGCTTCCTGGTAGTAGCCGCCGCGGCCCTCGACGCCGATGGACTCCGCGGCGGTGATCTGCACGTGGTTCACGTAGCGGCGATTCCAGAGCGGCTCGAAGATGCCGTTGCCGAAGCGGAATGCGAGGATGTTCTGGACGGTTTCCTTGCCGAGGTAATGGTCGATGCGGTAGACCTCAGACTCGTCGAAGGCGCTGTGCAGCTCGTCGCTGAGCTTGCGGGCGCTCGCCAGATCGTGGCCGAAGGGCTTTTCGATGACGATGCGGCGCCAGCCGGATCCTTTGCCCACGTGGGCGGCGGCCAAGCCCTGGGCGATGGGGATGTACTGGCTGGGCTGGGCCGAAAGATAGAAGAGCACATTGCCGCCGGTGTGGCGGCAGGCATCGATCTGCTTCAGGCGGGCATCGAGTGCGGGGAACATCGCCGCATCGTCGAAATTGCCGGCCATGTAGAAAAGTCCTTGGGCGAAAGCGTTCCAGACGTCGGCATCGAAGGGGGAATCCTCGAGGAATTCCTGGACGGCAGAGTGCATTTTGTCGCGGAACGCTTCGTCAGATAAAGGCGTGCGCGAAATACCCAGGACAGCGAATCCCGCATCCAGGCGGCGCTCGTAGGCGAGGCGGTAGAGTGCAGGCAGCAGTTTACGCTTGGTGAGATCCCCGTTGGCTCCGAAGATGACCATGGCGCATTCCGGGACGCGCCGCTCGAAGCGGAGGGGATCCTGGAAAGGATTTTCCAGAGGCATGCAATTCAAAATAGCACGGGCGGGGGCGGCTTTCGTTTGCGGAAAGGTTACAAAACGCCCGAAGGCGGCCTGAGAGGCCGCCGCCGGCAAAGTGCCTGCCCCACTGGAATATTCACTGGCTTACCATATGATCTGCTATGATCTTGGATTCGGAACTCAATGGCCCGGGACGGCGTCGAATATGTTGCACCGCTTGCGGCGTTCGGCTATACTCCGCAAGTATCCAACGATTCGGACACGATGGCGGCGCTCAAGCCGGCGGAACAACGCGGCTCAGTAGGCCCACAGGTCGATCAAAACTCTTGAAGCGAATAATTGCAGGGAGGCGGGAAGTGCATCATTTTTTACGAAGGCTAACGGGGATTGCGGCCATTGTGCTGCTCGGAATCGGTACTGGCTTGGCGCAGTCCAGCCAGCCGGCCAACAGCAGCCAGACGGCGCCGGCAGCCAAGAAAAAGCAATACAAAGACCAGCAGGAGTACACGCTTTACGACTCCGCCACCAAAGAAAAGGACCCCAACAAGAAGCTCGCGCTCTTGAACACCTGGAAGGAGAAATATCCTGAATCGGACTTCAAACAGGAGCGCCTGCTGCTGTACTTGACCACGTACCAGTCTCTGAACCAGGCGGCCAAGATGGTGGACACGGCGAAAGACCTTCTGACCATCGATCCTAAGGACATCACCGCGCTGTATTGGATCACCTTCCTGGCGCCCTCGTTGAACAACACCAGCGCCGATGGCCTGGCGACCACGACCCAGGCGGCGAACGGATTGCTGAATGCCGAAAAACCCGCCAATACCAAGGATGAAGATTGGAAAGTGGCTAAGACAAATCTCGACGCTATCGCGTACAAGACCCTGGGATGGGTGGCGATGGCGCAGAAGAACAACGCCGACGCGGAGCAGGACCTGAAGAAGAGCCTGGCGGCGAATCCAAATGCCGGCGAGGCGACGTACTGGCTGGGGCAGGTGGTACTGGCGCGGTCGATTGCCGAGAAAAAGCCGGAAATGCAGTCGGAGGCCCTGTATTATTTTGCGCGCGCGGCAGCCTATGACGGCCAGGGCGCGCTCGATCCGGCGTTGCGGAAGAAGGTGGACGATTATCTGACCAAAGCGTACACCACCCTGCACGGCGACACGACCGGGCTGGCCGATTTGAAGACGATGGCGAAGGCGAATCCCATGCCGCCGGCGGATTTCAAGATCAAGACCGCGGCGGAAATCGCGGCGGAGAAGGAAGAGGAACTGAAGAAGACCAATCCGCAGCTGGCGCTGTGGTTGAACATCAAGGGCCAGTTGCTGTCGCCGGACGGGCAGACCTACTTCGACAGCTCGATGAAGGGTGCGGCGGTTCCGAAGCTGAAGGGTTGGCTGGTTTCGGCGAAGCCGGCCGCGCGGTCGAAGGAATTGCTGGTCTCGATGGAGAGCAAAGACGGCGCGCCGAACGTCACGCTGAAGCTGGTGGGCACGGACGACACCACGCCGATCGCGCTGACGGGCAAGCCGGTGCTGGGTGAAGAGATCCAGTTCGAGGGCATCGGCGAGTCATTCACCAAGGATCCCACCTTCATGGTGACCTTCGACGTACAGAAGGCGAAGATCTGCACGGTCACAGCGGACGGCTGCAGCACCTTGAAAGAGGAAAGAATCGCGGCGCCGGTTCACCACACGCACAAGAAAGGCTAAACTAAGACCCGTGCTCAACCTCCCACGGAGATTTCATCCGTGGGAGGGGATCCGGCAAGTGTGCCTGGCCTTGGCGCTGGTCAGGGCCAGACTGAACACCACACGTTCGATCGGGTTCAGCGACTCTTGTCCCAGTGCATGGAAGTAGCGGGAGAATGCGTGCGCGGAGCGTCCCACCGGCGTGGTAGCGAGGAAATGACGCTGGGACGCTCCCAGGACTCCAACCAACAACATCATTATCAAAGTTGCGCGCATCCGCATACCTGTAAGACGGCGGAGAACGGTTCCGGTTAGCGGACCGGTTCCGGCGGACGTACGAGGCACCCTGGATCTGCTAGAATAGAACTCAGATCGGGGAATCTCACCCATCAAATTGTTATGCCGTTGTACGAGTACAAATGCGCCCGTTGCGGAGAGGTTTTCGAGGTCATGCAGAAGTTTGTCGATGAACCTCTTCAGCAACATGCAGGATGTGGCGGGGCGGTAGAGAGACTGTTATCGGCGCCCGCGCTGCAGTTCAAAGGCTCCGGCTGGTACGTCACGGATTACGGCAAGAACGGATCTGTGCCGAAAGAGAAGACCAAGACCGAATCGACGGATACGAAGAGCACGGAAGCCGGTAAACCGGCCGCTGCGCCCGCCAAGGAATCGGCCGGCTCTAAGAAGACGGAATAGCGGGACGCGCGGCGCGATCCACGATCCGGCTGGCGGCCAAGGCCAGCAGGCTCATGGTGAATCCGGCGAGCGCGTCAGCCAGGTAGTGATATCTTCCGTAAACGGTCGCGGTCGCGATCAGCACGGCCATCACCAAGAGCAGGCGTCCGACCCAGGGCTTTTCCGGCAGGAAGCGGAGCGTGCCGAATGCCGCGGAAAAGGCGCCGCCCACGTGTGCGCTGGGGAAGACGCTGATATGGATGCCGTAGCCGCCGAGCATCCACCAGTTGAAGCGGCGGAACACGGTGAGGTAGGACGGGAAGTCCTGGCCGGGGAAAACCGTGCGGGGCGGTTCGGAAGGCCAGAACGGAAACTGGGCGTAGCAGAGCAGCACGCCGAGGACGAACAGGAACAGGAACTGGCCGGCGCGTTCGCGCCTTTTGTAGACATAGAGCATCGCCATGGAAAACGGTCCCAGCGCGTAGACCAGCGAGTAGGCGACTTCGAGGATGGAGGGCAGCACCGGGCCGAGAGCTTCGATAGCGGCATGCAGTTTCCAGTCTTGGAGCAGCAGGCGGTCCCAGACAATCCAGGTGTTTTCCAGTTGAGGCACGTGGTGCGCCGGGGCAAACCAGCCCATCTCACGGTAAGCGAGCAGCATGAGGGCCAGGGGGAACCAGTCACGCATCACGCCGAGGGGAAGGCGGCGCCGCAGCGAGCCGGCGTAGGCCAGCAGCGCGCCGGTGGCCAGCAAAGCCAGATTCAGGAGCGGAGTGAGGGCGGAGACGCGCGCGGGCACCGGCAAGGTCCGCGCCAGGACAGCGGTGTAGACGAAGTAGGCGGCCAGCAGCCACTCGTAGGGACGAAGGCGCAGAAGCGTTCCGGATCAGCCGCGGGCGACGGCTTCCGCCCAGCGGCGCAGTTTCTGATCGCTGCGGGCAGACCAGGCGCCCTCGGGCACGGCGCGGGCGAGGGTACGGAACTCGTATTGTTCGAGCGTTGCGGCTACGGTGCCGCCTGCGCTGCGGAGCACCCTGCCGAAGCCGATCAGTTGCAGCGGACAGCGATTTTCGAGCAGCGCCGGCCAAGCGATGGAGACTTCGATGAAGGTCCCCTGAGGCAGTTCGCGGTCGGTGACGAAGGCCACCCCGTTGCTACTCAAGTTTAGTGTCTTACCGCTTCCAACAGCGATGATTTTATCCTGGTCTAACACCCGGTAGCGGATCTCGCGCTCCATGACGAAGCGACGCTTTGCCCGCCGTTCTACCCGCTCGCCCGAATTTTCAAGTCCCATGTTATTGTGTCCGCTGGCATCGCGTGAAGATGCGCTTCACCTTACACGAGATTCAAGCCCTACCGATGCTGTCTTCCCTACCTTACGGACCGTTTACGCCCGGCTGAGGAGAGCGCCCGCATCTCGACAGCCTTTAATCCTCAATAGTATACCATCAACATAAGTTAAGCCGGGTTAATTCTTAGGGTAAAAAGTTTTAGAAGTCCCAGTGATTTCCTCTATCCGGTTAGGTGAACGCCTTAGCCAGCTAGGCCGGGAAGTCCGCCCATGGAGGGGGCCATTTGGACGGCGCGCACAATGGCCTGCTGCACGGCTTCGGCGGCGGCGACACCGAGAGCGTTGAGGTCCGCGACCGCGCCGCCCAGTGAGAGGGCGAAGGTGGTGTCGCCATCGAACATGGTCCAGACCGGATAGATGGTGCGGGCGACGCCCAGGTTTGCCATCTGGGCGAGTTTGGCGGCTTCGACCTTCGAGAGCCGGGCATTGGTGGCGACCACGACGAGGGTGGTATTGCGGCTCTCGAAGCCGCCCTGGAGGCGGCCGCTTTTCATGACCGTGACGGTGCCGGCGAGCTCGGAACTGCCGGGCGCGCGGCGGGCTCCGGCGATCAGCCTGCCGGTGGACGGATCACGGACATCGCCGAAGGCGTTGACGGCGGCCAAGGCGGCCACGATTACGCCGCCGGGCAATTCGACCTGGCCTGAACCGATGCCCGATTTCATTGCCTGGCGGATGCCGAATATCTTACCGACGGTCGCGCCGGTGCCCGCGCCGGCGGCGCCTTCCTTCACCGGATCGGCCGTGGCTGCAGCGGCCGCCGTTTCGCCCATCTCGCGGGTGGGACGGATGCCGGGCTTGCCGAAGCCCAGGTCGAAGAGCACGGCACATGGGACGATGGGGACGATGGCGGGTCCGGCGTGAAATCCGATGCGCTGCTGCTCAAGGTAACGGCGCACGCCGGAAGCGGTTTCCAGTCCGAAGGCGCTGCCGCCGGTCAGTACAATGCCGTGCGCCTGGCCGGTGACGTGGCCCGGCTGCAAGGTGTCGATCGAGGAAGTCTCGCTAGCGGAGCCACGGATGTCGACCCCGGCAATGGCGCCCGCTTCGCAGAGAATCACGGTGCAGCCGGTCAACGCATCGAAGTTCGAGGCGTGGCCAACGCGGATGCCCGGGATGGCGGTGAGACCTTTCATAAAGCGGGTGCTGGGTACTGGGTGCTGGGTTCTGGCAAACGCTCCTCAAACGGGAGCGCTCTTATCCAGCACCCCGCACCTAGCCCCCAGAACCCGTTATCCGGCACCCAGCACCTATCAGCACCGCCCATGGTAGCATCGAATTTCGGGGTCCATCCGGCTTGCTCGATCTCCTTAAGGAACCGTTCATCGCCATTCAGGAGTTCTTCATACTGACGGGGCGCGCTTTGCGCAACGTCGCACTGCGCCCGCATTATGGCGACGACATTGTGATGCAGATGGATCTGATCGGCGTGGGCAGCCTGCCGATCGTGATTCTGACCGGGTTGTTCGCCGGCGCGGTGATGGCGCTGCAGATGTCGCGCGCGCTGGCGCAATATGGGCAGGTCGATCAGACCGGCACGCTGGTTTCGATTTCGCTGGTACGCGAGTTGGGGCCGGTGCTGACCGCGCTGATGATGGCCGGGCGGAATTCGTCGGGCATCGCCAGCGAGATCGGCTCGATGAAAGTGACCGAGCAGATCGACGCCATGCGCGCGTTGGGCACCGATCCGATCCAGAAGCTGGTGACGCCGCGGCTGGTGGCTACCGCCGTGATGCTGCCGCTGTTGACGATTCTGGCGGATTTCATCGGCATGTTCGGCGGCTGGTTCGTGGGCCGGTTCTTCCTGGATCTGCCGAGCCAGCAGTATTGGTCGACGGTGTGGCGGGCGCTCGAGTGGAACGACCTGACGCAGGGCCTGCTGAAGCCTTTCGTGTTCGCGTTCATCATCGCGTTGGTAGGCTGTTATTACGGTCTGCGCACGACGGGGGGCACACAGGGCGTGGGCCGCGCGACGACGCAGTCGATGGTGGCGGCATCGGTGTTGATCCTGATCTGCGACTTTTTCCTGGGCAAGATCTTCGTCAGCCAGGCCATCTCGTGATGCCCGAGGAAACATCTCAACCCGTCTTACGCTTCGAGCGCGTGTGCGTCGAATTCGATGGCGTGCCGGCGCTGTGCGATGTCTCCTTCCAGGCATTCGAAGGCGAATCGCGGGTGATCATGGGCGCGACCGGCAGCGGCAAGACGGTGCTGATGAAGACGGCCCTCGGCTTGCAGCGGCCGGATAGCGGGACGGTGTATGTCTTCGGGCGGGACATCAGCCGCATGCGGGAGCGGGCGCTTTTCGAGATTCGCAGCAAGATCGGCATGCTGTTTCAGGAGAGCGCGCTGTTCGATTCACTGACGATTGAAGAGAACGTCAGCTATCCGCTGCTGAACCAGCCATCGATTCAGTGCCCGCGCGACGAGGTGCGGCCGCGGGTGGAGGAGGCCTTGAAGTTCGTGGAATTGGAAGGCACGCTCGAGAAATTTCCGAGCGAACTTTCGGGCGGCATGCGCCGCCGGGCGGCGATCGCGCGCGCGGTGGTGACGCAGCCGCCTCTGGTGCTCTATGATTCGCCGACGGCGGGCCTCGATCCGATCACGGCGCAGACCATCATGGCGCTGGTGGTGAAGGAGCGCGACTTGAACAAGACCACCACGCTGCTGGTGACGTATCGCTATCAGGACGGCAACCTGGTGGCGAATTTCCGCTACAATCCGGAGAATGGCAGCCTGGAGCCGGCTCAGAATCACGGCGGCAATGCCCGGCCGCGGACGATCTTCATGGTGCTGCGCGAGGGCCGCCTGGTGTTCGAAGGTCCGCAGCCGGAGTTGGAGGCGTCGCAGGATCCGTACGTGGCCAAGTTCGTGAAGCATCGGGGATAAAATGCCGGAGCGCCGCAAAGTCCGCTGGTCCGAACTGAAGGTCGGAGTAATTGCGTTTACCGCCATGGTGATCCTGGCGGTGCTGATCTTCCTGCTGACGGGGAGCCGCTCGATCTTCGAACACAACGAAACGCTGCGCACTTACATGGCGGACGCCGCGGGTATGACGGCCTCGACGCCGGTGCGGCTGAACGGCATCCTGGTGGGGGCTGTGCAGAACATCCGGCTATCGGGATCGAAGGATCCCAAGCGGGCGGTGGAGTTCGAACTGTCGATCCAGGAGCGGTTTATGCGACAGATCCCGGAGGATTCCACGGCCGCGATCAGCGCGGCGAACCTACTGGGCAACAAGTTCATCGATATCACGAAGGGGCAGAGCGCCACGCCCATGAGGTCCGGCAGCGAACTGCGCAGCTTGCAGACGCAAGACATTCCAGAGCTGATGGCGCAGAGCGCCAACCTGATCGCCACGCTGCAGGATATCTCGAAGCGCGCGGACGCCATGCTGACGGATATCGACGCGGGCAAGGGCAACCTGGGGAAGCTGCTGCGCGACGACGAGCTCTACAAGCGCCTGAACAACATCGCGGGCGAAGGGCAGCAACTGCTGGCGGACGTGCGTAACGGCAAGGGCACGCTGAGCAAGCTGATCTACGACGACAGCCTGTACCAGGAGATTCGCGAGCCGATCAAGCGGATCGACGCCATGCTGGCGGACTTGCAGCAGGGGCAGGGCACCGCGGGCAAGCTGCTGAAAGATCCGCAGGTCTATGACGAAGCCCAGCAGACGCTGGCTGAGATGCGGCTGCTGGCGAAGGAATTGAACGAGGGCAAGGGCACAGCCGGCAAGCTGCTCAAAGACGATCAACTCTACAAGCAGTTCACCGAACTTGCCGGGAAGCTCGACACCACCATCGAACGCATCAATTCCGGCCAGGGCACCGTCGGGCAGTTGCTCGTGAATCCGCAGTTGTACGAAAACCTGAACAGCGCCATGAGCCAGTTCCGCGA
>DATKNQ010000340.1:0-12394 GCA_035541265.1 Bryobacteraceae bacterium
GCGGCAGAGCCGGCGTCCAGTGCGCGCATGGCGGCGATCTTCAGATCGCGACTGTAAACTGATCGGGCCAAATCCATTCCTCACTCCATTCAATGTATTTGGTCCCTTAACTTTGTGTCTCAGTTTTGGGGTTCACTTCAAATTAGGGGGGGACCGAGGGGCTGCTGCGTGGATCGAGGTTAGCCACGCTCCGGTAAGGCGAGGCGTCAGGAACTCTCCGATAGTGACGATGCTATCGGACCTTCCGAAGGGTGGCAAATCGTTATCCCGTCATGAGAGGATCTTGGACGCCAACTTCCTCAAGGCCCGTTTTGCAAAACAGCATGCTTTAGCCGTTAGAATGATACGTTCTGGGGTCCACAAGTATCCTGCCGGGAGCTGGCACCACGAAATCCCGAAGTCGTTGCCTGCTATCCTCGTTGCAGTCTCTTGACCAATAGCGGCGCGACCATTCCGCTTCCAAAGCCGGATCGAATGCGGGCAGACCATTCTCCAAAAGGTACTCCGCAGGTCGAAAGAAAACTACGGCTTCTTCCTGTTCGTGGCAGTCGACCAGAGCGCAGTAGGGTGCAATGACAACGCTTTTCAGTAGCCACTCAGTCAACCCCGACGACAACTTTCCGAACTCTTCGACATAGCGCGTAATGTAGTACCGGACAAACCCAGCGCTCGGATCGCTGCTCTCTTGAAGCAAGCCGCGCGCGCGTTCTTGGCACCACTCTGTTTCGCACGGCAGAATTGCGAATTCATACCACCGGAGATCGAATCGCGCTCGCACCGAATCAGCTTTGAGGTCGTTTATTTCAGATGTGTCCATCAGCACCCCATTATGCAGCCTGTCTCTGTGCTCGTTCGGCCCATGGGTGATCGAAGAACTCGAACATCGGACCCGTCTCACAAGGCACATACGGCAGCGCGGCCAATCGCCCGAGATCATTCCCGCCTCTGCCAGTAAAGCTGAAAGCTAGCCCCAAATCACCCGTAAAATCAAGGATACGCGACGGCATTCCGTAGTGCTGCAGGAGGGCAGAAGCCTGCGGCCACGTTAAGCTGTCGAGTTCCTTATGGAGACGCGCCGCTGCCCAATCACTGATTCTTGCAAGCGTCAACCAATCCGCCTGTGACAACCCGGTGACTCGAGCGATGCCTGGCATCGTTGTTGGGAATCCTCCGCACTCCCCCCGAAAGACGAATGCAGGCTCCTTGCCGGGAAACACAGGATGCTCCTTTTCAGCATGCTCACGCATCACGTATTGGGCGGCTGCATACAGGCTTTCAAATCTGGGGTGATCCAATCGGAATTCCACACGCCTATTATCGCGATTCGAGCAGTCTTTACCCAGTCCCGAAGCGGACCTTCATGGACGCGGCACCTCCACATGGACGGGAGACACCCGTCTGAGTGATGTCCCGAGCCGCGTTCAAAGTCCGGCAGTTACCGAATCCTTACCACGTCCCCAGCCCTGATCGAAGCTATCGCGGAGATCGCCGCCGGCACGACGAGCGCAAGATCTTTCAATCGGTTGGTCCGCCCACACAGAGTTACGAGGGCGATACTCCTTTGGTTCAAATTCTGTGCTCCGAATGTTCTGGTCCGCAGTAATCAGGACTTCAAGGCCGGCTGCCTCGGCAGCATCCAGCAGGCGCCAGTTTTCCAAACCGTCCAGATTGGCGAAACGGGCGGTTTGGCGGTCGTCCGGGAAACGGAGTGCGCAGCCGCGCGTCGACACATTCGTCAACCAGAAGCTTCATGAGGCGCGCGCCAGCAGCAGCTTGCGGGCTTCGGCGAGCGCTTCCAAGGCCAGCGCGCGTGGAACGGTGGGAAACCCAGGAGGAATTTTTCCAGCGTGTCTCCGCCCGCCAGAGACTCGAACAGCGTCTGCACGGGCACTCGGGTTCCACAGAATACGGGCACGTGCGTCACCTGGGGATCTTTGACGATCGCGTCTGTCACGCGTTCATTGTTCCCTATTCTGAGACTCACCGCTGAATCCGTGCCGGTCCGCTCTCGGCAAACGCACGCACCGCTCGCAGGCGGGCGCACGATGTAGGTCTGGCCATCGATGCAGGCGACGGCCCTCCAACTGTGGTGGTTGGTCGAGTGCACTTCGCGCAGCGTGGTAGCCACGATCTTGATTTGCGGGTGCTACGCAGCTCGGCGGACGGAAGGGATTGGGCCCCGGAACTAGGGCGTCTGTTGAGCGATGTGGACTCGTTTCCGAATTACGCAGCGAAACCGGGCGCTCGCCGCCGGTTCGCGCTGCGGACGCCTCAGAGCCAGCTCAACGGCGCGCGTAACGTGACGCGGCCAGCGTGCAGACGGTGATGCCGATCGCAGCGGTGAGCGGCACAAACAAGACGTCCATGAGCCCGGATCCGGCCAGCCAACCTCCTACGGATGGACCGGCGGTGCCGCCCACCAGCGCAGCCGTCATGATGGCGCCAAAAGCCGTTCCGGTTTGCTCAGGAAAACGATCGCCAGCCACCGCAAGGGCTGTGGGGAATACCGCGGCCATGCCCAGTCCGAGCAGCGCAAAGCCCAGCATCATGCCGCCGAATGTCGCCCCGGCCCGCACCACGGCCGTGCCGGCAAGTATCATCGCGGCCGACGACAGCAGTAGCTTTCGGCTGCCCAGGCGTTTCATCCCCAGGGCCGCCAGCAGACGCCCGGCGCCCAAAGCCATACTCAGACACACCAACGCCAGATCCGCGCGGCTGACCGCCAGACCCCGTGTGTCTTTCATCATCTTCCCGGCCCAGACGAACATGCAGTTCTCGTTTCCGGACTCGAAGAAAAGCAGCACGCCGGTGATCCACACCACTGGATGGTTGAGCACGCGCAGCAACTCTCTGAGCGGCGTTGCGGTGTTTGTGGGGCGCGGAAACGGCAGCGCCAGGATCAGCAGGAGCACGGCCGCCGGAGGCGCGGCCAGCAGGTAAAGGATCGCCGAAGCCGGAAATCGCCGGGAAGCGAACGACATCAGCAGCGGGGCGCTGACGGCGCCCAGGCTGAAGGAAAAGCCGAGCAGGTTCAGCGCCGCCCCTCGCCCGTAGGCGCTCAATTCGGAGACGACCGCATTGGTGGCCGTGTTTAGGATGCCGCCGCCTACGCCATAAACCAGTGCGGCTGCCGCCAGTAGAGGGTAGCTGCTCATCGACGGCATAGCGGCCAACGCCGCGGCTACCAGTCCCAGCCCGAGAGCCAGCATGGGCTTGGCCCCCAGCTTATCCAGCGCCGGACCGATCACCACCGTCACCGCCAGTATGCCCATCAGCGGCAATGAGCCGAGGTTGCCGGCGCGCGCGCCGCTCACATCCAGATGCGGCAGCAGCGAGCCCATTAACAACAGCACCACGCCAAAGACGAACATGCAGGCGTTCACGGTCAGCAGGAGCGCGGCGCGGCGCATGGGCGGCTTACTGGAAACGGAGACTGGTTGCATCGTCAGCGCTCGCCATGCTCGAAGCACAACCGGGCGGCGCCCAGTACGCCGGCGCGATCCCCCAAAGCACTCCGCATCACGCTCACCTGCCTCACCGCCAACGGTTGCGCCCACTGCCGCAAGGTCCGGCGCGCCGGGTCCAGCAGCAGGTTGCCGGCGGCAGCCACCCCGCCACCGATGACAATCATTTGCGGATTCAGAATGTCCACCAGGTTAGAAAGCGCCAGCCCCAGGTAGTGGCCCGCGGCTGCCAGCAACCCGGTAGCCCGCGCATCGCCCGCGCGCGCCAGTTTGACGATTTCGCGCGCGGTCAGAGGGCTCCCAAAAACACGCGCAGCGGCGCGTGCGATGCCGGGTCCCGCCGCATGGTATTCCAGGCAGCCGACGCTCTCATACCCGCGCCGGTAACGATCCCGCACCGCCATCCAACCAGCGCAGCCGGAGAGTTCGCCGTGTCCGCGAATCAGCCGCCCTCCGCTGATGATGCCCGCCCCAATCCCGGTTCCCACCATCACGAAAACGACGTCCTGGCATCCCCTGGCCGATCCTTGCCAAGCCTCGCCGGTGACGAACGCATTGCGGTCGCTATCCACCACTACCGGTAGCCGCAAGCGGTCCGCGAGCAGTTTGCCCAACGGCATGCTCGTCCATCCGGGAATGTTCGGCGCCCACACCACCCCGCCCGGATGGGCCAGGCCCGGCACATCCACGCCAGCGGCACAAACGCCCGCGCGCGGCAGTTGCTCCAGCAGTTCAGCGATCGCATCCACTACCGCCGCGCCTCCACCAACCGGCGTAGGCGCTCGCAACCGGTGCGTGATCCGGCCCGTATCTTCCACCCGCGCCACCGCGATCTTGGTGCCGCCAAGATCCGCGGCCAGGGCTACGCGCGGCATTCGCTCACGACCGCCCGCGCACGAATCGCTCGTAAGCGCGGAAGACTTCCTGATTGTGATCCGCGGGCAGCCCCACGTTGGGCGAAACGAAGGTCGGCGGCTTCTTTCCGCGCTCCACCAGCCGGGCGCCGGTTTCCGCCACCAGAGCCATCGCGATGGACACTGCCGCCACCGTAGAGCCGGCCGCGAATCGCTCCGCGATGCCTTCCATGCTCACCAGCGCGTCTTCCGGGGGCACGCAATTATCGATGGCGATGTCCGAAGCGTCCGCCAGCGCCTTGCCGCTCGAGTGCGTGGCCTGCGCCTGCCGCCAGTTCTGATGCGACGAAACCGAAACCACCGTCAGCCCCTTCTTCTTGCATTCCAGCGCCATTTCGATGGGCGCCGCGTTCAGCCCCCCGTGCGAGAAGACCAGCAGCGCGTCGCGGGCCTCCAGTTGGTAGCTCTCCAGCACCACCGCCGCATAGCCTTCGCGCCGCTCCAGCCACAGCAACTCGCGCGCGCCGCCCGGACCCACCACGTTCGACCACATCAGCCGCGGATCGTATATGGGAAGAAAGCCGATGAAACTCCCGTATCGCGGAAAGATGTCCAGCACCGGAATGACGGAGTGGCCGCTGCCGAAAAGATAGACTCGCCCGCCGGACTCGATCGACTTCGCGAAAGCCGCGCCCGCCGCTTCGATCTTTTCTTTCTGACTCTGCCGGATCGTGGACACGATCCCGGTGATCTTCGTGAGGTATTCTTCTGCTGCCATCATTACCGGATAGAATATCAGCGGGCGGTGACTGATGCAGCGGCAAACACGGCGGCGTTTTCTGGAGTATCTGGGACTCGGAGCCGGCGCATTGAGCGCCGCGCAGATGCCCGGCCGCCCGCCCTCGGCAGCCCCCAGCAGCGCCCCGCCATCGGGTAGCGCGATCATGGCGATCGCCGCGCATCCTGGTGATGCGTTCTTCGCTATGGGTGCGCCGGTGGCCCTCGAGACCAGCCGGGGCGCACCAGGCGTTTTTCTCAGCCTGTCGCTGGGCGAACGGGGATCGGCATCCATTCCCCCGGCGCGCTATGGCGCCATGCAGCGCGAAGCCGCGGAACATGCCGCAACGATGCTGGGCGCGCAAACCGCCTTCCTCACCTGGCCCGATGGTGAGATTCCCGTGAATGAGCAAGTCAAATTCGCGGTCTGCGACATGCTTCGCCGGTATAAGCCGGCGATCGTGGTAACGCACTGGAAGGGTAGTTGGCACAAGGACCACAAAGCCTGCTACGAGATCGTCGCCGATGCTATCTTCTACGCCGCACTGCCGGCCATCGCGCGCCAGGATCCAGCCCACAACGTATCTAAGACCTTCTATGCGGACAACTGGGAGGACGCCGGCGGTTTTCGCGCGGACACCTATTTGGACATCACACCGGTATTCGATCGCTGGATGGAAGCTTGCGCGCTATTTCCCATGTGGAAGGGCGAAAACGGCTTCCGGTACAACGATTACTATCGAAGCCTGGCCGTGGAGCGCGGGTGCCTGAGCGGCTCGCGATACGCCGTGGCGTTGATGTCCCCCGCCGAACAACTGGTGCGCCATGTCCAGTCTCTGTGAAGCGAGCCTGCCTGCCCAGCGCGGCGCCGCCTAGCGATGGTAGTTTGGAAAAGCCGGATGGCGAAGTTTCGGAGGCGGGTTTTCCCTTAATTCCTCCAATATGACTTCAACCGCCTTCTCCAACTGCGGATCATGGCCCTTCCGAATTAGTGCCGGGTCTTGCTCGACTTCCACATCCGGCGGGACGCCGATGTTTTCCACTTCCCACTCGCCCGTAAGCGGATTGTAGATACCCGAACTGGGCGCGCCCACGAAACCTCCATCCATCAGTGGCGGCCCTCCGGCCATTCCGACCAGCCCGCCCCAAGTGCGCGTGCCGATCAACTTGCCCACGCCCGCGCGCCTGAAATACCACGGCATCGCGTCACCGCCCGAGCCGGCGCGTTCATTGATGATCATTACCTTCGGCCCGAAAATCCCCTGCGGCTGCACCAGAGGATCTCCGACCCGGTTGGACGCTGCGCTGAGCACCTTTCTATTAAGAATCTCCGCAATATCAGTGGCCAGCAGACCGCCCCCATTGAAACGCTCGTCCACAATCGCGGCATCTTTACCGATCTGCGCGTAGAAGTAGCGATTGAACGCTGTCAACCCGCCGTTGGCCGTATCCGGCATGTAGATATAGGCAACCTTGCCTCCGGTCATCTGATCGACCTTGCGGCGGTTCTCCTCGATCCAGGCCAAGTTTCGCAGCCTTCCCTCATCGGGCACGGGGACCACGTCTACCTCTCGTGCCCCGGAGCCATTCGGGTCGGGCCCGACGCGCAACAGTACGGATTTGCCGGCCAGCCCTTCGAAGAAACTGTAGATGTTTTCGGGAGGACGCACCTCGCGGCCATTGACTGCTAACAGGTACTCGCCGGCTTTAACATTCACGCCCGGCTGAGTAAGCGGCGCGCGGAGTTGCGGATTCCAATTCTCGCCGCCATAGACCCGCAGGAAGCGGTATCTACCGTTTGCGACCTCGTAATCGGCGCCCAGAAGTCCTGTCTGGACGTGCTTCACCTCGGGCAAATCGCCGCCGCCCGTTCCCATGTGACTCACCACCATATTGCCCAGCATCTCCTGGAACAAATAGGTGAGATCACCCCGGGATGCGATGTTGCGGAGGTAAGGCTCGTACTCCTTCTCCGCCTCTCTCAGATCCAGGCCATGAATATGGCGATCGTAGAACCAGTCGCGCTCGATCCGCCAAGCCTCGTGGTACATCTGTTTCCATTCCTGGACTGGTTCCACCCGGACTTCGATGCCGGAAGTCTTCAGCACGCCTTTCTGTGCGCCGCCGGCCGCTGCCGCGGGCGGACCTCCTCCGCCTGGCCCGTCAGCCATGGGCCGGAGCGCAGCGATGATCCACTCGTCCCCCTGTCGATAGAGTGCCTTCTCGCCGCCAAACGACATTTGGAAGTTACTGACTCCCGTGAGTGGGGCGTCGCTCTTGCGAGTCTTCAGGTCGTACCGGTGCACGGTTTGCCCAGGCGGATGATCCGTCGGACCATCTGAAACCGGAGGCGGAGCTTCCACAGCCAGGAGAATTCCCGCCTTCGCCACCTGCAGCGCGGTGTAACGCCGAGGCGGCATAGGCACGGACAGAATACGCTGATCGATGCCGTCAAGATCAATCTTGACGTTCGGGACGGCCGGCTTCGGTTTCGCCGCTTCGGGCGGCTTGGATGCGTCCGCCGCGGGCGTACCGGATCCCGCGCCGGGCTTGTCGCCGTCAACGGCCTTCTTGTCGTCTGCTGCTTTTTCTTCGTCGCTTTCGGGAGCAAACGGAGAGGCCAGCGTTTTGTCGAGAACCGCCAGGTAGATCGAACTGGTCGAGGTTCGCTCTACGGCGTGAATGTCCAATCCCAAGCTCTCCCCGGAGTTGGTGCTCGCCGTGAAGTAGAGGTACGTGCCATCTTTATCGAATACGGGGTTCGTGGCATCGCTCATGCCGTCGGTCACCTGGGTGGATTTTGCGTCCGCGAGCGAGTAGAGATAAATGGCGCTCAACTCGTTCGGCAGCACCCTGGAGTACGCCAGCCATTTGCTATCGGGAGACCATGCGCCTGCAATGTTCCCGTCGCGCATCTGATAAGTGTCCTGCGCGATTTCGACTTGCTTCTTGGTCTCCAGGTCCACGTACCAAAGACGCTGGAAGCTGTCTACCAACGCGATTTTCTTACTGTCCGGAGAGAACCGCGGCGCAAGATAGAAGCCGGGCTTGAGCGGGATTTTCGTAACTTCGCCTTCGCCGCTCTGCGGCTGGACGTGTAGAGCGTACTCGCCCGATTCGTCGGAAAGGTAGGCGATGCTCTTACCGTCCGGCGACCATTGCGGTTCGCGTTCCATCACTCCCGGTGTGTTGGTCAGATTGCGCGGGTCCCCCTTTTCAGCCGGAATGGTGATGATCTCGCCTCGCGCGGCAAAAACGGCCCGAGCGCCGTTTGGCGAGATGGCCGGTGTGATGAGCTGCCCCCCGGCATTGACGAGCCTCGCGCGCACCTCCGCAAAATCCCCGTGCACGCGAATGGTCACCGGTTTGGTCCGGCCGGACTTCAGGTCGTAGAGTGAAATCCCACCGAACTGCTCGTACACGATGGCATCCGGCCCAAGCGAGGCGGACTTTATATCCAACCCCTGATTGTGAATGGCTTCGCGGACCTCGTTGTTCTTTGTGTCGTAGAAGAAGAGCGTGGTGGGGCCATTACGGTCTGACAGGAAATAGACGCGGTCTCCAGACCACATGGGGTTGAAGTCATTAGAATTCGTCCGTGGGACCTTGGTCACGCTGCTGTCCGAGAGACGCGCGAGCCAGATGCGAGTCGTCTGGCCGCCGCGATACTTCTTCCACATCGTGAAGGCACGCGCTATCGGCTCATAGGCAATCGACTGCCCGTCGGGTGACATCCACGCCTCATAACCGCTCGGGAACGGCAGCTTTTCTTCGACGCCACCGTCGGCTGGAACGCTGAACATCTCCGCGAATCGAGAATAGGCATTTCGCGGCGAACTGAATATGATGCGCTGCCCGTCCGGCGTCCAACCCAGGACGCGATCGGGGGCCGGGTGCCACGTTAGTCTCTTCGGCACGCCACCCGAAGCCGGAACAACGAAGACGTCCACGTTGCCGTCGTATTCGCCGGTGAAAGCGATGCGCGCGCCATCGGGTGAAAAGGCCGCGTCGGTTTCGTTGCCGTTTCCGCTGGTAAGCCGGACCGCGTCGCCACCCTCGCGGGGCACACTCCAGAGATCGCCCGCATAAGCGAATACGATGTGAGTTTTGCTCAGAGTGGGCTTCTGCACGAGCAGCGGACCGTCATCGGCAATGGCGAGAGCCGCGAATACGGCCAAGGCGAGTAGAGGACGCATGGTTTCCCCTTCCTTTCGGAGAATTCAGCATACACCATTCGCATTGTTTCGAATCGCAACTGCCGCCGCCCACGCACGCGGCTGCCTGGCCGCGAGAATCCTATTCCGTTTTCGCCGTGCCTACATCAACCGCGCGTCCTACATCCAGATGCCGGTAATTCATGATGGCGTTGAATAACAGGAAATAGCTTCCCGACGTCTCATTGCGCCACATCGGGTTGTTGGAGAACAGCACGATGTGCCCCTGGCCGTGCGGCACATCCACGACCGCGGGCTTCTCGGCCAAATCCGAGGCGCCGTCCAGCAAGCCGCTCACCAGCAGGTCGCCGGCCGACGCGAACCGCAGAATCACACGCGGCAGCTCGCGTTCGGGCGGAATCCGCCAACTCATATACGCGCGCATTTCCTCCGGCACGTACAGCTCCTTCTCGCGCGGAGTACGCTTGGGCGTTTTTTCCGGCGGCGTGTAGGCACGCCCCTGGATCACATCCGGATCGCTCGCCGAGCCCCGGCCGCTCGACCGCCCCGGATTCGCAGCGCTTCCGCCGAAACCGAGGCTGATGTTCAATATGGGGTTCTCACTGTAATAGACATACAGCTTTTCCCCGTAGCCGTAGGCGATAGGACTCCGGGCGTCCTCCACGCCGGTCAACAGCACATCTCCCGGGCACACGAGTTTCTGCGAGCGGCGCAGCGAGACCGCCCGCGTCATACCGCCCTCCACGGCCAAAGCCGCCGACTCCCCGGCGGTCACCAGTAGGCCGCCATCGCGCACGAAACGCTCCAGGGCCGCGATGCCGGAGTACCCGAAGCCGCCGCGAATGTCATCGCTCGAATCCAGTCCAGGCGCGCCGAAGCTGGGCGTTTCGGGAGTGCTCTTCCATGACATCGCGTTACCTTGCATCGGAAGCCCCTGTATGGCCGAGGCCAGATCGCCCGTGAACGGCGGCGCCACGATGACGTCGAACAGATCGCGCAGATTCGCCGTTCCGCGGACCCTGGTGTCTGCCACATAGGTGTAGGGAATCTTAAGCTGATCGAGCGTGATGCGGAACCAGCCATCCGCCTGCGTATTCGTCCAATTGTGCAGCAGCGCGATGCGTGGGGCTTCCAATGCGTGCCGCGCCACAGTCAGCTTGGTGTCCGTGGCGAAAACCGGAACGCCCAGGTCGCGCGCGGCTTCCGCGATCCGCGCCATGTCGTCCCCACTTGCCGCCGTAATGATGAAACTGCCGCGATTGAACTTGTGGCCGTCCACTTCGAACGGTTCCTCGGCGGCGCCCATGGCCACGCTCGCCAGCCGGAAACGGAAAGTCGCCAGCGCGCTATCGGTATTGTTGTTGACCACCAGCGTGACACGGCTGCCGCCCCGGATTCCGCCCGCGGTGCGCACCTCGTCCGCGAGCTTAGCCATGGGCACGTCCAGCACCGAGGTGTCCATCACGCGCACCGTCTTGACGTTGGCCAGCGCACCCAGCGTCCAACCCGTGTCGTCGTACGGTCGCGGATCCTTCGTGCTGAAATACTGCGTGTCGAGCAGCGTATCGGCCAGGCGGCTGTAAGGCTGGTCCATGCGGATGATGTAACTGCCCGCGGGAAACTTGACGGCCGTGCTGGCGGGAGCTTCCTTCGCTTTGGAGTCCGCCCCCTTGCCAGACCCTCCGATGGCCGCGCTTTCCCCGTTCAGGACCTCCGTCGAGAAGGCCTTCTCCGCGCGCGATATTTCGATGCCCTGCGCGCGCAACACGTTCAGCAGGCGCGCCTGATCGCCCGGCCGCGGATCGTCGCCAGGCAACACCCAGGCCGCCGGACCTTCTGTACGCGCCTTCTCCACCGCGCGCCGGCTCTTCAGATAGAAGTTTCGCAGATACTCCTGTCCATGCGAGGCCACGTTGTAGAGCCCCAACAGCAGCCCGCTCTGTTGCAGGTTGATGTTGTCGCGCGCCGACCACTTGACCTTCGCGAGCGGCGGATTCGGACGGTACCACTCGCGGCTCGTGGAATTCGGCTCGAGCGTCCGTTCCTGCGTGTCTGCGCCGCGATTGCCAAAGGTCTCGTAGAAGCGGCCGATGGCGTTGTGCCCGGTAGCGGCCCAAATCAGATAATTGGGCGCCCATCCGTCGTAGAAGCCATGCGTCCACACGCCCACCACGCCGCGGCGGGTCAACTCCTCCACCTCGTAGTAGGCCAGCCGCTGCCATTCGCTCGAGACGATGGGATCGAGCCACGCGTTGTAAGGCCCAGTGCCGGTCGAGATATATAGATACGGAATCGACTCATGCAGGTCGTGCATGACCGTCGCGTGCCAGTCGAAATAGGTCTTAGTAACATTCTTAGATAGGGCCAGTGACAGGGTAATACCGTCGCGGTTGTTGTCGTGCGAGACATAGTGGCCCCACCAGACGAGCGGGTAAGGCATCGCCTCGGGATGGTGCTTGGCGTACATGTAGACGTCCACGAATCGGTCGCGGCCGTCGGTTTCTATGACGGGGGTCAGCAGCACGATCGAGTTCTTGCGGATGGTCTGGATGAGCGGCGTTTCCTCGACCGCCAGGCGGTAGGCGAGTTCCATGAGCATCTCCGGTGATCCCGATTCCGGCGAGTGAATGCTGCCATCCGCCCAATAGATCGGCTTGCCTTGCTGGATCAGCGACTCCGCCTCGGTCTCGCTCAGTCCGCGTGGATCGGCCAGGCGCGCCGTGATCCGCCGGTAGCGGTCGAGATCCCCTATAGTGGCTTCATCCGCGATAGCCGCCACGATCATTTCGCGCCCTTCTTCGCTCAGGCCCATGGAGAAGACCCGCACGCGCGGGCTGCGGCTGGCGAGCAGCCGCAGGTAGCCGTTGATCTGCGCGACATGGTCGAGTACATCCGGCGCGCCAATGATGTGCCCGAGGTACGTATCCGGCGCGGGCACGCAGGAGCTCCACGGCAGGTGATCGGTAAGTTCTGTCGAGAAATACGTCTCGGTGGTGGCCTTGCGAATGGCGGCGGTGTAACCCGCATCGTCCTTCGTTTGGCATGCGCCGCCGGCCTGTCCGGCGCAGGTCCCTGACGCGGTGAAAGCGATTGCTACGGCTAGGACGGCACTCCAAAACGGCCG